>NZ_QEQT01000105.1:0-174704 GCF_003311655.1 Prauserella sp. PE36 | reverse complement strand
GGCCGTCGCCGAGTTCGGGGCACCGGCAATCGTGTTGTCCGACAACGGATCCGCCTTCACCTCACGGCACCGCGCCAACGCCAAGCCCTCCGCGTTCACCACCACCGTCACCGGCTGGGGCAGCAGGCTCATCCACTCCAGCCCGTATCACCCGCAAACCTGCGGCAAAGTCGAACGCCACCACCAGACCCTCAAACGCTGGCTCGCCCACCAACCCGTCCAGCCCAGGACCCTGGCCGAGCTGCAGACCCTGCTCACCACCTACCGCAAGCACTACAACACCCGCCGACACAGCGCGCTGGGCCGCCGCACCCCGCACGACACCTGGCACACCGCCACCCACCTCGGCGGGCCCCAGCACCCGCCCGTCCAAGACGACGCCACCATCCACCAGCTCAAAGTCAGCGACAAAGGCACCATCAACCTCGGCCGCGGCCACCGCATCCGCATCGGCACCGCCCACGCCACACAGACCATCACCATCATCGCCGACCACGACCGGGCCACCGCCTACACCAGCAACGGCGACCCGATCGGCTACATCCACCTCGACCACACCAAGACCTACCAGGGCAAACTCACCCCAGCCGCCTAACCTGTGACACAACAACCGAGACAACCCTGCGACAGATCAACCGAGACACAACACTGCGTTCAACGCAGTGAAGGTGGCCTTCACTGCGGCTGGGGCACGGGCTCAGGAGGAGGGGACCGAGGCGACGCCGGGGGCCAGGAACGGCTTGCCGTTCACTCGCTCCGAGACGCCGGTGCGGTCCAGGTACGGCGTGATGCCGCCCAGCCAGAACGGCCAGCCCGCGCCGAGGATCAGGCACAGGTCGATGTCCTGCGCCTCCGCGACCACGCCTTCGTCGAGCATGATCCGCACCTCCCCGGCCAGTGCGCCGAGCGCCCGTTCGCGCACCTGCTCCGCGGTGGACGGCGCTTCGCCCTGCCGCCACAGCGCCGCCACCTCGGGGTCGACGGTCCGGTTGCCCGAGGAGTCCCACTGCCACACGGACGACTTGCCCGCCTCGACGAACCGCCTGAGGTTCTCGCTCACCCCGAACCGGTCCGGGAACGCGCCGTGCATGGTCTCCGCGACGTGCAGCGCCACCGGCGGCCCGACAAGCTGCAGCAGCGTCAGCGGCGACATCGGCAGGCCCAGCGGGTCGAGGGCGGAGTCGGCCACCTCGAACGGCGTGCCCTCGTCCACCGCGGCCAGCACCTCGCCGAGAAACCGCGTGAGCAGCCGGTTCACCACGAACGCGGGCGCGTCCTTCACCAGCACGCTCGATTTCTTCAGCTGCTTGGCCACGGCGAACGCGGTCGCCAGCGCGGCGTCGTCGGTGCGCTCGCCGCGCACGATCTCCAGCAGCGGCAGCACGGCCACCGGGTTGAAGAAATGGAACCCGACCACGCGCTCGGGGTGCTTCAACTCCGCCGCCATGGCGGTGACCGACAGCGACGAGGTGTTGGTCGCGAGGATCGCCTCCGGGCCGACGTGCGCTTCGACCTCGGCGAACACGGTCCGCTTGACGCCCAGCTCCTCGAACACGGCCTCGATCACGAAGTCCGCGTCGGCGAACGCGGCCTTGTCCAGCGAGCCGGACACCAACGTCGTCAGCCGGTTGGCCTCGTCCGGCGAGATCCGCTGCTTCGCCAGCAGCTTGCCGATCTCGTCGTGCACATAGGACACTCCCTTGTCGACCCGCTCCTGGTCGATGTCGGTGAGCACCACGGGAACCTTGAGCCTGCGCACGAACAGCAGCGCCAGCTGGCTCGCCATCAGCCCCGCGCCGACGATGCCGACCTTGTTCACCGGCCGTGCCAGCGACTTCTCCGGTGCGCCCGCGGGCCGCTTCGCCCGCTTGTTCACGAGGTTGAACGAGTACAGCCCAGCCCGCAGCGTGTCGGTGAGCAGCAGCTCGGCAAGCGCGTCGGTCTCGGCGGCGAACCCGGTGTCGAGATCGGCCGTGCGGGCAAGCTCCAGCAGCTCCACGGCCTTGGCCGCACCCGGCGAGGCGCCCTTCGTCTTACTGTCCACAAGGGACTTCGCGCGCGCCAGCGCGGCGTCCCACGCCTCGCCGCGGTCGATCTCCGGCCGGTCCGGCGTGATCTCACCGCGCACCACCTTCGCCAGCCACAGCAGCGACTGCTCGAGGAAGTCGGCGGAGCCGAGCAGCTCGTCGGCGATGCCGAGTTTCGCCGCCTGCGCCGGCTTGAGCATCCGGTTCTGGTTGAGCGCGTTCTCGACGAGTACCGTCACGGCGGGGTCGGCGCCGATCAGGTTCGGCAACAACTGCGTGCCGCCCCAGCCGGGGAACAGGCCGAGGAACACCTCGGGTAGCGACAGCGCCGCCGCGTTGTCGGAGAGCGTGCGGTAGTGGCACGACAGCGCGAGCTCGAGCCCGCCGCCCATCGCCGCGCCGTTGACGAACGCGAACGTGGGGATCTTCGACTCGGTGAACCGGCGGAACACGTCGTGCCCTGCCTGGGCGATCAGCCGCGCCACCTCCGGGTCTGCGACCCGCTCGATGCCCGAGAGGTCGGCGCCGACGGCGAAGACGAACGGCTTGCCGGTGACCGCGATCGCTGCGGGCTCGGCGGCGATCGCCTCGTCCAGCGCCGCGTTCAGGCTCACCAGGCCCTGGGGCCCGAAGGTTGAGGGCCGGGTGTGGTCGTGCCCGTTGTCGATCGTGATCAGCGCGACCGGCGCGGCCAGCCCCGGAACGGGCACCAGCCGGGTCACCGCGCGCGTGACCACCTCGTCGGGAAAGGCCAGCTCGGCCTGCTCCTGGGTAATCACTTGGTCCCCTCCCAGTTCGGGTTCTCCCAGATGACGGTGCCGCCCATGCCGATGCCGATGCACATCGTGGTGAGGCCGTAGCGGACGTCGGGCCGCTCGGCGAACTGGCGCGAGAGCTGCGTCATGAGCCGCACGCCCGACGAAGCCAGCGGGTGACCGCACGCGATCGCGCCGCCCCACTGGTTGACGCGTGGGTCCTCCTCGGAGATGCCGAAGTGGTCGAGGAACGCGAGCACCTGCACCGCGAACGCCTCGTTGATCTCGAACAGCCCGATGTCGCCGATCGAGAGGCCCGCCCTGGCGAGCGCCTTCTCGGTCGCGGGCACCGGCCCGACACCCATCACCTCGGGCTCGACCCCGGCGAAGGCGTAGCCGACCAGCCGCATGCCGACGGGCAGGCCCAGCTCGCGGGCGGTCGACTCCTCGGCGAGCAGCGCGCCGGTTGCGCCGTCGTTGAGGCCGGCCGCGTTGCCCGCGGTGACCCTGCCGTGCGGACGGAACGGCGTCTTCAGCCCGGCGAGGCCCTCCATCGTGGTGCCGGGCCGGGGTGGCTCGTCCTCGGTCACCAGGCCCCAGCCCAGCTCGGGGTGCCGCGTCGCGACAGACACCAGGTCGGGGCCTATCTTGCCGGTCTTCACGGCGTCGGCGAAGCGCTCCTGGCTGCGCACGGCGTAGGCGTCGCAGCGCTGCTTGGTGATCGCGGGGAAGCGGTCGTGCACGTTCTCCGCGGTCTGGCCCATCACGAGCGCGGAGGGGTCGACGAGCCTGTCGGCGAGGAACCGCGGGTTCGGGTCCACACCCTCGCCCATCGGGTGCCTGCCCATGTGCTCGACGCCGCCGGCGATCGCGACGTCGTAGGCGCCGAAGCCGATACCGCTCGCGGTGGTGGTCACGGCGGTCATGGCGCCGGCACACATGCGGTCGATCGCGAAGCCGGGCACGGACTTGGGCAGCCCGGCCAGCAGCGCGGCGGTGCGGCCGATGGTCAGGCCCTGGTCGCCGATCTGCGTGGTCGCGGCGATCGCGACCTCGTCGACGCGCTCGGGCGGCAGCTCGGGGTGCCGCCGCAGCAGTTCGCGGATGACCTTGACGACGAGGTCGTCGGCCCGCGTGTGGGCGTAGACGCCCTTGTCGCCTGCCTTGCCGAAGGGGGTTCGGACCCCTTCGACGAAGGCCACGGTGCGCACGGATGCGGCCACGGATGCTCCTTGGTGCGGAAGGTCGAGGTAACTCGGATAGCCGCACCATAGCCTTAGTTACCGCCCGGTAACCAGGGTGGCGCCCCTGTCGAGTGGCTCACAGCCACGGGTCAGGCGGTGGCGTGCAACGCCTTGCTGAGCTCGGTGGCGGTGAGCTCCACCTGCCACGGGCGGGCACCGTTCTCGCGCAGGACCTGCGCGACGCCGTCCGGCGAGCGGTCCTCAGGCGGCCGCCAGCACGTCCGTCGCAGCAGATCGGGCAGCAGCAGGTTCTCAACCGGTAGCCGGTGGTGCTCGGCGAGGCTCGTCAGCGCCGCGCGCGCCGCCGCCAGCCGGGCGGCCGCGTCCGGGTCCTTGTCGGCCCACCGGTTGGGCGGGGGAGGGCCGTCGTTGGGCACCGACGTGCTCGGCAGCTCCGAGGCCGGCAGCATCCGCGCCGCCTGCAGGTGCCGCAGCCAGTTGCTGGTGTAACGCCGCTGCACCCGCCCGCCGAACACGGGCAGCGCCTGCAGGTCCGCGCTGGTGCGCGGGTCGGCGAGCACGGCGTTGATGATCGCGCTGTCGGGCAGCACCCGGCTCGGCGCGCGGTCGCGCTTGCGGGCCTGCTCGTCGCGCGCCTCCCACAGCGCGCGCACGGCGGCGAGGCCCTTGGCCGTGCGGATCTTGTGGATGCCGGAGGTCCGGCGCCACGGCTCGGCCCTCGGCGCGGGCGGAGGGGCGGTGCGGACGGCCTCGAACTCCTGGCGCGCCCACTCGAGCTTGCCCTGCGCGGACAGGTCGGCCTCGAGCTTGTCCCGCAGCGGCACGAGGAGCTCGACGTCGAGTGCGGCGTAGTTGAGCCAGTCGGTGGGCAGCGGCCGCCTCGACCAGTCGGCGGCGCTGTGGCCCTTCTCCAGCTGGTAGCCGAGCAGCATCTCGACCAGCGTGCCCAGGGCGACGCGCTCGTAGCCGGCGAGCCTGCCCGCCAGCTCGGTGTCGAACAGCGACGGCGGGCGCAGGTCCAGCTCGGCGAGGCACGGCAGGTCCTGTGAGGCGGCGTGCAGCACCCATTCGGAGCCGCTCAGCACCTCGGCCAGTGGTTTGAGCTCGTCCCGCAGCGGGATGGGATCGATGAGAAAGGTGCCGGCGCCCTCGCGTCGCACCTGCACCAGGTAGGCCTTGGGCCAGTACCGGTACCCGGAGGCCCGCTCGGTGTCGACGGCGATCGAGCCGCTGCCGGCAGCCAGCAGGTCGCACGCCTCACGAAGCGCGGCGACGTCGGAGATGACCGGGGGAGTGCCCCCGGCCGGTTCCGTCAGCGGTATGGGCGCAGACTCCTCCGGCATCTCGGAGGCGTGATCTGCGTTTTCCACAAGAATGAACCCTACGGGACGAGCTCACCGCGCCTGGCTCGCCCGTCCCGTAGGGACGCCCTGCGACTAACGGATGACGCCGGCCCGCATGGCCAGCGCCACCATCTGCGCCCGGTCGCCGGTGCCGAGCTTGCGCCCGATCCGCGACAGGTGCGACTTCACCGTGAGCGCGGAGAGGCTCAGCTCCTCACCGATCTCCTTGTTCGACTGACCGTCCGCGACCAGCTGCAGCACCTCGACCTCGCGCGCCGAGAGCTCGCGCGGGGTGTTGTCGGTGCCCGCGACCCTGGTGCCGGTGGCCAGCACAGGGGCCACGCTCGGGTCGGCGTAGACGCCGCCCTCGAGAACCCTGCGCACGCCGTCGGTGACCACCACGGGCGACGCGGACTTCAGCAGGTAGGCCTGTGCCCCCGCCTGGAACGCCGAACGGACCGCGTAGGGGTCGTCCGACGAGGCGAGCACCACAACCCTGGGCCAGCCATTGCTGCGGAGCTCGGTGACCAGTTCGATGCCACTGCCGTCCGGCAGTCCGAGATCGAGGATCGCGAGGTCGCACGGCCCCGTGGCCGCCGCTCTCGCCCTCGCCTCGGCCACCGTCGCGGCCTCGTGCACCGTCCCGGCGCCCATCTGCGCCAGTCGTGCGGCAATCGCCTCCCTCAACAGTGGGTGGTCATCGACCACCAGCACGGAAAACAACTCTTCCCGCGGATGCGGAACCATGCTCGCCGGCAAGGCACCGGCTGGCGTGGAACGAACGGCCTGCGAAAAGCCGACGGCAGCCACGTCACTACCTCCCTGGAGTCGGTCGTGCCCCCCGACCGGCACCGGGACTTTCGGCCAATCAGCCGCGCCAGCTTTAGACCGAAAGTGGTGTCGTCGGATGCACTCTAGCCGCCCGAGTGGGTCAGTGGGGCGTTCGAACGGGTATCTATCCCGATCGGGTAGTTACTCGCTGCCGCTCGTGTAGCACGTTCGGGTCAATACACGGCGAGTGGTTAACGAAGCGCGCACTGTTGGCGATGTACTAAGTTTGCGGAGGTCAAACGGCTCGTGCAGACGCCGCGTGCACGCGGCTCGCGCGGCCGGTGGTGCGACAGGAAGTATCGCGGGAGGCCGGAACGAGCCCGGCCGGGGGTCGCGCTACGAGGTTTGGCGCTGTTCGAACAGCGTTACTCCGACTGGCGGAAGGCCGGCGTAGCTCGCGACGAGCTGACAGAACGCCTCGCCGTGCGGGCGCAGCTCCGCGCTCGTCGGCGTCCACGACGCCCGCAGCTCCAGATCGTCGGTCCGCGAGGGCCCCGCGATGTCGCCGAAGCGGGCCGAGGACGTCTCGGTGACCGTGCCGCCCAGCGCCGTCCACGACGCTCCCGAGGACTCCAGCGCGTCGGTGAGCCACGACCAGCCGACCGCCGGCAGGAACGGGTCGGTGGCCAGTTCCCGGTCCAGCTCCGCCCGCACGTACACGACGAGCCGGAAGACGCCGTTCCAGGCCTCCTGGCCCTCGGGGTCGTGCAGCAGGACGAGCCGCCCGGACGCCGGCACGTCGCCGGGACCCGTGGTCTCGCAGCCCAGCGCGTAGGACCATGGCGCGAGCCGCTGCGGCGCCCTGATCGGCTCGAGGCTCACCTCCGGCCGGGGACGCACCGATTGCAGCGCTGCGACGGCGTCTCGGAACTCCTCCGGCGCCTGCGTCATGGCGGTCACCGCCCGACTGTAGAGCGCGCCCCGTCGGGGCCGGGCCAGGACGCGCCGAGAATCGGCTCTCTATCAGGTCATGGCACGATAACGATGATGACAGTGCCTCCCTTGCCTCCTTCGCCTCCGGTCTCGCGCGCGAACCCACCCACGGCGCGCCGCGACCTCACCGACGCCCCGCTGCTCGTCGCGGCGCGGGGCGGCCGCCCCTCGCGGGTGCCCGTGTGGTTCATGCGCCAGGCGGGCCGGTCGCTGCCCGAGTACCGCGCGCTGCGCGAGGGTGTGTCGATGCTGCGGGCCTGCGCCGACCCGGAGATGCTCGCCGAGATCACCCTCCAGCCGGTGCGCAGGCACGGCGTCGACGCCGCGATCCTCTTCAGCGACATCGTGGTGCCACTGCACGCCGCCGGGGTGGACATCGACATCGTGCCCGGCACCGGTCCCGTGGTGGCCGCGCCGGTGCGGACCGCGGAGGCCGTCGCCGCGCTGCCTTCGCTCGACCCCGCCCAGGTCTCCCCGGTCACCGACGGGATCGGGCTGCTGCTGGAGCGGCTCGGCGACACACCGCTGATCGGGTTCGCCGGTGCGCCGTTCACGCTCGCGTCCTACCTCATCGAGGGCGGCCCCAGCCGTAACCACGAGCACACCAAGGCGCTCATGCACGCCGAACCGCGCCTGTGGCACGAGCTGGCGGGCAGGCTCGCCGACATCACGCTTGCCTTCCTGAGGGCCCAGCTCGACGCCGGGGTCGACGCGGTGCAGCTGTTCGACTCGTGGGCGGGCGCGCTCTCGCCGAAGGACTACCGCGAGTTCGTGCTGCCGCACTCGGCGAAGGTGCTCGCGGGCGTCGGGGAGTACGGCGTGCCGCGCATCCACTTCGGCGTCGGCACCGGCGAGCTGCTCACGGCGATGCGCGACGCGGGCGCCGACGTGATCGGCGTCGACTGGCGGGTGCCGCTCGACGAGGCCGCCCGCAGGCTCGCGCTACCCGACCGGCCCGCGCCGGTGGTGCAGGGCAACCTCGACCCCGCGCTGCTGATGGCGTCGTGGCCGGTGATCGAGGCCGAGGTCCGGCGGATCGTCGCCGAGGGGCGCGCGGCGGGCGGGCACATCTTCAACCTTGGTCACGGCGTGCTGCCCGAAACCGACCCCGAGGTGCTCACCCGCGTCGTGGAGCTGGTGCACAGTCTGTGAGGAGATCGTGAGGGTCGCCGTCGTCGGGGGAGGGATCTCCGGGCTCACCGCCGCCTACCGGCTGCGCAAGCGGCTCGGCGACACCGCCAGGATCACCGTGTGCGAGGCGGCGCCCTTGCTCGGCGGCAAGCTCCGCACGGTCGAGCTTGCGGGCCGCCCGTTCGACATCGGCGCCGAGGCGTTCCTCGCGCGCAGGCCCGAAGGGCTCGCGCTGGCCCGCGAGGTGGGGCTGGCGGACGAGCTGACCCATCCGGCGGCCGCCTCGGCCACCGTGCGGGCAGGCGGCAGGACCCTGCCGCTGCCACGCGGCACGCTCATGGGTGTGCCCGCGACCGGCGACGCCGTGGCCGGTGTGCTTTCCGAGGAGGGCCGCGGACGGGTCGAGGCGGAGTCGCGGCTGCCAGGTCTCGCGCTGCCGGAACGGGACGTGTCGCTGGGCGGGCTGCTGCGGGAGCGCTTCGGTGACGAGCTGGTGGACCGGCTCGTGGATCCGCTGCTCGGCGGCGTCTACGCCGGGGGAGCCGACGGACTGGGCCTGCGCGCGACCATGCCGGGGCTCGCGGCCGCGGTCGACGCGGGCGCCTCGTCGCTCACCGAGGCCGCCGCGGCGCAGCTGCCGGCCAGCCCGAGCACGGCACCGGTGTTCGCCACGCTCACCGGCGGGCTCGGCACGCTCGCCGAGCGCCTCGCGAAGGAGGCCGCGGCCGACGTCCGGCTCGGCGTTCCCGTGCGGGCGCTGCGGATGCTGCCGGAGGGCGGCTGGCGGCTCACGCTCGGCGCCGCCGCACCGGCCCACGCGCCCCAGGACGCTGAGCTGGACGCCGACGCCGTCGTGCTCGCCGTGCCCGCGCCCGCCGCGAGCCGGCTCCTCGCGGACGTCGCGCCCGCCGCCGCGGAAGCGCTGGCCGGGGTCGAGCTGGCCTCGATGGCGGTGGTCGGGCTTGCGCTGCCGCCGGGCACGGAGCTGCCACGCGCGTCCGGCCTGCTCATCGGCGAGCGCGAGCGCCGCGCGGACGGAACCCCGTTCGCGGCCAAGGCGTTCACCTTCTCCGCCCGGAAGTGGCCGCACCACGCGGCCGACGGCGCGCCGGTGCTCATCCGGGGCTCGGTGGGCCGCTTCGGCGAGGCCCAGCGCCTGCGCGCGACCGACGAGGAGCTGCTGCGGCTGGTGCGCGAGGACCTCGCCGAGCTGACCGGGGTCACCGCCGAGCCCGTCGACGCCGTCGTGCAACGCTGGGGCGGCGGGCTGCCGCAGTACGGGGTCGGCCACCTCGACCGGGTCGCCCGCGTCGAACGCGCGGTGGCGGAGGTGCCGGGCCTCGCCGTGGCGGGCGCCGCGCTGCACGGTGTGGGCGTGCCCGCCTGTATCGCGACCGCCGACGCCGCCGTCCGGCGCGTGGTGGGAAACTAGGGCCATGGCGCGCCTGAACTACCAAGAACTCAACGACACCATCCGCTACACCGCCTGGTCGGTCTTCAAGGTCGATGCGGGCAAACTGCCCGAGGACCGCGGCCCCTCCGCGCAGGAGACCACCGCGTACCTCGACGCGCTCGAGGGCAAGGGCGTGGTCGTGCGCGGCGTGTACGACGTCGCGGGCCTGCGGGCCGACGCCGACTACATGATCTGGTGGCACGCCGAGGAGGTCGAGCAGGTCCAGGCCGCCTACACCGGCTTCCGCCGCACCCCGCTCGGCCGGGTCTCCTCGCCGGTGTGGAGCCAGGTGGCGCTGCACCGGCCCGCCGAGTTCAACAAGAGCCACATCCCGGCGTTCCTGGCGGGCGAGGAAGCGCGCAAGTACGTGTGCGTGTACCCGTTCGTCCGCTCCTACGAGTGGTATCTGCTGCCCGACGAGGAGCGGCGCAAGATGCTCGCCGACCACGGCAAGGAGGCGCGCGGCTACCCGGACGTGCGGGCCAACACGGTCGCTTCGTTCGCGCTCGGTGACTACGAGTGGATCCTGGCGTTCGAAGCCGACGAGCTGCACCGCATCGTCGACCTCATGCGGCATCTGCGCGGCACCGAGGCGCGCCGCCACGTGCGGGAGGAGATCCCGTTCTACACGGGCACGCGCGTCGAGCCGGGTGAGCTCGTCCGCAACCTGCCGTAGCGCTAAACTAGCGCTATGGCGACGATCCAGATCCGCAACGTCCGGGACGAGGACTACCAGGCGTTGCGGGAGGCCGCGGAGGCCGAGGGCAAGTCGCTGCAGGCCTACATGCAGGAGCAGGCCTCGGTGCTCGCCCGGCGCGCGAAGAAGAAGGCCGCGTTCGACGCGGCCCGCTCCGCGCTGGCCGCCGACACGGGGACCGGGGTGACCACCGAGAGCATCCTTGCCGACCTCGATGCGATCCGCGGTCCCTGGCCGGGCGAGGAATCCGCCGCCCGTGGCCGATGAGCTGGTGGTCGACGCGTCGGCGATGGTGAAGGCGCTGACCGGAGCCGACGCGACGGCACAGGCGCTGGCCGAGAGATTGAGCGTCGCGGAACTGCACGCACCGCATCTGCTCGACGCGGAGGTGGGTGACGTCGTGCGGCGAAGGGCGCTGCAGGGGGCACTCGGCGAGGAGGTCGCGTCCGCGGCGCTCTGGTCGCTGGACGCCCTGCTCGACGCCCGCTACCCGCATGCGGGCCCACTCGCCCGCGGTGCCTGGGAGCTACGGGACCGGATCCGCTTTTACGACGCGCTCTACGTGGCGCTGGCCGCGCGGCTCGAACTGCCGCTGCTCACGGCCGACCCCCGGCTCGCGCGCGCCCACGGCCTGCCGTGCGCGGTCGAGGTGGTCTGAGCCGGGCTACGCTTCGGCGGGCACCAGGCGCAGGGCGATCGAGTTGATGCAGTAGCGCTGGTCGGTGGGCGTGCCGTAGCCCTCGCCCTCGAAGACGTGGCCGAGGTGGCTGTGGCACGTCGCGCACAGCACCTCCACGCGCACCATGCCCAGTGAGCGGTCCTCGCGCAGGATCACGGCGTCGGTGTCGGCCGGGTCGTAGAACGACGGCCAGCCGCAGTGGCTGTCGAACTTCGTGTCGCTGCGGAACAGTTCGGTGCCGCACGCGCGGCACTCGTAGACGCCGGTGGTCTTGGTGTCGGTGTACTCGCCGGTGAAGGGCCGCTCCGTGGCCGCCTGGCGGAGCACGGCGTACTCCTCGGGGCTCAGTTGGGCGCGCCATTCGTGGTCGGTCTTCTGGACGCGAGGGGACGTTCCGGCGGCGTGTTCCATGCCTTCCAGGCTACCTGGCGAGCCAGTCCAGGAGGTTGCCGAGCGTGTCCCACGCGGTGACGAGCACGCCGACGAGGATCAGGCACACCACCAGCACGGCGACGAGCCAGCGCAGGCCGCCCGCGCGGTTGCTGCCCTCGGCGAACTCGGAGACGCCGCGCAGCGAGCCCTCGATCGTGAACGCGGGCTCGCAGTGCTCCATGCGGTCGAGGTGGGCGGCGAAGGCCTGAGCCTCGGGGTCGTCCGGATCCAGGCCGATGAGCTCGTCGTCGAAACGCGAGCTGCGCCGGGATGCCTGGTCGTCGCGCATACCTCCACGGTAGGGCACGCGGGGCGGGATGCCCATCAGCCCGAGGAGCTGTTGTCCGGCCGGGTGTTGCCGTCGATCAACAGGGTGCCGCCGGAGTCGATCACGCGCATGGTCATGACCTGCGGACCGTCGCCGATGTCGACGGTGAGCTGCATGTCTACCGAGCCGTCGGGGTTGTTCTCTCGCTTGTAGGCGCTGATGCCCCGGAACGACCGGACCGTGTGGTCTTCCCAGTACTCGGCGAACTCTTCGGGGTCGTTGTCGTAGGCGGCCTTGCCCGCGGGGGAGAGCCGGCTCCAGGACCCGGCGGGGTTCGTGTAGAAGGCTTCGACGACCCCGCCTGCCAGTTTCCAGTCGACCTGGCTGCCGCTGTGCGCCGCCTGCGAGGGAGAGGTCGGGGAGGTGGGCGAGGTCTGGGTGGACGTCTGAGGGGCCTGGGTCTGGGAGTTGCCGCCGGCGTTGGGGTTCTCGTCGTTGCCGCTCGACGTGAGCACGATGGCCAGCACTACCGCGATGACGACCACCGCCGCACCGATCGCCCCGAACACGAGCGGCTTGCGTCTCGAGCCGCCGCTGCCGGCGGGCTCTTGAGGCGGGGGCACCGGCGTGCCCGCCGTGGTCGGATTGCGCGGCGGGCCGCTGGGAGCCTGGTTGCGCTGCCACGGCGGCGTGACGGACGCCGAAGCCGGTGTCACCGGCTTCGGGCCGCCCTGCTGCGCCAGGCCCAGCGGGGGAGAGACCAGGGTCGCGCCGAGGGCCTTGCCGTTGCTCTCGCCCGCGGCGAGCGCGGCGAGCCGGTCACGCGCCTCGGCCATGCTGGGCCGCTCCTCCGGCTCGGAACGAAGCAGGCTCATGAGCAGGGCCGTCGCCGGGCCGGAACGGGTGGGCGGGTTCAGCTTGCCGCTGGCCGCGGCGTACAGCAGGGCGAGCTGGTTGGTGCTGTCGCCGTAGGGAGGGAGCCCCTCGATGGAGTGGTACAGCGTCGCGCCCAGCGAGAAGACGTCGGAGGCGGGCTTCGGATCGGCGCCCCGAGCGAGTTCCGGAGCCAGGTAGGCGGGCGTGCCGCCGATCAGGCCGGTCTGGGTGAGGGTGAGGTCGCCGCTGGCCCGCGAGATGCCGAAGTCCATGATCTTGGCGACGCCGTTGTCGTCGATGAGGATGTTGCCCGGTTTGATGTCCCGGTGCACGATCCCCGCGCGGTGCGCCGCCACCAGCGCCGCGGCCACCTGCTCTCCGATCCTCGCCACCTCGGCGACGGGCAGAGTGCCACGCTCGGCCAGGATCGCGGAGAGGCTCTGCGAGGGCAGGTATTCCATGACGAGACACGGGTCACCCTCGTGCTCGGCGATGTCGAACACCACGATCGCGTTGGGATGCTGGAAGCGCGCGGCGTTCTTCGCCTCGCGCATGGCGCGCTGGCGGACGATGGCCCGCTCGGACTCGCTCAGCCCCGGCTGCGTCAGGATCTGCTTGACGGCGACCGAACGCTCCAAACGCTCATCGATCGCCCGCCAGACGATGCCCATGGCACCGCTGCCGATGTGCTCGACGAGGCGATAGTGGCCTGCGATCAACTGACCGGTGTCGATGACGCCTACTCCTCGGCTGCTTCTCGCGATCGTGAATGGACCCAGCGCGATGATCCGGTTCGCGCCCCGACCGAGTGTAGCGGTGTCCACTCGATGACCCACGTGAACCGCCGGTGTGCGCCGGATCAGTTCAGCGCGCGTTCAGGTTCCGGGGGATGCGGCTGTGCCGGTCCTGTCGTGCGGATGACGCGGAGCAACCCTAGCGCGCCCAGTCCGGCGAAGACCACATAGCAGGCAAGCAAAAGCGGCGGCGTGGTCCCGGTGAGCGCGTCACCGAGCACGACCACCGCGACGGTGCCGGGAAAACTGCCCAGCGCGGTTCCCAGCAGGTAGGGGCGCAACCGGATCGACGACACGCCGCAGCAATAACTGAACGGTGCAAAGGGAATCACGGGAATCAGCCGCAGCGACGCGACGGCCAGCGCACCGCCGTCCGCGAGCCGGTCGTTGACCGCGCGGACCGGAGTGCGGTGCAGTTGCCGGAAGACGGCGTCCCGGCCGAGGCCCCTGGCCAGCAGGAATCCGAGCAGGCCCGACACCACGGTGGCCGTGAGCGCGACCACGATGCCCACCACGTCGCCGAGCAACAGGCCGGCGGCCAGGTTGAACACCGTGCGGGGTATGGGAATCACGGTGAACACCGCGTACGCCACGAGAAACAGCACCACCGCGGCGGCGCCCGCGTCCTCGGCCGTCGCGCGCAGCTCGGCCGGGCTGGGGACCGGCAGGGTGAGCGCCGCCACCACGAACGCCACGACCAGGACGAGTCCGATGATCATCTTGGTTCTGCCTGCCACCTCTTCACGGTAGTGCACGCGCGTTCACGGCTAAGCTCACGTGGTGGCCAGACACGGCGAAGCGGTGGAGTACCAGGTCGGCGCGCGCACGGTGCGGGTGTCCAATCCGGACAAGGTGTACTTCCCCGAGCGCGGCATTACCAAGCGCCAGGTCGTGGAGTACTACCTCGCGGTGGCGGATCCGTTGCTGCTGGCGATCGGCGACCGGCCGACCACGCTGAAACGCTTCGTCGACGGCGTCGCGGGCGAGCCCTTCTACGCCAAGCGCCTGCCGAAGGGCGCTCCCGGGTGGGTGGCCACGGCGCGGGTCACGTTCCCGTCGGGCCGGACGGCCGACCAGGTGTGCCCCACCGAGCCCGCCGTGCTCGCGTGGGCGGCGAACCTCGGCACCCTGGACTTCCACCCGTGGCCGGTGCGCAGCGCCGACACCGATCACCCCGACGAGCTGCGCATCGACGTCGACCCGCCGGACACCGCCGGGTACGCCGACGCCGTGCACGTCGCCGGCGTGGTGCGCGAGGTGCTTGCCGACGCGGGCCTCACCGGCTATCCGAAGACGTCGGGTGGTCGCGGCGTGCACGTGCTCGTCCGTATCCGGCCGGACTGGGATTTCGTCGACGTGCGGCATGCGGTGATCGCGCTGGGCCGGGAGGTGGAGCGGCGCACGCCGGACCGGGCGACGATCGCGTGGTGGAAGGAGGAGCGTGGTGGCCGGGTGTTCCTCGACTACAACCAGGCGGCGCGCGACCGCACGGTCGCCTCGGCGTGGTCGGTGCGGGGCACGCCACGCGCGACCGTCTCGATGCCGCTGACCTGGGCCGAGCTGGCCGAGGCCGATCCGGACGACTTCGACGTGCTGACGGTGCCGGGCCTGCTCGCCGAGCGCGGCAACCCGCACGCGGGCATCGACGGCGAGGCGTTCGGGATCGAGCAGCTGCTCGAGTGGTACGCCCGCGATCAGCGGGACCACGGACTCGGCGACCTGCCCTACCCGCCGGACCACCCCAAGATGGCGGGGGAGCCGAAGCGCGTGCAGCCCAGCAGGGCCCGCCCGGACTGACGCGGTGACGGCCCCGTTCGCCGCGGTGCCGACTGCCCCCCAAGGCCACCTTTGTTGCGCTCAACGCAACAAAGGTGGCCTTGGGGGTCGTTCACGCGGTGCCGTTGCGCAGGGCGTAGCCGCTGACGAACTCGGGCGGGATCCGGATGAGCGCGCCCGGCCGCAGGCCTGTCCACGGCCGCAGCAGCAGCTCGCACCTCTCGGCGGCGGTCCCGCTCACGAGTTCGGCCTTGCCCGTGATGCTCACGCTCCAGCCGAGCTGGTGCTCCGGGTCGATGACGCCGGCCTCGTAGGCCACGATCTGTCCCACCGCCGAGTTGAGCTCGGAGCCGGAGTGGCTGCGGATGATCACGTCGCCCTCGTGGAGCACGTGCGTGGCGGGCCGGATCGCGGGCAGCGCGTGGAGGGTGAAGGCGACCCGCCCGAACGCCACGGTGCCGAGGAGCCGCAGGGCGGCGGTGGTGCTCAGCTCGTCGATGCGCCGGATGTCGGCGTCGCTCATCAGGGCAGTATTCGGCTGGTCCGGTCGGTGCCCATAGGGCACAAGGTCCTCAGGTGCCCGGGTGACCGTTCACCCGGCCAAGACAGCGGAAACCGCCGTCGGCGGTGAGCACGCCGAGGTCGCCGGTCGCGAACCAGCCGTCGTCGGTGAGCGGCGGTGGCTCGGGCTCCGGGTGGCCGAGGTAGGCGTCCACGACCGCGTAGCCGCGGAACTGCAGCTCTCCCTGCTCACCCGCGGGCAGCGCCCGCCCCGACACCGGGTCCGTCACTCGGACCTCGAGTTCCGACGACACCGTCCTGCCGCCCGCGTGCCACCGGGCCGGCGTTGGCGAGTCGCCCGGCCAGAGCGCCGAGGGAACGAGCACCTCCGCGGAGCCGTAGACGCCGGTGCTGACGACCCCGAGTTCCTTCTCGGCCCAGCCCGGAGCCTCCGGATCGCCACCCGTCGTCCCGAGCACGCCCAGCCAGCGCCACGTGGGCAGAGGGCGATGCCCTCGGTGCCACGCCCCGGCGAGTCGTCGCGCGGTGCCCTCGTCGGCGACGAGCTGGGTGGCGCCGAAGCGGGCCATGTCGTCGAGCAGTGTGTCCTCGTCGCAGTCGGGCTCCAGCAGACAGCCGGCACCGCCCGCGAGTGCGGCGAAGGCGACGCAGAAGCCGGGCACGCCGGTCAGGGGCCCCGTGCACGCCATGAGGTCGTTGTCGCGGATGCCGAGTGCCTCGGCCACGGCGAGGGAGTGCCGCACGATCGCCGACTCGCGGTGGGCGGCCAGCCCCGGCGCGAACGCCACGGCCAGCTCGTCGCCGCGGGTCTTCGGCATCGGCATGCCCGCCGTCGTCGCGCTGGGCAGCCACGCCCCGCCGCCGATGTCCCACGGCGAGGGGTCGATGGGCGCGCTGCCGTTCGGGCCCGCGATCACGGCCACCGCGGGCACGGGCGCGTCCGCGGCGGCGACGGCCTCCCGCAGCGCCGCGACCAGCCCGTTGCCGTTCTCGCCTGCCGGGAGCGCGACGACCCTCGGCCTCGTCCTGCCGAGCACCGGAACCACGGCCTCCCGCGCGGTGCGCGGGTCGAGACCCACGACGTGGGCGCCGAGCGACGCGGCCGCGATGTGCCAGTCCAGGACGTCGGACCAGTTGGGCAGCCACACGACCACGCCGTCACCACGGCCGACGCCCGCCGTCGCGAGATCCGCGCGCAGCTGAAGCGTGCGCCGCCAAAGCTCGGAGCGGCTCACGTGAACGGGCTGTCCGGGATCGGCATCGATCGCGATGAGTGCGTGCGGGTCGCGCTTGGTCAGGCCAGCGAGCAACGACAGAAGATTCACCGCGCGTCAGCGAAACATCCCCCACGGTCCGCGTCAAGTGGCAGTAAGTTGATCGCCATGCGAGGCCGCCGCATGATCGTCATCGCACTGGCCGTGGTATTGCTCGCGACCCCCGGGGCGGGCGCGCGCGAGGAGACGACGCTGCGGGTGCTGAGCTTCAACGTGCACGCGGGCACCGGAGTGGACGGCACCTTCGACCTGGTGAGGACCGCGGAGGCCATCCGGGCGACCGGGGCCGACGTGGTGGGCCTTCAAGAGGTGGACGTGCACTGGTCGGAGCGCAGCCGCTACACGGACCAGGCGGCCGAGCTGGCTCGGCTCACCGGCATGCGGGTGTTCTTCGCGCCGATCTACGACCTGGACCCGGAGCCGGGACACGGGCAGCGGCGCCGGTACGGCGTGGCGGTGCTCAGCAGGCACCCGATCGTGGCCGCGGTGAACCACCAGCTCACCCGCCTGCCCACGGTGAATCCGGATCCGGTGCCCGAGCTCGCGCCCGGCTTCGCCGAGGTGGTCGTGTCGGTGCGCGGCGAGCCGGTTCACGTCTACGTCACTCACCTCGACCACCGGCCGGACCCCGCGGTGCGGGCGACCCAGGTGCGCGAGATGGTCGCCGTCCTCGACCGGGCGCCGCCGGGGGCGCGGCAGGTGCTGACGGGCGACCTCAACGCGGAGCCGGACGCGCCCGAGCTGGCGCCGCTGTTCGCCCGCGTCACCGACGCCTGGCGGGCCGCGCCGGGGGCGGGGGAGGGCCGCACCTACCCGGCATCCGCGCCGGCGTCCCGCATCGACTACGTCACCTTCTCCGGCCCGCTGCGCGCCACGCACGCCTCCGTGCCCGCGACAACGGCGTCCGACCACCGCCCCGTGCTGGCGGAGCTGACCGAGCCGCAGTGAAGGCCACCATGCCTGCGCCCACCCGTCTCCCGCCACCACCCAAACGGAGGCGCTGCGCGCCGCTGTGTTCGATCAACGCAGGCATGGTGGCCTTCACTGCGGCTGGCCCTTACCGCGGGAGCTAGGCGGGGCAGAGGGTGCCGTCCCTCGGGACCTTGCCGTCGGCCAGGAACGCGCGCACGGCCTCAGCCACGCAGGGCGAGCCGAGGGCGCCGTGGCCCGCGCCCTGCCACGCGATCCGCACCGCGCTCGGGATCTGCTCCGCCGCGCGGATCGTGCCCTGCTCGGGCGTCACCGGGTCGGTCGCGGTGCTCACCACGACCATCGGCGGGGCGCCGTCGCCCCCGATCTCGGGCAGCGCCTCCCTGCGGCTCGGCCACGGGCTGCACCACGTGAGCTCCTGCGCCACCAGTGCGCCGAACACCGGGTGCTTGGTGCCGAGCTCCCCGGTGACCCGGGTCAGCTGATCGGCGGGCAGCCGCGTCGAGGTGTCGTTGCAGCGTGTGGCGAGCGCGCCGTCGAGCCGGGCCGCGGCCACGTCGCTGTCCAGCAGGTACGGCTCGACGAACGCCGTCAGCGGGCCCCCGTTGCCACCCCTGGCCGCGGCGATGGCGTCGGCGAGCTCCGGCCAGCGCTCCCGTTCGGCGAGCCCCGTGAGGACGGCTCGCAGGGACAGCGCCCGCCCGAGCGTCACCCCGCTGTCGGTCACCAGCGGAGCCCCGGCGAGCTGATCGGCGAGCGAGGTCACGGCGGCGCGCGCGTCGGCGCCGAGCGGGCAGCCCCGGCTCGCGCAGTCCTCGGCGAAGGCGTCGAGCGTCGCCTCGGCGCCGCCCGCGACGCCGTCGAGCACAGCGGCGAGGTCGGCCGAGGGGTCGGGAACGCCGTCGAGCACCACCCGGCCGACCCGGTCCGGGTAGCGGGCGCCGTAGATCGCGACGACCTTCGAGCCCTCGCCGTGGCCGAGCGCGCTGAGGCGGTCGAGCCCCAGCTGCTGGCGCAGCTCGTCGAGATCGCCCGCCGCGCGCCAGCTGTCGAGCGCGCCCTGCTCCTCCTCCAGGTTGATGGCACACTGCTGGCCCGCCGTGCGGGCCGCGTCCAGCGCGGGCTCGACCCCGCGCTCCGGGTCGTGGCCGAGCAGGGTGGCACGCACCTCGCTGGGAATGCAGCGCACCGCGTCGGAGTCGCCGGTGCCCCTGCGGTCGATGCCGATCAGGTGGAACTTCCGCAGCAGCGCCTCGGGCAGCCGCGCGGCGAGCCGGGCGGCGTAGAGGGTGCCGGGCTCGCCGTCGACGTCGTTGACCACCGCGAGCGGGATGGGGCCCGTGCCGACCTTCAGCAGGGCCATGCGCGTGATGCCGCGGCGGGGCAGGTCTGGCGCGTCGAGGGTCGTGGTGATGCGCGCGCACGAGAAGTCCAGCGTGCCGGGCACCTGCCGGTCGCCGAGCCGGGCGCGGGTCTCCGGGCCGCAGTCGGCCCACGCGATGTCGCTCGCGCCGGGCTCCTCAAGGCCGGGCAGCGGCACCTGCCGGGGCGTGGTCGGCTGCCCGGACGGGGCCGGGCCGTCGTTCTCGACCACGGCGGGCCGCGTGGACGGCCCCGCCGTGCACCCTGCGAGGATCAGCCCCCCGGCCAGCGCGGCGACGGTCAGACGACGGGCACGACCACGGCGCGGCACTGGTTCGGTCCTCACTTCCCCTGGCTGGAGCCCTGCGACGCGGTCAACCCTCGCATGCGGGCGGTGAGGGGGACGTTAGCGGGTTCGCCTGACCTCGCCGTGGAAGACGGCGTCGAGGTCGTAGCGCGCCGGTTCGTCGAGCTGGGCGTAGTCGCACGACGCGGGGTCGCGATCGGGCCGCCAGCGCGCGAACTGGGCGGTGTGCCGGAACCGCGCGGGATGCCCGCCCTCGGTGTGCTCGTAGCCGACCTCGACCACGCGCTCTGGCCGCAACGGCACCCACGGCTGCTCGTTCGGCCGCCAGCGGTTGACCCCGCCGGGCAGGCGCTGGTGCTCCACCACCGCGTCGCCGAGCCACGGGTGCGGGCCCTCGGTGATCAGTGGCGCCAGCTCGGTGGCCAGCTCCTTCCGCCGCTGCGCGGGGAACGCGCCGACCACACCGACGTGGTGCAGCACACCGGCGTCGTCGTGCAGTCCGAGCAGCAGTGAGCCCACGGACTCGCCGGGTTCGGTGTCCACGTGCCAGCGCAGGCCCGCGACGACGCAGTCGGCCGTGCGGGAGTGCTTGTACTTGACCATCGAGCGCTTGCCGGGGACGTACGGCTCGGCGAGCGGCTTGCCGATGACGCCGTCCAGCCCGGCGCCCTCGAACAGCTCGAACCAGTGCCGCGCGGTGGCGGGGTCGGTGGTCGCGGGCGTCAGGCGGATGTCCTCGCCCGCCAGCTCCGTCAGAGCCTCCCTGCGCGCGCTCGTCGGCTCCTCCAGCAGCGCGCGGTCGCCGATCGCCAGCACGTCGAAGGCGATGAAACTCGCGGGAGTCTGCTCGGCGAGCAGGTTGATGCGGCTCGCCGCGGGGTGGATCCGCTCGGTGAGCGCGTCGAAGTCGAGCCTGCCGCCGCGGCCGACCACCAGTTCGCCATCGAGAACCACGCGCTCGGGCAGCGTCTCGGCCAGCTCGGCGAGGACCTCGGGAAAGTACCGGTCGAGGGGCTTGAGCGAGCGTGACTGGAGGGTCAGCTCGTCGCCGTCGCGGAAGACGAGGCAGCGGAAGCCGTCCCACTTCGGCTCGAACAACAGGTCCGCGGAGTCCGGGATCCGCTTGGCCGCCTTGGCGAGCATGGGCTTGACGGGCGGTGTCACCGGCAGGGGCATGTGCTCACCGTACGCGCCTGCGCGGTCAGCGCGGCGGCAACCCGCCCGCATCGTCCACAGTGGAGACCACACCGGCGACCTCGACGTTCACCGCCATGTCCCCGGCCACGGACCGCACCAGCTCGCGCAGCCGGGCCGTCACCTCGGGCAGTGGCCGGTCCAGGTACAGCACCACACCGAGCACCACCGGCCCGGTCGGACTGGCCACGCGCACACCCGCCACCCGCCCGCCGGGCACGTACGTGGCGACGAGGCCGAGTGATCCCGCGTCGAGCCGGACCACGGCCGGATCGGCGCTCACCGCGTGCGCGATCCGGTCCGCGAGCTCCGCGATCGTCGTCATGGGCGCCTCTTCCTTCTCCGGGGGCGTTCTGAGATGGAACCCCCGCGACCGCCCTCGCGCGAGCCCCGGCGCGCCCGGATTCGCCCGAACGGGTCAGTCCTCGCGTACGGCCCTGCGGTAGCGCAGCATCGTGAAGCCGTCCTCGTGGAGCAGCGAGGCCAGCTCCATCCGGCGCGGCACGTCGGTCGCCCGCCCGGTCACGATGCGGTCCGCGCCGGCACCGGCCAGCAGCGGCGCGAGCGTGAGGCACAGCTGATCGACCAGGTCCTCGGCGACGAGTGTCGCGAACAGGTGCGGCCCGCCCTCGCAGTTGACGCGGTAGAGCCCGCGCGCGGCCAGCACGTCCAGCGCGGCCTTGACGTCCACGCCGTGCTCCCCGGCGACCACCACCTCCGCGCCGGCGTCGGCGAGCGCGGCCCTGCGGCCGGCGGACGCGGCCTCGGTGGTGAGGATGATCGGCGGCACGGTCGTGTCGGTGACGATCAGGTCGTCCGGCTCGATCGTGCAGCGCCCGGTTACCACGGCGATCGGCGGCACGTCGGCGAGACCGAGCCGCCGCCTGCGCTCGACGCGGCGCTCGCCGGCCCGCGCGCCGCGGTAGTTCTCCGCCTTGACGGTGCCCGCTCCCACCAGCACCACGTCGGCGAGGTCCCGGCCGAGCGCGAAGATCCGCTTGTCGGCGGGGTGGGACAGGCCCTCGGAGCGGTCGGACACGGTCACGGCGCCGTCGGCCGAGGACACGAAGTTGGCCTGCACCCACGGCCGGGTCAGCCCGGCGGGATAGGCGTAGATGCGTTCCAGGTCCGCGTCGGTCAGGGGGCCGGACGAGGTCGGGTCGGCTGGTACGGGCCACAACTGGTGCACGGATCACATCCCAGCACGGCGAGCGGGGCCAGGCCATCCGGGGCGGTTAACCTGGCTTTCATGCCTGCCGGGAAGCTCACCGAACGCCAGCCCGAGATCGGCGCCGACGAGCTGATCACCACGCTCGTGCCGCCGCCTCGCTTCGACGGTGTCCGCTTCTCGACCTACGTGCCCAACCCCGGCGAGCCGAGCCAGGCCGCCGCGGTGGAGTCGTGCTCGGCGTTCGCGGAGCGCGTCGGTGAGGCGAAGCCCAGATCCGGCTGGCGGTCGCTGTTCGGCAAGAAGGCCGAGCAGGGCAAGCCGGGCCTCTATCTCGACGGCGGCTTCGGCGTCGGCAAGACCCACCTGCTCGCCTCGATCTGGCACGCGGTGCCGGGCCCCAAGTCCTACGGCACGTTCGTGGAGCTCACGCACGTGGTGGGCGCGCTCGGGTTCGCCGAGGCCGTGCGGCGGCTCTCGGAGCACCGGTTGCTCGCGATCGACGAGTTCGAGCTCGACGACCCCGGCGACACCATGCTGGTCAACCGGCTCCTGCGCGAGCTGACCGAGGCGGGCGTGTACGTGGCTGCGACGTCCAACACGCTGCCCGACAAGCTCGGAGAGGGGCGCTTCGCCGCGGAGGACTTCCTGCGCGAGATCCAGGCGCTGTCGGCGAAGTTCGACGTGGTGCGGGTCGACGGGCCCGACTACCGGCACCGCGGCCTGCCCGACCCGCCGGAGCCGCTCGCCGACGAGGAGCTGACCGCGTCGGCCGAGGCGCGGCCCGGCTCGACGCTCGACGACTTCGACGCGCTGTGCGACCACCTCGCGCGCCTGCACCCCTCCCGCTACGGCAGGCTCGTCGACGGCGTCTCCGCCGTGCACCTGCGCGGCGTGCGCCCCGCCGACGACCAGGCCATCGCACTGCGGCTCGTGGCGTTCGCCGACCGGCTCTACGACCGTGCGATCCCGGTGCTCGTGTCCGGCGGGTCCCTGGGCGGGCTGTTCACCGAGGAGATGCTCGCGGGCGGCTACCGCAAGAAGTACCTACGCGCCGTCAGCAGGCTCACGGCGCTCGCCCGGGACGCCGCGGCTTCGCCGGTGTCCGGCTGAGGCGGCTCCGGCCGAGGCGAGTCCGAGCGTCACCGCGGCCGCGAACGCCGCGCCGCCCACCACGTCGGTGAGGTAGTGGTAGTTCAGCCCGACCATGCCGATCCCGGCGAGCGCGGTGAGCATCGCGCCCACGACGACCGTCGCGAGACGTCGCGCACCCGGCGCCGTGAACAGTGCCAGCAGGGTCAGCACCGTCACCAGGCTCACCGTGTGCCCGCTCGGGTAGGCGAGATGGTCGTCGTAGTGGCGGCCGAACGCGGGCTTGAGCACCCACGTGTTGACCGGGATCGCCACCGTGGGCGCGGCGACCACGAGCGCCACCAGGTCCCAGCGCCTGCGCCCTCCTGCGACGGCGACGAGAACGGCGAGCGCTCCGAGCACCACGGGGAACTCGGTGGGGAGCACGAACGCGGTGAGCAGGCCGTCGCCGAACGCGGACTCCACGCCTTTCTCGATCGCGGCGTCGAACGCCCCCGCGGAGCGCTCGCCCGCGAACGGCAGGCCGAGCACGAGCGTGACCACCGCGCAGGCGGCGGCGAGCAGCGGCGCATGACGGGGCGGCACGGTGTTCATGCTGCCCGACTCTGCGGCGGAATTCGGTCGCGGGCGTGCTGGCCGATCGGCGACCATGCGACCCGTGGGATTTCTGGAGGCGAGCGGGCTCGCGTACCGCCTTGACAACGGCAGGGAACTGTTCCGCGACGTGTCGTTCCGGGTGGGAGCGGGGGACGTCGTGGCCCTCGTCGGCGACAACGGAGCGGGCAAGACCACCCTGCTGCGGATCCTCGCCGGGGAGGTGCCGCCGCGCGCGGGCGGTTCGACGGCGCAGGGCGGACTCGCCGTCATGCCGCAGTTCATCGGCTCGGTCCGCGACGACCGCACGGTTCGCGACCTGCTGCTGGCCGTGGCCCCGCGCCCGGTGCGTGACGCGGCCGCGAGCCTGGACGCCGCCGAGCTCGCGCTCATGGACGCCGATGACGAGAAGACCCAGCTGCGCTACGCGGACGCGCTCACGGCGTGGGGCGAGGCGGGCGGCTACCAGGCCGAGGTGCTGTGGGACACGGTGACGGTCGCCGCGCTCGGGGTGCCGTTCGACACCGCCCGGTTCCGGGAGGTCCGCACGCTCTCCGGGGGCGAGCAGAAGCGGCTGGTGCTGGAGGCGCTGCTGCGCGGGCCGGAGCAGGTGCTGCTGTTCGACGAGCCGGACAACTATCTCGACGTGCCCGGCAAGCGCTGGCTCGAGGAGCGGCTCATCGACACCGGCAAGGCCGTGCTCCTGGTCAGCCACGACCGGGAGCTGCTGGCCCGCGCCGCGACCCACATCGTCACCGTCGAGGGTGGCACGGCGTGGGTGCACGGCGGCGGGTTCGGCGACTGGCACGCGGCGCGGGTCGCGCGGGCCGACCGGATGGCGGAGCTGCGCAGGCGCTGGGACGAGAAGCACGAGCAGCTCAAGGAGCTGGTGCGCTCGCTGCAGCGCGCCGCGACCATCAGCGACGTGATGGCCAACCGCTACAAGGCGGCACAGACGCGGCTGCGCAGGTTCGAGGAGGAGGGCGCGCCGCCGCTGCCGCCGAAGGAACAGCGCGTCAGGCCGCGGCTGCGCGGCGGGCGCACCGGCATCCGGGCCATCACGTGCGAGTCGCTGGAGCTGACCGGGCTCATGGCGCCGTTCGACCTGGAGGTGTTCTTCGGCGACCGGGTGTGCGTGCTGGGCGCGAACGGCTCCGGCAAGAGCCATTTCCTGCGCCTGCTGGCGGGGGAGCCCGTGCGGCACGCGGGCGCGTACCGGCTCGGCGCCCGCGTGGTGCCCGGCCTCTTCGCACAGACCCACCAGCACCCCGAATGGGAGGGCCGGACATTGCTCGACGTGCTGCACCGCGGCGAGGGCAGGCGGCAGGGCATGGATCGCGGGACGGCCACCGCGGCGCTGAGCCGCTACGGCCTCGCCGCGTCGGCCGAGCAGCGGTTCGAGACGCTCTCCGGCGGTCAGCAGGCGCGGTTCCAGGTGCTCCTGCTCGAACTGTCGGGGGCGACGCTGCTGCTGCTCGACGAGCCCACCGACAACCTGGACCTCGTGTCGGCGGAGGCGTTGCAGCAGGCGCTGGAGGAGTACACGGGCACGGTGGTGGCGGTGACCCACGACCGCTGGTTCGCCGACTCCTTCGACCGGTTCCTGCGCTTCGAGGAGGACGGCACAGTCTCGGAGGTCGCGAGCGCCGCCGTGGGCTAGCCCAGCCGCAGTGAAGGCCACCTTGCCTGCGTTGAATCAACACAGCGGCGCGCCAGCGTCTCCGTCTGGGTGGTGGTGGGAGACGGGCGGGCGCAGTGAAGGTGGCCTTCACTGCGGTCGGTCAGTCCTCGTCTTCCTCCGCCTCGAGTTTGCCGTCGCGGACGGCGGCGACGAGCTCGGCGTGGTCGGCCTCGGTCTGGTCCGCGTAGCGCACGGCGTAGCGGCCGACGGCCTCGTCCATGTCCTCGTCGTCGGAGAAGTAGCCCGCCAGCAGCCTCGGGTCGATCGAGCGCGCGTGTGCCCGCGCGAGCAGCGCGCCCGCCAGCCTGCCGTAGTCGTCGAGGTGGTCGCCCTTGAGCCCGGTGGGGTCGATGTCGCCCTTCAGGTTCCGGAACTGCCGCACGATGAACGGCCTGCCCTCGATGGTCGTCCAGCCGAGCAGGATGTCGGTCTCCGCCTGCACGAGCCGGGCTCCGTGCACGATGCGGCGCCCCTCGTGCCCGGCGGGCTCGACGTTAAGGTATTCCTCCAAAGCGGACGGACGGGCCTCCTTGAGCTGCAGCACGAGCACCTCGTCGCCGTTGCCGTGCAACAGCGCGATGTAGCAGCGCCAGCCGACGCTTCCCGTGCCGACCACGCGGAAGGCCACATCGGACACCGTGTAGCGGGCGATCAGGTCACGCCGCGACTCGCGCAAGGTGTCCACATAGGATTCAAGCCCGTCGATCACGGCCTCGGCGGTCCGTTCGTCGACCCTCGTCCGCACGGGCGGGTCCTCCACGAAGCGCAGCCGCCGCAGCCCACTCTCGTGCTCGTACTCCCGGGTTCCCTTCGCGGCGACCTTCGCGCTCGTGTTCTTGCGGGCCTTGGCGGCTGCCCGCTCGAAGTCGTCGATCAGCTCGTCGGCCTTCGCCTTGGCCACCACGGACGCGTCGGGCAGCGCGTTCCACGAGCGCAGGAACGGCAGCTCGGCGAGCCCGCGCACGACGCGACGGTAGGACTTCACCACGTCCTCGGCCGACTCGAGGCACTGCTTCTCCGACACGCCACCCTCTCGCCCCGCCAGCACGAGGCTCGCCGCGAGGCGCTTGAGATCCCACTCCCACGGCCCCGGCACCGTCTCGTCGAAGTCGTTGATGTCCATCACGATCTCGCCGTCCGGCGTGCCGTACAGGCCGAAGTTCGCGGCGTGGGCGTCCCCGCACAGCTGCGCGGTCAACCCGCTCGCCGGTGTGCCGGCCAGATCCGCGGCCATCAGCCCGGCCGCCCCGCGGAAGAAGGAGAACGGTGAGGCGATCATCCGGCCGATCCGCAGGGGCAGCAGCCGCGGCAGCCGCCCGGCGTTGCTCGCCTCGACGTAGGCGAGCACGCCGGGCCTGCGCGGGCTCACGGGGTCGTGATCGTGGGAACCGGCCGGCACGGCGTCGCGCAGCGCCTTGCCCCGGGCCAGCACGTCCTCGGAGCTCACGGGGGTGCGAAGGTCGATCCCGTCTCGGGTCATGCCCCCATCTTGCCCGTCAGCGCGCCCGCACGACCTTCTCGATCGCGTCGATTCCCTGGTCGAGCTCGTCACGGCCGATCACGAGCGGGGGCGCGACGCGCAGGGTCGCGCCGTGCGTCTCCTTGCACAGCACGCCGCGGGCCATGAGCGCCTCCGAGGCTTCGCGTCCGGCGAGCCCGCCCGGCGCGATGTCGATCCCCGCCCACAGGCCGCGGCCGCGCACCTCGCTCACGCCGTGACCGATCAGCTCGCCCAGCCGCGCGTGCAGGTGCGCCCCGAGCGTGGTGGCCCGCTCCTGGAACTCGCCCGTCTCCAGCAGCCGCACCACGGCCCGGCCCACCGCGCACGCGAGCGGGTTGCCGCCGAAGGTGGAGCCGTGCTCACCGGGTCGCAGCACGCCGAGCACGTCGGCGCGCCCGGCCACCGCCGACACGGGCACGATCCCGCCGCCGAGCGCCTTGCCGAGCGTGTAGAGGTCGGCGCGCACGCCCTCGTGGTCGAGCGCGAGCACCGGGCCGGTGCGCGCGAGCCCCGACTGGATCTCGTCGGCGATCAGCAGCGCGCCCGCCTCGTCGCACAGCTCACGTGCCCGCGCGAGGTAGCCGGGCGGCGGCACGATCACACCCGCCTCGCCCTGGACGGGCTCCAGCAACACCGCCGCGGTGCGTTCGGTGATCGCCGCAGTCAGCGCCGCCTCGTCGCCGTAGGGCACGACGACGAAGCCGGGCGTGAACGGGCCGAAGTCCGCACGGGCCGTCTCGTCGGTGGAGAACGACACGATCGTGGTGGTGCGGCCGTGGAAGTTCGACGCGGCGACCACGATCTCCGCGGTGCCGTCCGGGATGCCCTTGACGCGGTATGCCCACTTGCGCGCGACCTTGAGCGCCGACTCCACCGCCTCGGCGCCCGAGTTCATCGGCAGCACCTTCTCGGTGCCGGTGAGCGCGGCGAGCTCCTGGCAGAAGCGGCCCAGCTGGTCGTGGTGGAACGCGCGCGAGGTGAGCGTGACCCGGCCGAGCTGCCCGACCGCGGCGGCCACGAGCGCGGGGTGGCGGTGGCCGAAGTTGAGCGCCGAGTAGCCGGAGAGGAAGTCGAGGTAGCGCCTGCCGTCGACGTCGGTGACCCACGGGCCCTCCGCCTCGGCGATCACGACCGGCAGCGGGTGGTAGTTGTGCGTGCTCCACCGCTCGTCGAGCGCGATCAGGTCGGCGGTCGTGGTGCTGGTGGTGCCGTCGGCGAAGGTCGTCATACGTTCAGATTAGGTCGAACTCGCCGGTGACATCAGCCGCGAACTCGTCTCACGATGTTCGGTTCGTTGCGCATATCGGCGCTGAGACACGCGAATCGTTGCACCGCGTGCCGGTGTTGGCGCGACCGCGACCCCTTCTGCAAGAGTGGGGTCTCGTGACGGACGATCTCTCCTTCCTGCGCACGCAGGCGCGGACGCAGCGGTTCACCCTTGGCGCGCCGAAGGAGTTCCGGGTCTCCCCGGACGGCTCCCGGCTGCTGTACCTGCGCGCCGAGTCCGGCGTCGACCGGCGCAACAGCCTCTGGCAGCTCGATCTGCGCTCGGCCGCCGAGACCAAGATCGTCGACGCGGCCGAACTGCTGCCCGGCGAGGAGGATCTGCCGCCCGAGGAGCGCGCGCGGCGGGAGCGGGCGCGCGAGACCTCCGGTGGCGTCGTCGGCTATGCGACCGACGCGGCGTTCACCGTCGTCGCCTTCTCGCTCTCCGGCAAGCTCTACACCGCCGACCTGCGCACGGGCGAGACCAGGGTGCTCGTCGACGGCGCCGTCGTCGACCCCCGCCCCAACCCCGCCGGCACGCACGTCGCCTACGTCGCCGACCGGCGCCTGCGCGTCGTCGACCTTGTCACGGGTGACGACCGGCTCATGGTCGACGAGCCGGGCGAGGACATCGCGTGGGGTCTCGCGGAGTTCATCGCCGCCGAGGAGATGGGCCGGGTCCGCGGCTACTGGTGGTCCCCTGACGGGCGCTCTCTCCTCGTCCAGCGGACCGACCGCTCGGCCGTGCCCCGTTGGCACATCGCCGACCCGGTCCACCCGGACGTCCCGGTCAACACCGTCGCCTACCCGGCCGCGGGCACCACCAACGTCGACGTCTCCCTGTCGTTTTTGGGTCTCGACGGCAGCCGCGTCGACGTCGAGCGCGGTGACTGGGAGTACCTCGTCGCCGTGCACTGGTCGGCAGGCGGCGCGCCGCTGATCACCGTGCAGCCGAGGGACCAGAAACGCCTCGAGGTCTACGCCGTCGATCCTGGCGACGGCTCGACGAGCCTCGTGCACGCCGAGAGCGACCCGGACTGGGTGGAGATCGTCGCGGGCGTGCCGGCCTGGACCACCGACGGCAGGCTCGCGCACGTGAGTGCCGCCGACGGCGCCTACCGGCTGCTGCTCGACGGCAAGCCCGTGACCGGTCCGGGCCTGCAGGTGCGTTCGGTGCTCGACGTCGGCGACGAGGTGCTGTTCAGCGCCTCCGAGGACGACCCGACGCAGATCCACGTCTACCGCACGGAGAACGGCTCGGTCCGCCGGTTGTCCACGGTGGACGGTGTGCACATCGGCGCGGGCAACACCGAGATCACGGTGCTCTCGTCGTGGAGCCTCACGCACAGCGGTCCGGAGGTCTCGGTGTTGCGGGACGGCGAGCCGATCGCGAAGGTCGCCTCGTACACCGTCGATCCCGGCATCGAGCCCAACCTCACCTGGCTCACCGTGGGGGAGCGGGGCCTGCGCGCGGCGCTGTTGCTGCCCACGGGTTACCAGCAGGGGAGCGCCAAGCTGCCGGTGCTGCTCGATCCGTACGGCGGCCCGCACGCCCAGCGTGTGCTGCAGAGCCGCAACGCGTTCCTCACCTCGCAGTGGCTGGCCGACCAGGGCTTCGCCGTCCTCGTCGCCGACGGTCGGGGCACGCCGGGACGCGGGCCCGGGTGGGAGAAGGAGATCGCGGGCAGGCTCGCCGAGGTCACCCTCACCGACCAGGTCGACGCGCTGCGCGCCGTCGCGGCCGACCACCCCGACCTCGACCTCGGCCGGGTCGCCATCCGGGGCTGGTCCTACGGCGGCTACCTCTCCGCGCTCGCGGTGCTGCGCAGGCCGGACGTGTTCCACGCCGCGGTGGCGGGCGCCCCGGTGACCGACTGGTCGCTGTACGACACGCACTACACCGAGCGTTACCTCGGCCGTCCGCAGGACGAGCCCGATAGCTACGAACGCAACTCGCTGCTCGCCGACGCGCCGAACCTTCGCCGGGAGCTGCTCATCGTGCACGGCCTGGCCGACGACAACGTGTTCGTCGCGCACGCTCTGCGGCTGTCCGCGGAGCTGCTGGCCGCGGGCAGGGCGCACACGTTCCTGCCGCTGGCGGGCGCCACGCACATGACGCCGCAGGCCGAGGAGGTCGCGGAGAACCTGATGCTCACGCAGGTCGAATGGCTGAAGAAGGCACTGGAGGCCGCACGATGAACCGCTGGGGACTGACCATTCCGCTCACCGGGGTGCCGCTGCCGCAGCACCGCGAGCTGATCGAGCGGCTGCCCGGCCTCGGCTACACCGACGCGTGGTCGGCCGAGACGGCGGGCACGGACGCGTTCTCGCCGCTGCTGCTGGCCTCGCAATGGGCGCCGCGGCTGCGGCTGGGCACGGCGATCGTGCCCGTCTATACGCGCGGTCCCGGCGTGCTCGCGATGAGCGCGGCAACGCTCGCCGAGTGCGCGCCGGGCAAGTTCGTGCTCGGTATCGGCGCGTCGTCACCGGTGATCGTGGAGAACTGGAACGCGGGCGCGTTCACCGAGCCCTACGCCCGCACGCGCGACACCCTGCGGTTCCTGCGCGCGGCGCTGGCGGGGGAGAAGGTGACCGAGGAGTACCCGACGTTCTCGGTCAGCCGCTTCCGCCTCGAGCGCCCGGCCGACCCGGCGCCGCCGATCATGCTCGCCGCGCTGCGCCCCGGCATGCTGCGGCTGGCGGCGCGGGAGGCCGACGGCGCCATCACCAACTGGCTCGCGCCCACGGACGTGCCGAAGGTGCGCGCGGAGGTCGGTCCGGACCTGGAGCTGGTGGCGCGGATCTTCGTGTGCCCCACCGAGGACGCCGACGCCGCGCGCAAGCTCGGCCGCCTGCTCATCAGCAGCTACCTCACGGTGCCGGTGTACCGGGCCTTCCACGACTGGCTTGGCCGGGGTGAGGTGCTGGCGCCCATGCACGAGGCTTGGGCGGCCGGGGACCGCAAGAAGGCCAACGCGGTGATCCCCGACGAGGTGGTGGACGAGCTGATCGTGCACGGCAGCCCCGAGCGGTGCCGCGAGACCCTCAAGTCCTATGTGGACAACGGGCTCACCACGCCGGTGATCTCGCTGCTGCCCACCGGTGGTGATCCGCTGGAGCAGGTGGAGGCGCTGGCGCCCCGCTAACCCCACAGCGCGGTGCCGAGCACGAGCCCGGCCCCGGCCGCGCCGAACCCGGCGAGCACGGTGACCACCACGTTCGCGACGGCGTAGAGCCGGGCCCCCTCGGTGACCAGCCGCACGGTCTCGTAGCCGAAGGTGGAGAAGGTGGTGAGCGCCCCGCAGAGCCCGGTGCCCACGAGCGCCTGCACGGCGCCGGGTTCCCCGCCGGAGAGGGCCCAGCCCGCGAGCACGCCGAGCAGACCAGAGCCGGCGACGTTGACGGTGAGCGTGCCCCACGGGAACACGGAGTCGTTGGCGCGCTGCACCCGCCGGTCGGTGAGGTAGCGCAGCACGGCCCCGGCCGCGCCGCCCAGCATCACCCACAGGACGGTCATGGCGCCCGCCTGCCCGTGTAGCACAGCACCCCGGGCTCATCGAGTGTCACGAGCCCCTCACCGGCGCCCCGGCGAGGCCGGCCTCGCGCGCCCAGCGCACGATCTCGCGGTAGAGGGGCCGGAGGTGCCGCGTGTCCCCCTCGCCCAGGTACCCGGTGAGCCGCAGTGCGCGGCCGGACGGTCGCATCAGACCCCTCCCGCCTGTTTCTGCCGGACGGGCCCGCGCCGGCCCGCGCGCCGCAGGAGCCGCCGGGTCACCAGCATGCCCGCGACCACCGCGGCGAGCGAGCACACCACCGAGCCCGCCGCGTAGAGCAGGGCGATCCCGGGCTTGCCGTGTCGTACCGACTCCATGGCGTCGAGGACGTACGTCGAGAACGTGGTGAAGCCGCCAAGCAGTCCCACGCCGACGAAGGGCCGCAGCAGGCGGTGCGGTTGTGCGGTCCGTGTGAGCACGACCATGAGCACGCCGATGAGCAGGCAGCCCAGCACGTTGACCAGCAGGGTGGACACGGCGAACCCGCCCGGTGGGTGGGGCAGCGCGACGCCGAGCCCGTACCGGGCGAGGCTGCCGAGCGCGCCGCCCGCGGCGATCGCGAGCAGCACGTCGGCCCGGTGCGTGGCTGCCATCCCACCATGATTGCCGACGCGTTCCCGCGGGTAGCCCCGGCCCATGGGGAAGACCGTCGCGCAGCAGCTCATCGCCGATCATCTCGTGAGTGGCGATATGGTGCCGGGGGAGGAGATCGGGCTCCGGATCGACCAGACCCTGACCCAGGACGCCACCGGCACGCTCGTGATGCAGGAGCTGGAGGCGCTCGGCCTCGATCGCGTGCGCACCGAGGTGAGCGTGCAGTACGTCGACCACAACCTGCTGCAGGCCGACGAGAAGAACGCCGAGGATCACGCGTTCCTGCGCTCGGCGTGCCGGAAGTACGGGCTGTGGTTCTCCAAGCCGGGCAACGGTGTCTCCCACCCCACGCACATGCAGCGCTTCGGCGCGCCCGGTAAGAGCATGGTCGGTTCCGACTCGCACACGTGCGCCGCGGGCTCACTCGGGATGCTCGCGATGGGCGTCGGCGGGCTCGAGGCGGCCATGGCCATCGCCGGCGAGCCCGTGTACCTGCGGATGCCCGAGATCTGGGGTGTCCGCCTGACCGGTGAACTGCCGCCGTGGGTGTCGGCGAAGGACGTGGTGCTGGAGATGCTGCGCCGCCACGGGGTCAAGGGCGGGCTGAACCGGATCATCGAGTACCACGGCCCCGGGGTGGCGACGCTGTCGGCGATGGACCGGCACGTGATCGCCAACATGGGCGCCGAGCTCGGCGCGACGACGACGGTGTTCCCTTCCGACGACGCCGTGCGCGCGTTCCTGCGCGCCGAGGGCCGGGAGGGCGACTTCACCGAGCTCGTCGCCGATCCGGACGCCGACTACGACATCACCGACGAGATCGAGCTGTCCACTCTGGAGCCGCTGATCGCGCGACCGTCCTCACCGGACAACGTGGTGCCGGTGTCCCAGGTGGCGGGCACGGAGGTGGGCCAGGTCGTGATCGGCTCGTCGGCGAACCCGGGTCTGCGCGACTTCGCGATCGCCGCGCACCTGGTGCGGGGCAGGCAGACCGACGACGCCGTGAGCTTCGACGTCAACCCGTCGTCGCGGGAGATCTTCGCCGACCTCACCAAACGGGGTGACACGTTCGACCTGATCTCCGCGGGCGCGCGCATCCACCAGGCAGGCTGCCTCGGCTGCATCGGCATGGGCCAGGCACCGGCCGTCGGCCACAACTCGCTGCGTACGTTCCCCCGCAACTTCCCCGGCCGCTCGGGTACGCGCGAGGACGCCGTGTGGCTGTGCTCGCCGGAGACCGCGGCCGCCTCGGCCCTCACCGGGGTGATCACCGATCCGCGTGACCTGGCCGGCGAGCTGGGCCTGGAGTGGCCGGACCTGCGGCTGCCGGAGCACGCCTCGGTGAACACGGACATGCTGGTGCCGCCGCTGCCGCCCGAGCAGGCCGCGCGCGAGGAGCTCGTCAAGGGGCCCAACATCTCGGCGCTGCCGGACTTCCCGCCGCTGCCGGACAGCATCGAGGCGCCCGTGCTGCTGAAGGTGGGCGACAACGTGTCGACCGACGAGATCTCGCCCGCGGGCGCGAGAGCGCTGCCGTTCCGGTCCAATGTGCCCAAGCTGGCTGAGTTCACGTTCACGCAGATCGACGAGACCTACCCGGAGCGGGCCCGCCGGACCGACGGGCACGTGGTGGTCGGCGGCGACAACTACGGGCAGGGCTCGTCGCGGGAACACGCGGCGATCACGCCCCGGCACCTCGGGCTCAAGGCCGTGATCGCGAAGTCCTTCGCCCGGATCCACTGGCAGAACCTGGCGAACTTCGGGATCCTCGCGCTCGAGTTCCGCGACCCGGCCGACTACGACCGCGTCGAGCAGGGCGACACGCTCGTGCTTGCCGACCTGCGCGAGCAGCTGCCCGGCGGCCCCGAGCTGTCCGTGCGCAACGAGACGAAGGGCGAGAACTACGCGCTGCGCCACCGGCTCTCGGAGCGTCAGGTGGAGGCGGTGCTCGCGGGCGGGCGGATTCCGCTGCTGGCGCGGTCCTGACGGCGATGCGCGCGCCGGTAGGCCGACGGTGCCGCGTCGTAGTGGTCGAGGAACGCCTGCCGGAGCGTCTCGGTGGAGCCGAACCCGCACCGGCGGGTGACGGCCGAGAGCGGTAGCTCAGTGGTGGTCAGCAGTTGCGCGGCGGCCTCGGCGCGCGCGGCGCGGACGTAGCGGCTCGGCGAGGTCCCGAGGTGCTCGGCGAACAGGCGGGTGAGCTGGCGTTCGCTCACGCCGGCCGCCGCGGCCAGCGCCGGCGTGCTCAGGTCCCCGGCCAGCCCGGCGGCGATGTGCGTGGTCACCTGGTGCACCACCCGGTGTGCCGACGACGGCGCGGCCGTGAGGAACATGCTGACCTGCGCCTGGTTGCCGGGTCGCTGGAGGTACGTCACGAGGTGGCGGGCGACCTCGCGGGCGATGTCCGGCCCGTGGTCCTCTTCGACCAGGGCGAGCGCGAGATCGAGCGCGCTCGTGACGCCGGCCGAGGTGTAGACGTTGCCGTCCCGGATGAACAACGGAGCGGGATCGACGGTCACACCGGGGTAGCTGCCGGCGAAGCGGGACGCCCAGAACCAGTGGGTGGTCGCGCGCCGCCCGGTCAGCAGTCCCGCGGCCGCGAGCACCGTGGAGCCGGTGCAGACGGACGTGACCCTGCGGGTCGCTGCGGCCAGCCTGCGCAGGTGCGTGGTCAGGCGCACGTCGGCCGCGGCCGCCTCGTGCCCGAGGCCTCCCGCGACGACGAGTGTGTCGAGGGGACCGGAGAGCCGGTCGAGCCGCTCGTGCACCGCCAGCGTCAGGCCGGAGGTGCTGCGGACGGGTCTGCCGTCGATGCTGGCGAGGCGGATGTCGTAGCCGGGGGTGACCCCGAGCCGGTTCACCGCGTCGAAGACGTCCGAGGGGCAGGCGATGTCGAGCAGGGCCGCGTCCTCGTAGCCGATGATCACGACACGCCTCATGCGCTGGAGGCTAGCAGCACCTGGCCGGCGGACAGGGTTCGCAGAGATCCGGACATCGCCGCCCGCCGGGTGCGGTGCGGTCGCCACTGTGTCGGTCATGGAGACGAAGACGATCGCGTTCGTGCTGTACCCGGGTTTGACGCCGCTGGACCTGGTGGGGCCGCTGCAGGTGCTCTCCGTGTTGCCGGTGGTGCTGCCCGGCTACGAGGTGGCGGTGGTCGGGGAGACCCGCGAGCCGGTGGCCACGGACACGCCGGTGCGGCTCGCCCCGAGCCACACGTTCGCCGAGGTCCCCGACCCGGCGGTGGTCCTCGTGCCAGGTGGGTTGGCGCCGACGATGAAGGCGATGACGGACGAGACGCTGCTGTCGTACCTCCGGCGGGCGGCGGTGAACGCGGACGTGGTGGGCTCGGTGTGCACGGGCTCGCTGATTCTGGGTGCCGCGGGCCTGCTGGAAGGCCGCGAGGCGACCACGCACTGGGCGTTCCTGGAGCAGCTCGCCGCGCTGGACGCCAAACCGGTGCGGCGCCGGTGGGTGGAGGACGGCCGCGTGTTCACGGCGGCGGGCGTCTCGGCGGGGATCGACCTGGCGCTGCACCTCGTGCGCACGCTGGCGGGCGAGGATGTGGCGAGGCAGGTGCAGTTCGGCATCGAGTACGACCCGGAGCCGCCGTTCGGCCCGCTCGACTGGGCGGCCGCGCCGCACGAGTTCTGGGCGCCCCTGCGCCGCGCGGCGCTGGAGGAGGGCCTCGCCGGCAGCCCGGAGCTGTCGGCTCGCCTGCTCGGATGACCCGAGCGCGGGCCCGTGCAGGCCTGCTCGCGGGGCTGTCGGCGCCGCTCGTCACTACCGGGGACGGGTGGTGTGCGGTCGACGAGGACTTCAACCATGCTGAGCCGGCGGGCTCGCTCGGCTACCAGGTGGTCCTCTGCCGCTCAAGGAGGCCGCACCCGCTGTGAGGCGGGTGGAGGGGGCAAGGTAAAGTACTGCCATCGCCTTCGAGAGAAGGTGATGGCCGGGCTGTGGCGCAGTTTGGTAGCGCACTTGACTGGGGGTCAAGGGGTCGCAGGTTCAAATCCTGTCAGCCCGACGGTCGTCAGGAGCCCGCTGGCTCTGGGTGGAAGCCCAGGTCAGCGGGCTTTTTCGCGGGCTATTGGTGATCTGATCCGGTCGTCCTGATGCGGTGGAGTGCGACGAGGACGGTGTCCCGCTTGCGCCGGACCCGGATTTCGAGGACGGCCGCGGTTCTGTGGTCGACCGGCAACTTGATGGCAGATCAGGCCCGCGACGATGTCGGCGAACACGGTGGATGAACCGGTGAGCCGTGAGGATGAATGGGCCGTGTTCGTGGACTATCCGCGCATCACGTGGCAGCGCCGGGACACTGCTCTAAGACGTCCTGTTCTAGGACCTCGACATCCTGCTCTTGTTCGACCACGACCGTGATGGCGTGGAAGACCCGGACGCGGAGCAGAACCGCGAGATGGGCATGGGGGACGACCGCGCGGCAGCGTGGTCCGACCCGTTCGACAACATGACCGCCCGCGATGGGGCGTTATCCCAGCGACACCGTTTCGGCCGCGGAAGTGCCGTCGCGGCCGGAGCGGTGATCTGTGTCGACTGCCTTGACCGCGGCGCCGACCTCATCGACCGCGCGCTGCGCCGCTGACCGGTTTTGAGTGTTCAGGAGCTTGGAACCCGGCTCTTCACTCACACTCCCCGTTCCTCCAGCCAGCGCGTGTGCACCGGCCCCTCGCGCAACTCCGGGTCGGCCAGCAGCCGCGCGTGCAACCCTGCCGTGCTGCTCACACCCTCGATGCGCAGTTCGGCCAGCGCCTGGCGGGCTCGGGCGAACGCCTGCTCGCGGTCGGCGCCCCAGCAGATGAGCTTCGCGAGCATCGAGTCGTAGAACGGGCTGATCCTCTCGCCCGCAGCGAACCCGCTGTCCACGCGCACGCCCGGCCCGCCGGGCAGGTCGAATCGCTCCAGCTGCCCCGGCGTCGGCGCGAAGCCGTTGCCGGGGTCCTCGGCGTTGAGCCGGAGTTCCACCGCGGCGCCGTCGAGCACGATGCCGGACTGCGACACCGACAGCGGCTTGCCCTCGGCGATCCGCAACTGCTCCGCGACCAGATCCACGCCGGTGACGACCTCGGTGACCGGGTGCTCCACCTGGATGCGCGTGTTCATCTCCATGAAGTAGTACGCCTCGTCAGGCGCGAGCAGGAACTCGACCGTGCCCGCACCGCGGTACCCAACGTGACGGGCGAGCCGCACGGCGGCGTCGGCGATCTCCGTGCGCAGCGCCGGGTCCAGGCCGGGCGCGGGCGCCTCCTCGATGAGCTTCTGCCTGCGCCGCTGCACCGAGCAGTCGCGTTCGAAGACGTGCACCACGTTGCCGTGGCCGTCGGCGAGCACCTGCACCTCGATGTGCCGGGCCTCCGGCACCGTCCGCTCCAGGTAGACGGTGCCGTCGCCGAACGCCGCGGCCGCCTCCGCCTGCGCGGTCGCGAGGACGCCGGTCAGCTCGGCGGCGCTGGCCACGGGACGGATGCCGCGGCCACCACCGCCAGCGGAAGCCTTGACCAGCAACGGAAAGCCGATCTCCTCCGCGGCCCGCTCGGCGTCGGCGGCATCGGAGACCGGGTCGCTGCCCGGCACGATGGGCACCCCGGCTTCCTGCGCGGTCCGTCGCGCGACCGCCTTGTCGCCCATCTTCTCGATCACCTCGGGCGGCGGCCCGATGAACGTCAGGCCCGCGGCGGCGACGCGCCTGGCGAACTCGGCGTTCTCGGCGAGGAAGCCGTAGCCGGGGTGCACGGCGTCCGCGCCACTCGCCTTGGCGGCGGCCAGCACGGCGTCGACGTTGAGATACGACTTGGCGGCGGGCGAGGAGCCGATGTGCTCGGCGGCGTCGGCCAGTGCCACCCAGCGAGCGCCCGCGTCGGCGTCCGAGTACACGGCGACCGCCTCGGCCCCGGCCTCGTGGCACGCGCGGACGATCCGCAGCGCGATTTCACCCCGGTTGGCGATCAGCACCTTCACGCGCCGTCGACCTCCATGATGTCCTGGCCGATCGACACCTCGTCGCCGTCGGCGATGAGGAATTTGGTCACCGTGCCGGAGACTTCGGCCTTGACTTCGTTGAACGTCTTCATGACCTCGATCAGCGCGATGGTCTGGCCCTCGCTGACGTCACCGCCCTCGGCCACGTACGGCTCGGCCCCGGGGCTGGGACAGCGGTAGAACACGCCGGGCATGGTGGCCTTGATCGTCGCCATGTCGTCACTCCTTCAGTTCGTTGCTGATCCGGTCAAGACGTTCCCGTCGTTCGCGGCGCGCCGCCAGCGCCTGGTCGATGTCCACCGATACGAACGACACCTGATCGCCGGTCTTGGTCTGCGCGATCCGATCCCGGTCGGCGGAGATCACCGTGCCGATCGTGGCGTAGCCGCCGCCGGTGACCGCGTCGTTGAGCAGGACGATCGGCTCGTCCCCTCCCGGCACCTGGATGGAACCCACCGGGTAGCCGAGGTCCACCACGTTCGCCGGATCGCTGCCGGCGCCGAACGGCTGCTCGCGCTCCACGAAGTCGAGCGTGCCGCCGCGCAGGCGGTAACCGACGCGGTCGGCGTCCTTGGTGACCTTCCACGTGGTCTCCAGGAACGACCGCAGCGCGGCGTCGGTGAGTCGGTACGAGCACAGCCCCACCACTGTGCGCAGCTCGGCGACCTCGGGGAACGAGGGGCGCAAGGATTCGGAGACGCCCGAGCCGGGTTTCGGCGCGGCGCCCACGGGCCGCTCCCCGAGCGGCAGCCGGTCGCCGTCGGCGAGCTTGCGGCCCTCGAAGCCACCCAGTCCGGTGAGCATGTAGGTCGAGCGGGAGCCCAGGTAGTCGGGAACGCCGATGCCGCCGGACACGGCGACGTAGAGCCGCGCACCGCCGGTGATCATCGCGAACGACAGGACGTCACCGGCTTTCACGGGGATGGTCTCCCACGGCTTCACCGGCTCGCCGCCGAGCGTCACCGGCACGTCGGCGCCGGTGACGGCGACGAGCCGGTCGTCGGTGAACTCCAACTCCGGCCCGATGTAGGTGGCCTCGAGCGCGGCGGCGCCCTCCGGGTTGCCTACGAGCAGGTTTGCCGCGCGGTAGGAGAACTGGTCCATAGCGCCCGAGGGCGGCATGCCGATCTCGTAGTAACCGTCGCGGCCGGTGTCCTGGACGGTCGTGTAGAGCCCTCCCGTGCGGACGATCAGACCGCTCATCGGTAGAGCACCTCCAGCAGCTCGTTGTTGACGGCGTCGGGGTCGGCGAGGAAGTCGCCGGGCCGGAACTCGAACTCGCGGATGCGGTACCGGAACGTCTTCGCCTCGACCTCGCGCCGGACCTGGTCGAACTCGGCATGGTCGATCGCGCGGTATCGGACGATGTCGCCCGCCTTCGGGAAGACGATGCTCTCGGCGAAGTCGGGCAGGCTCTGCGACAGATCGAACACGGGTGCGGGCGCCATGCCAAACAGCTGGTAGCCGCCCGCGCCGCGCACCGGGTACACGACGGCGAAGGCACCGCCGTAGCCGAACGCGCGCTCGGGGGTATCGGTGCGGGGCCGGATGTACTTGGGTACCTCGATCTGCCGGTCTCTCGGCACGATCTGGTAGCAGAACGGCAGGCCCGGCACGAAACCGAGCATGGTCACGAGGTACGGCGCGCCGGAGAGCGCCTCGACGAGCTGGGGCACGCCGTCGAAGCCGTTGATCCGTGCCGCGTACTCGAGGTCGGTGGCCCCGGGGTCCTGATGCCGGTCGCGGAAGCGCAACAGTGCCTCGCGCGTCCACGGGTCGTCGTAGAGCACTGGCACGTCCACCACGCGGGTGGACAGCACCTGGTCGGCGGTCAGCACGGCCGCCGAAGCCTCCAGTGAGCGGAGCTCGTCGACCAGCTCGGCCGGGTGCAGGCGCTCCGGATCGACGCGGATCAGGTACGAAGCGTTGGAAGGGCAGATGTCGAGCACGCCGTCGAGCCGCCGTTCGCGCAGCGCCCCGGTGATCGTCATCGCCTTGAAGTTCGCCTCGAGGCTCATCGCCTGGTCGATCTCGACGAAGACGAACTCGTCGCCGCCGTATTCGTACCTCGCGGGCGGGAGCGCCAAGGTTGTCGCGGCCACGCCACCCTCCTCGTCTCGGCTGTCACGGTTGCGACCACTTTCTCCGGGTCGCGGCGCGTCAGCTATTGGCCCGACGGGACAGCTCGGGCGCCGCTCGTTGTCCAAACCGATGAATTGCCGCCGCGGCGGCCCGCCCAGCAGTGTGGAGGCATGAAGACCCTGATCGACCTGAACGCCGACGCCGGCGAGAGTTTCGGACGCTGGCGGCTGGGCCACGACGAGGCACTTCTGCCGCTGGTCAGCTCCGTGAACGTCGCGTGCGGCTGGCACGCGGGCGACCCGGCGACGATGCGCCGTTCGGTCGAGCTGGCGAAGACGAGCGGCACGGCGCTCGGCGCGCACCCCGGCTTGCCTGATCTCGCGGGGTTCGGGCGCAGGGCGCTCGCGCTGTCGCCGCGTGAGGCCGCCGACGCGTGCCTTTACCAGTACGGCGCGCTGCGCGGCTTCGCGGACGCGCTCGGCGTCGGCATCACGCACGTCAAGCCGCATGGCGCGTTCTACGGGCTCACCATGCGCGACCCGGCCGTCGCCGACGCCGTCGCCGACGCGGTCGCCTCCGTGTCGAAGGATCTCGTCGTAGTGCTGCTGGCTGGGCCGACCGCCGACCGGATCGCCGCGCGCGGCCTGCGGGTGGCCAGGGAGGCGTTCGCCGACCTCGAGTACGACGAGAACGGCGACATCATCATCGAACCGGACCCGCGGCCGAAGGACCCGAGGGCGTGTGCGGAGCAAGCGGTGGCGATCCTCGGTGGGATGGTGCGCACGACCGCGGGCACCCGGATCGGCGTGGATGCCGACACCATCTGCGTGCACGGCGACCGGCCGAACGCGGTCGAGATCGCTACCGCCATCAGGGAGCGCTTCGCGGACGAGGGCGTCACCATCGCCCCGATGCACGACGTTCTGTCAGCTCACCAGTCCTGAGTGAAGAACCGGGTCCGGTCCGCTCGACAGTCTGACCCCGTCACAGTGTTTCCAGGTGCCGGGGGTCCAGCGGGTACTCCACGTGCGCGGCGAGCGACCGCGCCTCGTCCGGACCGACTTCGCGGAAGCGCACGGTGTCCTGCCCCGGCCGCAGCTGCCCGACCTTCCACAGCGCGGCCTGTACGATCGTGGCGACCACGGTGAAGCCGCCGGATGTCGCGCCGTCCGGGCCGAGGATCGTCGGCACGTCGCCGTTGACGATCACGCCGCCCACCGGGTAGCTGCCGTCGAGCACGTTGGACGGATGATCGCCCGCGACCCCGCCGTCCGGCCTGGCCCAGCGGAAACGGTGGGAGTTCAGCAGCACGGCGAGCCGGTCGGAGTTGAGGTTCACCCGCCACGTCCGCGTCACCAGGTCCCGCCAGTCCTCGGCCGTGAGGAAGTCCGGGTCGGCGTGCGGGCCGCGCAGCACCTCCAGCTCCCAGTGCCGGTGGTAGGCCGGGCGCAGCGCCTGCGGCACGCGCAGCCGCTTGCCGGGTGTGGCGTCGCCGGTGGGCAGCAGGTCGCCGCGGATCAGGGCGCGCCCGTCGAGACCGCCGAGTGCGCCGGCCGTGTGCAGCGCCCGCGACCCGAGCACGTCGGGCACGCCGATACCGCCGGACACGGCGAGGTAGAGCCGGAAGCCGGGACCCTTCGCGGCGGTGCAGGTGAGCACGTCGCCCGGCCGCACCTCGACGGTCTCCCACCGGGGCACGGGCACGTTGTTGACCGTGGGGCCGCAGCCATCCGCCCCGCACAGCGCGACGAGGCCGTGGAAGTGGGCGCGCGCGGAGAACCGCCCGGCCGGGATCTCCAGCGCGGCGTGGCCGGGGTCGTTGCCCACGAGCACGTTGGCGAGGCGGAACGCGAGGTCGTCGGCGGGCCCTGAGGGAAAAATGCCCTTCGCCTGCAGGCCCACGCGACCGGGGTAGTCCTGCACCGTCGTGCACACGCCGGGGTCGAGTATCTCCAGCGTCATCGGTTTCCCCGCCACGCCACGTAGTCGGCGACGGAGAACGGGGCGTCCTCCACGCGGTAGCTGTAGGAGTCGTCGAGCACCTGCCTGCGGGCCCGGAGCAGGTCGTCCTCGTCGACGCGGGTGAACCGCACGCGGTCGCCGGCGCGAATCAGGAACGGGTCGTCGCGGAAGGCCCGGTTTCGGCCGAGCAGGTCGTAGATGGGCAGCGTGCGGCCGAACAGCTGGTAGCTGCCCGGCGAGTCGACGGGGTAGACGGCCACGCACGGGCCGCCGATGCCGACGGCGCCCTCCGGTGTCCAGGCCCTGGTCGGGTTGTACTTCGGCACGCTCAGGGTTGATCCGCTGAGCGGGAACAGGAACGGCAGGCCGGGCGCGAAGCCGGTGAACGCGGCCCACCATTCGGTGCCGAGGATCGCCTCGTACAGCTCCCCGGGTCCGCCGAGGCCGTTCTGCTCCACCACGTAGGCGATGTTGCTGCCGCCCTCGGTGTACGGAGCGTCGGCGCGAATCGTCGTGGCGTAGCGGTGCACGGCTTGCCTGGTCGCCGAGTCGTCGAACGCGATCGGCAGCTCGACGCGCCTGCCGGGCAGGGTGAGCGCGGAGACCTCGGGCTGGCGGTCGTGCACGACCTGCAGGTGCTCGACCACCGCGTCCCGGTCCGCTACGGCGGGATCGAACCGGATCAGAATGGATCGCAACCCTGGCGCCGCCTCGACGAACCCGGGCGGAGGATCGTCGGCCAGCCCGGTCAGCACGCCGACGGCGAAGAAGTTGAGCCGCAGATCGAGCTCGGCGTCGCCGTACTCGGCCAGCACATAGCGGTCACCAGCTTGCCGGTAGGTGACGGCGGGCCGTCCGCTCTGCTGGCGCACGGCGGCGATGACGGCGCTCATGATCAGGTCGCCTCTCGTAGGCGCAGCGCCAGCCACAGCTCGGCGCGCACGGTCGGGTCGTCGAGGTCGGCATCGAGCAGCTCGGTGATGCGCCGCAGCCGGTAGCGCAGGGTGTGCCGGTGGATCCCGAGCGCGGTGGCGGACGCGTCGACAAGGCCGTTGTTGCCGAGAAACACCCGTAGCGTCGAGATGAGGTCCAGTTTGGACCGGTTGGCGTGCTGGTCGAGCGGGTCGAGCAGCGCCGCGGCCCACCCCTGCGCACCGGGGTGGTCGAGCTGCGCCAGCAGGCCCGCGGTGGCGACGTCCTTGGCGAGCACGAGCCGGTCGGTGCCGCGCGTAGTGCCGAAGAAGACCGAGCGGGTGCGCCGGAACGCGTCGGGCACCTCGGCGAGTGTGCCACCCTCGCTGACCACGCCACGCGAGTGCGGCACGCGGTGCAGCACCTCCTCCAGGGCCTGCAGGTCGCCCTCGGCCACTGGCAGGAGCACGACGACGCTGTGCCGATCATAGCGGGCGACGAGCGCGCCGGTCTGGCCGAGCCCCTGGTGCCGTTCGGCGGCGCGGAGCAGGCCGGGCAGCTCGCCCGCGGCACAGCTGAGCCAGGCCACGCGCAGTGGCGCGCCGGGCAGGGGCACGCCGAGGATGTCGGCGGCGGACTCCGTGAGCTCAGGGTATCCCGCGGTGGCCAGCCTCAGCACCGCGAGGTTCGCAGCGCGTTGCCGTTCGACGGCCTGGAGCTGACGGGCCATGTCCAGTGCGAGCAGGCCGACGGCGCTGGCGAGCACCGAGTGGTCGGCGGGGCTCAGTGGCGCTCGTCTGCCCGCGGCGAGATACCCGGCGACGTCGCCGTCAGTGCCGATGGGCAGCACCGCCACCTGGTCGGTGCCGAAAGCGAGGGACGCGGCGTGCAGCGGGGAGCCACCGGCGAGCCGGTCGATGTCGAGTCGCAGGCTCGCGGCGTGTCTGCGGGCCTGCGACGGTGCGCTGTGCAGGGCGGTGCCGGTCTCGTCGAGAAGCAGCACCCAGCACTCGAGCGCGGACGCGAGCTCCGTGACCACGGCGCGGGGCCCGCCCGAGGAGAGCGCGGCGCCGATCAGCGAGCGCTGTGCCTCGAGCGCGCCGGACAGCGCATTCTCCAGCCACCGCACGGTCGGTTCTGTGGCACTCACGGCATCCTCCCGCCGTGCAGTGTCGCATTCCCGCCGACACCCCCGCGGGAAGCCACGGGCGACGCGCCGGACGACGGCTCGTAGCGGAAGGCGGCATGAACCCAGACGGCGGCGCCTGCTCGGGCAAAGATTCGGCATGACTGAGACCGGGGCCCGTGCTGACGCTCGATCCAGGTGACGCCGCACGGGAGATCGGCTCAGTCGGCAGGTCCGTGTTGTACGCGCGAGCGCGGGTCGTCGCGCGGACGGGCTCGACGCCGCAGCGGGGGCGCGAGACTGCTCGGCGGCGGAACCAATCTCGTCGACCTGCCGCGGGTGGGCATCGGGAATCCGCCGATGCTAGTCGATCTCACTCGTGCGGGCTTGACCGAGATCGAGCTCCGGGACGGCCTTGCTCCGGTCGGCGGAGCCGTCTGCAACACCGACCTCGCGTCCGATGACCTGGTGCGCCGCGGGTTCCCGCTGATCAGCAAGGCCGCGGTCGGAGCCTCGGGGCAGCTTCGCAACATGGCCACCGTCGGTGCCAACCTCATGCAACGCACCCGGTGTTCGTACTTCTACGACTTCGAAACGCCTGCAACAGAAGAGATCCCGGCTCCGGCTGCGACGCGCGTACCCGGATTCCCTCGGATGGGGCGGTCCTCGGCGCCGGCGAGCACTGTCTCGCTGTGCACACTTCCGACCTCTGCGTCGCGCTCGCCGCGACCGGCGCGTCGGTGGAGCTCACCGGTCCTGACCGCGGTCGCGTCGTCTCGGTCACCGAGTTCTACCGGGAACCCGGCGACACCCCGCACGTCGAGAATGTCGTTCGCGGTAAGGAAGTCATCACCGCCGTCGAGGTGCCTGCGCTCCCGGAGGGCGCGCGGTCGACGTACCGGAAGGTGCGTGACCGCGCGTCGTACACGTTCGCGCTGGTGTCGGTGGCCGCGGCGCTGATCGTGGAGGACGGCAGGCTCAGGGATGCGCGCCTCGCGTCGGGCCGCATCGCCACCATTCCGTGGCGTGCCCGCGCCGAACGGATTCTGACCGGCGCGCCACCCACATCGGACACTTTCCGGGAGGCCATCGCGGCTGAGCTCGAACCCCCGATCAGGACATCCGACACCCGGTTCAAGATCGGCCTGAACGTGCGGACCGGCCGCCGTCGCCGTCTTGTCCGGCCTGGCGCAGGAGCGATCCAGCGATGACGATCACCCGCGAACACCCCGTGCTCGGCCACTTCTCCGCCGTGGCTGCGAGTGGGGCTCTGACCTTGACCGGGGTCGACCTCAGCTGCGATCCGCCGGCGCCCAAAGGATGCCTGCGCGCTGGCGACCACGACCCCGGCCACACCCGGCTCAGTTTCCTGATTCGACGTCCTGCCAGAAGGCGTCGACGCGGGAGTTCCATTCCTCAGGTACTTCTTGGAAGGGCTGGTGGGACTCCTCCTCCATGACCTCGAACACCGCGCCGGGAATCAAGTCGGCCACCGCCCGGCAGAGCTGCGGACGTGCGGTCGTGTCGCGGCCACCGGCCAGGACGAGCGTCGGTGCGGCAATCTGCGGCAGGCGGTCCGTCGTGTCGTGGTCGATGAAGGCATCGAGGAACAGCTGCACGTCCTCCGCCGACTGCTTGTGGGGAAAGGCGAGTACCTCCTCGATGAACTTGTCGACGGTTCCGTTGTTGTGAGCGCGCGCTGTGTAGATGTCGAGATAGAAGCCCTCGAGAAACGCGCGCTCGCTCGGGGCGACTTCCACGAGCCAGCGCACGAACCGTGCCCACGAACGCAGGTACGGGTCCATCACCGGCCACGTGCTCTGCAGGACAAGGCTCCGAACGAGCTCACCGTGGCGAAGCGCCAGCTCCTGGGCGATAATGCTGCCGCCCGAGAAACCCGCTACGTGCGCGGAGGCGACCCCGGTGGCCCGCAGGACATCGGCTGCGTCATCCGCCATCACCTCCACCGACACAGGTCCGTCGGGCATGGCCGTCCGGCCCGCTCCCCGGTTGTCGAAGGCGATCAGGTGGTAGCGGTCCGCCAGCCCATCGAGCTGGAACTGCCACGACTCGACCGTGTCGCCCAGGCCGCCAATGAGGAGGACGTCAGGTCCCCGGCCCACCTCCTCGGTCCAGATCTCGAGTTCACCGGTGCGAACATGCTTACCCATGGCTACACTCCCTTTCTTCCTGCGACCTCGAGAACGAGAGCCGCGTGGTCATCTGCATTCATCAATCGATCCTTTCTTTCGCTCCTGCCGGTCGCGGTCGGCGGCCGCATGAGCTGAGCGGGACCCGCAATGGCTCAGCGCGCCCCGTTCGCGTCGATGGTCTGGTGGGTACGGAAGACGTGGTGCGGGTCCCACCGGGCTTTCACGGCAGCCAGGCGGCCGGCGCACGTGCCGAACGCCGTGCGCATGCGGTCACGTCCTTCATCGCCGAGGAAGTTCGGGTAGGCGGCGCCGGTCGACCAGGGCCGCATGTCGGCGCGGCACGCGCGGGCGAGCGTGCGGTAACGCTCGTCGTCGGAGGGATTTTCCCACAGCAGCAACGGGTGGACGATGAAGCGCGCGTCGCGGCCGACGAGCGGCGAGTGTTCCGCGCCGACGCGGCTGACCGCGCCACCCCAGGCCACGATGAAGAGTTGCGACGGGCCGGCGGGCAGCTGCGTCGCACGCCGGACGAGCGTATCGATCGCCTCGTCGGGCAGATCGACCACGTTCTCGGCCGTCCAGTAGTTGCGGTAGCCCGGCGGGTCGTCGACCGAGCACTGGAGATCGGCGTAACCGGTGGGGCCGAAGAAGTCGGCGTCGGGGCCGAGCGCCCGGATGGGAGTCAGCGCACGCGCGCCAGCGCCGACGGTACCGGCCCACATGCCGAGGATCGCGACCGCCGGGCGACCGCGTAGCCGTGCCGGTACCTCGTCGTCCTCGGGTGCGGTGATGAAGGCGCACGCGAGTGAAAGCTCGTCGGGGGCGCCGTTCATCACGTCCCGGAAGGTGCGCAGCACTTCGGGCCCCCGGGCCGCGTCGAACAGGGCCACCCCACCCCAGACCTCGGGCCCGACCGGATGCAGCGCGAACTCCAATGCCGTGACGACGCCGAAGCTCCCGCCTCCCCCGCGCAACGCCCACAGCAGCTCGGAGTTCTCGTCGGTGGACGCGCGGACGATCCGGCCGTCGGTGCTGACCAACTCGGCGGCGACCAGGTTGTCGCACGCCAAGCCGTGCTTGCGCTCGAGCCAGCCGGAGCCGCCGCCGAGCGTCAGGCCGGCCACCCCGGTCGTCGACACGCGCCCGCCGGTTGTCGCGAGACCGTGGGTCTGCGTGGCGCGGTCCACGTCGGCCCAGATGGCGCCGCCGCCGACTCGCGCGAGACGCCGGTCCGGGTCGACCTCGATGTCGGCGATGCCGCGCACATCGAGCACCAGGCCGTCGTCGCACAACGACAGGCCGGCGACGGAGTGCCCGCCCGCGCGCACTGCGATCGGCAGCTCATGGTGGCGACCGAAGGCCAGCGCGGCCACCACGTCCTCCACGACGACGCACTCCGCCACGAGTCGCGGCCGCCGTTCGATCATGGTGTTGAACAGAGTGCAGGTGTCCTCGTAGCAGGGGTCGCCGGGCTCGTGCACGCCACCATTGAGGCGGAAACGGAGTTCGTCGACGTCGGCTGTGAAGCTGGTCGTTTTCGTCATGGGGCCAGCATCGCCGGGGATGCGGGCCCGCGACTTCACCCGAACCGGCCACCCCGCGAGATGGCCGGATAGGGCCAGCCGCGGATCAGAGCAAGCCCTCGCGCGTGGCCGATGCCACCGCCGCCGCCCGGGAGGGCACCCCCAGCTTCGTCCGGATGTTCGCGATGTGGCGGTGCACGGTGTGCGTGCTAAGGAACAGCCGCTGCGCGATCTGGGCATCGTTGTGTCCCTTCGCCACGAGCCGCAGGATGTCGACCTCACGCGGGCTCAGCTCACCGGTCTTCGCCGAGCGCCGCAGCCCGGTTGCCCCGAGCAGCGCGAACGTCTCGCGCGCGGCAGCGGCCTCCGCCTCGGCCCGCGCGGGACGGCCGAGGGCAGCCAGCGCCTCCGCCAGGACAACTCGGGCCTGCGCCGCTTCGTAGGGCGCCGAGCAGGCGGTGAACAGGTCGGCGGCGTCCTCGGCGGCCCGCCGAGCGCCGTCGTGGTCGCCGGCCGACAGCAGGACGTGCGCCCGGACCAGCCGACCGCGGCCACGCATGTACGGCGTCGCGAGCCGAGCGGCCTCTTGCTCCACCTGGTCGGCCGCGGCGGCCGCGCCGTCACCGTCGCCCGCCGCGGCGCGCGCCCGCGCGAGGAGTTCGAGCGCGGGCAGGCGGTCGAGGACGCTCGCATCGCCCAGCCGCCGCAGGACGCGATCGGCCGCGTCCGCGGCCGCCGTCGCATCGCCACCGGCCAGCTCCAGCTCACCAAACGCGACGATGGCCTGCGGCAGCGGAAGCGCCGCTTCGAACAAAGCCCGCGCCTCGGTGAGATGGCCCTGCCGCACACGCAGCCTGCCGAGCCGGACCGCGGTCGGCGCCGCCAGCGCGGGCCGGGTCGTGCGCAGATCCTCCATCGCGTCGAGTAGCTCCTGCTCGGCCGAGTGCCAATCGCCGCCGGTCGCGAGCACCTCGCCGTAGGCGGTGCGGCAGACACCGAAGAAGTGCCGGGCCCGCCAGGTCGCCGACCACGTGTGCAGGGCTCGGCACCACTGCGCGGCGCGCCTGAAATCGCCGACCCCGGCGCACGCGGAAACCGTGTGGCACAACGCCCAGCCCGGGGCTGCGGTCTCGGAGAAATCCTCGCCGACGGCCAGTGCCGCCGACTCGTCGAGCAGGCCCAAGCCCTCTTCGACCGACCCGGAAGCGATCAGAGCGCTGCCGAGGACCGCGAGCGCGACCACCTCGACACCGGCATCCGCGATGCCCCGTGCAAGATCGAGCGCCTCACTCGCGAGCCGCTGGGCGGTCGCCAGGTCGCCCTGCGCAAGGTACGCGATGTCCGCCTCGAGCACGGTGAGAAAGCCCCATTCGGCGCACGGTCCGTGATCGCGCAGGAGCGCTCTGCCGCGCCGCAGCCACGCGGAGGCGACCGCGTCGTCGCCGCGGAAATCGAGGTGATCCGAGGCCAGCCACGTCGCCATCCGCGCCGCCCCGCACGCGTCGCCTGCCGCCCGGTAGGCGCGGTAGGCGCGTTCGCGCGCGGACAACGTGGCTTCCTGGTCGCCCAGCCACCAGACTGCCTGGCTGAAGCCCTCCCATGCTTCCGCCGCGCCTCCTGCGGCAGCCGCCTCTTCGAACAGTGCCCGCGCCTCGGACCAGGCCGCGCGTGCCAGTGCCGCCCGCCCCGCGGCCAGCGGCTCCGCCTGCCCTGTCACTGTGGCACTCATCCGTCACTCCGCATCGCGCCGGACACAAGAACCAAGTCCGCCTCGCCGAGCATGACGCAGACCGTCTCCCACGCAGCCTACGAGCCTAATCCAGTCGGACGGGCGAACGTCGTCCTCGAGAATGCCGGGCCGACACGATCTCGCGGTGATCCTCCACACCGGCGGTAGCCGCTCGAGCACGGGAAGCTGCTGCGCAACGGCCGCGCCATGGGGGAGCGGATGCATGTACGGCCCGGCGACCGGATCTGGTTCGCCATGCCGCTGCTGGACGGTCCCGCTGGGTTGCAGTTGAGGGCGATCGCTTGACGCATGAGCCGTTGTGAACCTAATGTCATCCGACCATAGCTATGAGGCATAGTTATGTTAGTGAGTCGAGAGGGTGGCCGGATGAAGCAGTTCGCTCGAGGGTTGGTGGCCGCTTCGGCTGCTGTTGCGCTCGTTGGGTGCGGGACCAGCAGTGGGCAAGGCCCGGGTGACGGGATCACCGTCGTTACGGCATCTTCGAATCCGACGATCTCGGGAACCGTGGCGCTCGGTATCGCCAAGGGCACTTTTGACGAGGCCGGGGTCGAAGTGAACCTCGAGCTCGGCGAGGGTTCCCAAGCGGTCAACACAATGGTGGCCGGCCGTGCCGATCTGACGGAGTCGAGTGCGACGAGCGCTAGCTCGCTGGAAGTCGGCGGCAAGGACATCTCGGCGGTGTGGGCGAGCGCAGGTGGAGGGCTCGGCCTGAAGCTGTTCACGGCCGCGGATGGTCCGAAGACGGTGGAGGAGTTCGAGACGGAGCTGGCTGACGGTTGCTCGGCAGGAGTGACTGCGCCCGGCTCGTCCGGGTACGGCTACATGTTGTTGTTGAAGGAGGAGCTCGGACTCGACTGTGAGCTTGTGGAACTCGGCGACACTGCCCAGATCTTGGGTGCGATGATCTCCGGTCGCGTGGACACCATGCTTTCGACGTCGGACGATCCCGCTCTGGCGGCCGCCGTCCAGGCAGGCGAGGTGAACATCGTGTTGGACATGGCGAAGCGGGAGCGGATCACCGAGCTCGGCATTCCGCAGTTCCCCGATCGGATCTTCTTCGGTCTGAAACGCAATCTCGACGGCAAGCGTGACGCCATGGTGGCGTTCGCTTCCGGTATGAAGGAGGCCGCCAACCTCTACGCCTCGATGGATGCAGAGGAGATTGCGGACGCGATTCTGTCGATTGAGGTGCTGGCTACGGAGTTTCCCACGGATGAGGACCGCACCGGTCTGATCGCGAGTATCAAGGAAAGCAAGCCATTCGTGAACTGGACTGACGGCCACATCGCTGAGAAGGACTGGAACAACCTGCTGAGCGCTGCAGCAGACTGGGAGATCGACGGCTTCGACGCCGCCGACCCGAAGAGAAGCTACGCGAACATCGTCGACATGTCGTTCTACAACGCTGCGGAGTAATCGACCCATGCCTGACGCGCAACGAAGCGCACGCTCGACGGCAGGCGACACCACCCGTGTCGCCGCCGCCGGCGGTGCGACGGAGGTAATCACGTTCGAGGACGTCAGTTTCGGTTACGACCGGACCAACGTGCTCGAGGGCGTCGACTTCGGCATCGCTCCGGGGGAGACGGTGGGGATCATCGGTCCCAGCGGAAGCGGCAAGTCCACGTTGCTGAGGCTCATTGCCGGCTTCGACGAGCCGCGATCCGGACGGGTCACGTGCAACACGGACGACTCCGCGAACTGTCCTATCTCGATGATGTTCCAGACCGACACGACGTTACCGTGGCTGCGTGCCGAGCAGAACGTGCTTCTCTTCTCGCGGTTCCGCAAGTGGCGCAGGAGTCGCCGGACCCTCGACCTCAAGCAGCACGCACGCGACCTGCTTGCGATGGTGCACCTCGAGGACGCGGCCAAGCGCTACCCGTATCAGCTGTCCGGCGGGATGAAACGGCGGCTTGCGTTCGCGACCGCGGTAGCGCCACAGCCCCAGTTGCTGTTGCTGGACGAGCCGTTCTCGTCGGTGGACGAGCCGACGCGCATCAAGATCCACCAGGACGTGTACAACATCGTCAAGGAGCTCAATCTGACGACGATCCTGGTGACTCACGACTTGGCCGAGGCACTCAGCCTCTGCGACCGGATCCTGATCCTGTCGAATCGGCCCGCGAGCGTCGTGGCGGAGCACCACATCGATTTCGGGCCGGACCGGCAGCTCGTCCACTTGCGTGATCAGCCAGAGTTCATGAAGCTCTACGGCGCGGTCTGGAGCGATCTCAGTGAACAGCTCTAGTTCCGCCGCAGTGTCGGCGCCAGCGAACACCCGCGACACGCCGTGGCGAGGATCGTTCCGTGTGCGGGTAATCGCTCTGCAGGGCCTCGTCGTCGGCGGGTTCTTCACACTCTGGCAGTTCGGGCCGAAGTTGGAGGCACTTCGGCAGACCTTCCCCTTCCTGGACGAGTTCTTCATCAGCAGTCCGACGATGGTGGCCGGCCGGCTGGTCGAGATGGTCACCGGAGCGAGAGAGCCGAACATCTGGCCGCTGGCACTGAACAGTGCCCAGGGGATACTCCTGGGAGGTGTTATCGGCATCGCATGTGGCATGGTCGGCGGACTCGTACTCAGCCACTGGCCTACCGCCCATGCCATCGCACTGCCGTACCTTGTCGCACTGAACGCCACTCCCAAGCTGGCCCTGGTGCCGATTTTCGTCGTCGTATTCGGTCCCACGGTGACGACAGCGGTCACGGTCACTGCGTTCGTCGTGTTCCTGGTGACGCTCTTCGCCGCTGTCGCCGGGGGGCGGAACGTGCCGGCTGAGCAACTGCTCAACGCGGAACTTTTGGGCGGCCGCGGGATCGAACTGATGAGGATCCGCATGCGCTACGTCAGTGTGTGGACGCTGGCGAACCTGCCCAACATCGTGGCGACCGCCTTTGTCGCTGGTCTGCTCTCCGAGGTGTTGAGTACCGGTCCTGGTCTCGGACGCCTGATCCGATTGGCGCTCCAGCGGTTGGACGCGACCGGCACGATGGCGCTCGTAGTCCTGCTGAGCATCATCGGTCTGGCCCTGGTCCGGACCGGCCGAGTCGTTGCCAGACGGTATCTGCACTGGTTCGGTGGTGAGGGGCTGCTATGACCGACTTGCTCGACTCCAACCCTCAGCGATCGAGCGCGGGCGTCCGCGGGCGACGGACGCTGGTTTCGAGCCGGCGGGCGAAGGGCTCGAACCAATGGATCGTCTGGCTCGGTCGGGTGGGAATCCTCGCCGTGTTTCTCGTGGGCTGGAGCCTTTTGCCGGTCAATGAGGCCCTGCGCGCGAGATGGCCCGTCTTCGACGAGTTCTTCCTCAGCTCTCCGGGGGCGGTCGTAGAGGAGTTCCAGAGACTGCTCATCGGCAATGAGTTGGACTTCTGGGTCAACTTCTGGTTCACCGTCAAAGGCGCATCCCTCGGGCTGGTGGTCGGGCTGGCCTGCTCGGTGACGATGGCGCTGATCCTGACGAGCAGCCGACTGCTCCGATCGGCGCTGACACCGATCATGGACCTCGTCAACGCCATCCCGACGGTCGCGCTTATCCCGGTCATCGTGCTCATGTTCGGCTCGACCTTGGAAACGTCGGTGGTGATCGCGGCGCTGTCGGTGTTCTTCTTCACCGTCTTCAACGCGTACGCAGGCGGGGCCAGCATGCCGAAGGACCTGGCGAACAACGCGGCTATGCTCGGCGCCTCGCGGGCCGAGTTGATGTGGAAGCTCCGGGTTCGTTACGTCCTGGCATGGACGATCCAGATCCTGCCCGGTGCAATCGGTCATGCGCTCGCCTCGGCGTTCGCGGCCGAACTGTTCAGCGGGTCGCCCGGACTGGGGCGCCTGGTCATGCAGGCGATTCTGTCGATCAACTCGGATCTGGTCTTCGCCACCGTGACGGTGATCGCGGTCCTGGGTGTGTCCCTGACGATGATGGGCAGTGCGTTCTCGGCCCGGTACCTCCACTGGTTCACGAAGTCTCGGTAGGCCGCGTCGTCGTCCGCCGGTAGGCCGAGCGGTCAACGAAGCCGGCGCCGAAGGATTCTTCGGCGCCGGCTTCGTTGATGTTGCGCGCTGCGCGTCGAGTTAGCCTGCGTGCCGCTTGGTGTACTCCTCGTAGCGGCGGACGGTCAGGTGCGCGCCGCGAATGAGGGGACCTTCTACCATCTCTCCGTTCATGACGACGACGGTCTCGCCGCGCTTTTCCGCGGCCTCGACCGCAGCGACGGCCTGGCAGGCCCAGTCGTACTCCTCGTCGCTGGGGGTGAACTCTTCGTGGATGATCGGCAGTTGGCGCGGGCTGAACGCTGCCGTTCCGTCGAAGCCCAGCTGGGCTGAGACGAGCGCGGAGTTCCGCATCCCGGCGAGATCGTTGATCGTGGTGTAACCGGTGTCGATGATCGTCAGGCCCCGGCTCCGGGCCACGAGCACGGCTCGCTGCTTCGCGTAGAGCAGCTCGAGGGGGAAGTCCCAGATCGGGCGGTTGGCTCCGACTCCGACTTTGCGGACCCTGAGCTCGGACGAGAGGTCGGCCGAGCCCATGACCAGTCCACTGACGCGAGGTGCCTGGCTGATGTCGGGGAGGTCGAGGACGCCGTCGGTGGTCTCGACCATTACCCAGATCTGGGTGGTGCCCACGGGGATCGATGCATCGGTCTCCGCTCGGGTCATGAGGCGGGCCGCGGCCTCCACTTCGTCGCGAGCTCGTACCTTCGGAAGGAGCAGTGCCACCGGGGCACCGACCGAGCTGAGCGCGCGCAGATCCTCCTGGCCGACCGGGGTGAGTACGTCGTTGACCCGGATCACGACGGTCTTCGACTGTGCGTCCAGGTGGGTGAGGAATTCGCGGGTCACGGAGCGGGCTTCGTCCTTGCGCTCCTTGTGCACGCCGTCCTCGAGCTCGATGAGAATCGCGTCCGCGGGTGTGGTGAGTGACTTCTCGAGCAGCCCGGGGACGAGCGGCGGTACGACGAGCAGGGAACGGTACACGATGCAACCTACGTTTCTGTTGGGTTCGTTGAGGGGGTGTTGCTCGGTCTCGGGAACTGGGACACGACGGGCGGCTAGCCGACGGTCGTGATCCTTTGGTCCGGAGTGATCTGCTCGGGGTCCGTGACGATTTCAATGAGCGCAGGGCCGTTGTAATCCAGTGCGCGCTTGAATACGTCCGGGAAGTCGACGGTGTCGGTCACTCTGACGCCCAGCGCGCCGAATGACTCGGCGTAGGCGACGAAGTCCGGGTTGGTGAGGTCCGTGGCGATCGCGCGACCAGGGAAGCGCCGTTCCTGGTGCATGCGGATGGTGCCGAACATCGAGTTGTTGACCACGATGACGATAAGCCGCAGGCCGTGCCGAACGGCGGTGGCCAGCTCGCTGCCGCTCATCAGGAAGCAGCCGTCGCCGGCGAAGGTGACGACGACACGCTCGGGGTGGAGCTGCGCGGCCGCCAGACCAGCGGGCAAGGCATAGCCCATCGCACCGTTCCGCGGTGCGAGTTGTGTGCCGAAGTCGCGGTAGCCGAAGAAGCGCTGAACCCAGACCGTATAGTTGCCCGCGCCGTTGGTGATCACCGAATCGTCCGGAACCGAATCCCGGACATGCCGCACGACGAGCGTGAGGTCGACGCCCTGGCGTGAGGTTTCCGCACCACGCGGTGGCGTTGAGAACTCGACCTGCTGGGCGCGGAGTTCGTTGTACCACGCGACCCGCTCAGGTAGGTCGTCGAGCACGGCGCCTTCGAGGCGCTCACAGGCGGACGCGGGGTCGGCGTGGATCGCGACATCGGGTAACGGAAAGCGGCCCAGCTCGTCCCTGGACCGGGACACTGTCACGAGTCGGGACTCGGGAGACGGAAACGCATAGCCTCCCGTGGTCGGATCGTCAAGCCGGGGTCCGAGCGCGACCACGAGGTCGGCCGAGGTCAGCAGTTGGCGTAACCGGGGGCTGCAGCCCAAGCCGAGGTAGCCGGCGAAGCTGGGGCTCGTGTTGTCGATGGCATCCTGCCAGCGAAACGGCGTCACGACCGGGACCTGGTTCCGTTCGGCGAAGGCGGCGACCTGCGCTGCGGCCGGTGTCGACCATCCCGGCCCGCCGACCACGAGGCACGGACGCCGAGCGGCGGCGAGCTCGGTCCGCAGCGTGTTCCAGTCCGATGCACAGATCGGTGGCGAGGTGGCCACGGCAGCGCGTGTCGGTCGTGCCGGTGTGGGGGCGTCCAGCACGTCCTCCGGCACGACGAGCACTACGGGCCCTGGACGTCCGGACATTGAGGTGTGAACTGCGTGGGCGACATGCTCCGGGATACGGTCGGCTTCCATGATCTCGACGACGTCCTTGGCGAAGCTGCCGAAGACCGCGCGGTAGTCCATCTCCTGGAACGCCTCTCGGCGCAGGTGCGCGCGCGGGACCTGACCGACGATCAGGATCAGTGGGGTGCCGTCCTGGTGCGCCGTGTGGACCGCGATGCTCGCGTGGGTGGCTCCGGGACCACGGGTCACCAGGCAGACGGCGGGGCGGCCGGTCAACTTACCCGCGGCCTCGGCCATGTTTCCTGCGGCGGATTCGTGTCGAGTGGTGACGAGCTTTGCTGTGCCATCGTTCGAGGGGTCGATGAGTGCATCCAGGATCGGTAGGAAGCTCTCGCCAGGGACGCACGTCCAAAGGGGTGGATTGTGCGCGAGGAGACTCTCGACTAGCAGTCGGCCGCCCGTGCGCGTCGGCCCTTCTTGGGCCGGACCGGTTTGCTGGCTCATTCTTCCCCTTCCGGGAGGTCGTGCAAGAGCGATTATATCTTGATAACATAGCTATCTACCATAGGCATATCGCGCCTCGCGTGAGCGGGCGCCGAGAGAAGAGGCTCGAAGTGGTGCGATCGGTGGACCCGAGGCGGGCAGAGGAGTTCGGCCCAGAGCTTTCCGAGATCTCGACCGTGGAGGTGGGCGATGTCGTTGCCAGGTCGAGAGTCGCCGGAGACCTGATCGGCCGGCTGGGTCCCGTTGTCGTTGCCGACGGCCTGCGGAGAGCGGCGGACGCCTTGGACGCCGAGTCGGCGACGCTGGCTGAGCTTGCCGACGACGAGGTCGCGCTGGGCGTGCCGAGGCTGCTCGGCGAGATCGCGAGGACCACGGGACAGTTGCGTCTGTTCGCGGGACTGGTCGCCCGCGGTGAGCACCTCGGCGTCACGACCAGCGATCTGCCCGCCGGTGCACCGGGCGGCAGCTTGCGAAAAGTGAACATCCCGCTTGGGGTCGTGGTCGTCTTCGCCGCCTCCAACTTCCCGTTCGCCTTCAGTGTCGCCGGGGGCGACACGGCCTCCGCGTTAGCGGCGGGCAACCCGGTGATCGTCAAGGCCCACTACGGCCACCCGCAGACATCGCAGCGGGTGGCCGAACTCGTCACCGAGGCGTTGGTGGCAGCGGGCCTGCCTGCCGACTCCCTGCAGGTCGTGCATGGGGGAGAGCGCGTCGGCCTGGAGCTGGTGCGCCATCCGGACGTCGCGGCTGTCGGCTTTACTGGGTCGACCGCTGGTGGGCGTGCTCTGACCGATGTCGCGGCCTCGCGAAAGATTCCGATCCCCGTCTATGCCGAGCAGGGCAGCGTCAACCCGATGGTGATCGCGCCGAGCGCGATCACCGCGTGCGCTCCTGGGGAGGCGCGACAGCTCGCCGAGTCCGTGCTGAGCGGGCACGGGCAGTTCTGTACGAAGCCCGGTGTCGTGTTCGTTCCCGACGATGCGGCGGATGAGTTCGTGGCCTTGCTGCGTGGCGAGATGGCGCAGGCCGTCGACATGCACCTGCTCACGACGAAGATCCACGAGCAGTTCCGGAAGGCTGTCGCCGCGCTCGGTCGGCATCCGGACGTCGAGGTGTGGGCCGGCGAAACATCAGGCGCCGGACTGTCGGCGCCGGGCGTGGTCGCCGTCGCCGATGTCGACACCTACCTCGCGGTTCCGGACTTGCGCGCGGAGATCTTCGGGCCTGCGACGGTCGTGATCCGGGTTCGGGACAGCGCAGACCTCGTGCGTGCGCTGGATGCCGTCGAAGGCAACTTGACGGCGACCGTGCACGGCGACGCTGGCGACCGGTGGCTTGCGCTGGCGATCGAACGCCTGGTGCGGCGGGTGGGCCGCATCGTCTACGGAGGCGTGCCGACCGGTGTCGCCGTCGACCGCGCCATGCACCACGGCGGCCCCTATCCCGCGAGCAGTTGGAGCCTGTATACGTCGGTGGGCGACGATGCGATCAAGAGGTTCATGCGCCCGATCGTGTATCAGGACTTCCCGGACACGTTGCTCCCCGAGGCGCTGCGGGCGTAAGCGTCGTTCGTCGTCCGCGCGGTGGTGGGGTCGTCGGCCAACCGCTGCATCAGATGCCCGGACTTGAAGAGCAGCTCCCGTTCCGCGTCTGTCAGGTGATGCTCGATGGCATCGCGCAACCAGGCGCGCCAGCCCTGGCGCGCGTCGCCGATGACGCCGCGTCCCTTGTCGCTGATCTCTATGTAGGCCTTGCGGCGGTCGTGCGCGTCTTTGCGACGGATGATCAGGCCGAGACCCTCGAGCGAGCGCAGGGCGGCTGCGACGTTCGGGCTGGTCATCTGGAGCTCTTCGCCCAGTTGGCTCGGTTGTCTCGGCTCCTCGGCGACATCGATGGCGATGAGGACCTCGTACGCGGTCGTGGACAGCCCGTCCATCGACGGCTGCTCCCGACGCATGCGTCGGTGCAGCGCTCGCAGCTGATTGCGAAACAGATCGATCTCGTCGTCCGACACCTATTAATCATAACCAGTTCCTCGCCGGGGCGACGCCGACGGCCTCCGCCGGCACGGCTGCAGGCGCCGTCGGTCGTACCGATCTCGTGCGTCTCCCTTGACAAGGCCGCAGGTAACTATGAAAGATAAGTATCTAGACGTAGTTATCTATGGTATCCAAGGAGGCGAAGTGCAGATCGCAACGGTGTCCGAGGTTGCGCCGGACGTACGGAACCGGGCCGGCAGTGACCTCCGCCAAGCGAAGACGATCAGGCAGTCGCTGCTCGCGGACGACGCTGCTGACGGCCTGACTCTGACGGTCAACCGCACGCAGTGGCAGTCAGGCGAAGATGCGACGAGTACGCCCCGGCATCGCCATGCCTTCCAGCAGATCCGCTGGGCGGAGACCGGCCGGATCAACTACGAACCGGACAAGTACATCGAGGCCGGCGACATCGCCTACTTCCCCAAGGGAGCCTGGTACGGGCCCCAAGTTCGGGACGAGGGCATCAGCATCACCTTCCAGTTCGGTTTCAATGGGGAGAAACAGCACGGCAGCAAGTTCTGGGACCAGTACCAGGAGGCTGCGCTAGCGAACCTGAAGGCGCGGGGCAGCTTCGAACGCGGGCTCTACATCGACACTGATCCGGCCACGGGGGAGCGCCGTGAGCGAGACAGTGTGGATGCCCTGTACGCGGAGCAGTACATGATGCACACCGGCCGGGAGTTCGCCATCCCGTCGGCCGGGTACGACGCCCCCATCGCCCTCCACCCTCCGGCCTTCGACTACTACAAGACCTGCGATGGGGTGGAGATGAAGCACTTCGGCTGCTTCTACGACCACCCCGGTCCGGACGGTGACATCCGACTCGGCATGGTCCGGTTGAGCGGCGGCACGTTCACCTGTCCCGAGGACCGGGCCCACGTCCTATGGTCGTTGGAGCCGGGCCTCGTCATCGACGGCACGGAGTACCGCGAGCACACCTACGTCTACAGCCCACGAGGCGAGTCGGTGGATCTCACGAGTACCTCTCCGGTCGAAGCGCATTTGATCACGTTCCCCCGCCTGGACTGAGGATGAAGGTCCACTCAGCCCTTGCTGCCACCATTGCCGACCACGGAGGCCACGCCGTCTTCGGGGTGATGGGCGATGCCAACATGTTCCTCATCGATTCGCTGGTCCACGAACGACAGGTGCGCTACGTTCCTGCCGCTAACGAGGCAGGAGCCGTTCTGATGGGAGCCGGCTATGCGGCTCGCTCGGGCGCCGTCGGCTTCGCCACTGTCACCTATGGACCCGGGCTGCTCAATGCCGTCGGTACGCTCGTCTCGGTCGTCCGTCAACGCACACCACTCGTCCTCATCACGGGCGAGACGCCGAGCGCACGGCCGCGCCACAGCCAGCGCATCGACCAGAGCGCCTTCGCGGTAGCTGCCGGGGCCGGCTATGTTCGCGTCGACGAGGCGAACGTCGCCGCGAGGGACCTCGGGCGCACCCTCGAACGAGCCGCCAGCGAACGCCGACCTTACGTCTTCGCGTGTCCGAGTGACTTCACTTTCCGCGAGTGCGGGCCCGGTGTGGCCGTCAGGACACCGACGGCTACCCGGCCGGTGGCTGATCTCGATGCGCTGGACCGAGCCGCCGGCGTGCTGGCCACGGCGAGTCGACCGCTCGTTCTGGCCGGACACGGCTGTGTGAGCTCCGACGCGGCGGGCCCCACAGCACGCCTCGCCGAGGCGCTCGGTGCGCCGCTGATGACGACCCTGCCGGCCAAAGGCCTGTTCGCTGCGAACGAGTACGACCTCGGTGTGTGCGGTACGTTCTCCGCACCTCCGGCCGTCGAGGCGCTCCAGCGGGCCGATTGCATCGTCGCGGTCGGCACGAGTCTGAACCGGCTGACCGGAGGCGGCGAAGGGTGGCCCTACTTCGAGGGCAAGGTGCTCGTTCACTGCGACACTGATCCGGCAGCCATCCTCAGCCGACACGCGGGCGACATCGGTGTGGTTGCCGATGCCGCGGACTTCGCCAGCGCCATCCTCGCGATGCTCGAGGAAATCGGGCACCGTCCCTCGGCTTTCCGCGAGCAGTGCCGCACTGGGCCCGTGAACGATCGACCCGGCCGTGGATCCACAAACCTCGAACTGGCGACCGTCCTTGCTGCGATCGACGAGGCATTGCCTTCTGCGCGGATGGTGACCGTCGACGGGGGACGTTTCTCCGCGGAGGCGATCACCCGGATGCGGGTCCCGGACGCACGTTCGTGGGCCTGCTCGTTCGCAGGGTTCGGAGCCGTCGGCAACGCGGTCTCCACGGCCATCGGGATGGGTTGTGCGGCACCCGAGCTGCCCAGCGTGGCGGTCGTCGGCGACGGCGGTTTCATGCTCGGTGGGCTTTCCGAGTTCAACACGGCGGTGCGGTGCGGCCTCGATCTCGTCGTGGTGATCGTGAACGACAGCTCGTATGGCGCCGAGTACCGCAAGCTCCAGGCGGAAGGCTTCGACACGGCGCTCAGCACATTCGTGTGGCCGTCGTTCGCCGATGTCGCCGCTTCGCTCGGAGGCGCCGGGATCCGTGTCACTTCGCGCGCCGACCTCGGTGCCCTGACGACCTTTCTCGAGGCGCGGAAGACGCCCGTCGTCATCGAAGTGGTACTCGACGCCTCCCAGATCACCTGATCCGACCAGCACGGCGACGCTACTCGCCTGCATCATCCGCGAACCAGACTAGGAGTGCGGCACATGAAGATCCTCGTGGGCGCCGACGTGCCCGCCTACAACCCGACTGCCGGCAAGAACGAGATCGGTTCGGTCCGCCCGCTCGGAGGGACCGTCGTCCAGCGACTGTTCAGCGACGACACCCCGGACGGCCTCAACTTCCGCATGCTGCGCAGTCACTTCAACGGTGAAGAGGGAGCTTACGATACGCCACGCCACCGCCACGCCTTTCAGCAGATTCGGTGGGCCCAGTCCGGCAACCTGAATTATGCGCCGGGGCAGGACATCCCGGAGGGCGGCATCGCCTACTTCCCCAAAGCGACGTGGTATGGGCCCCAGCACAAGGCCGCGGGCATCAGTGTTGCGATACAGCTGGGTTTCCACGGAGAGCAGCAGTCAGGGCCCGCGTGGGACGAGGTGCGTCCCCGAGCACTCGAGGCACTCAAGCGGAGCGGCACGATCAAGGACGGCGTCTACGTCCAGGTCGACCCCGAGACCGGCGAGGAAACCAGGACCGACTCTGTGCAGGCCCTCTTCGAGAAGCAGTACGAGCTTCGCTTCGGTACTCCGTGGAAGACGCCGGACGAGGGATACGAAGCGCCGATCCTGATGCATCCCGACGCCTTCGCGTACTTTCAGATTGCCGAGGGTGTCGAGTGCAAGCGTCTCGGCAACTTCTTCGACCATCCAGGTCCGAACGCCGACGTGCGCCTGTCGATGCTGCGACTTTCCTCCGGGGCGTCGTACACCCTGCCGGTCGAGCGCGCCCAGCTCTTCTGGTCCACCCGCGTCGGACTGCGCATCGACACCACCGACTATCCCGAGCTGACCTTCGGCTACTGCCCCCGCGGCGAGGACGGCGCCATCGGCGCCACACAGGACGGCGTGGAGGTCGTCCTGGTCGAGCTTCCCCGCCTCGACTGAAGGAGCAGTTGCTGTGATCAACACCAGCTCGCTCGCCACGCGTTTGGCCGCTGTCGATTCCGTGCTCCGGCCCCGCTCCGTCGTCGTGATAGGAGCGTCACCGCATGGCCGTGGCTTCACCTCGGCACCGCTCAAGAACCTGGCCCGGCACGGGTTCGCCGGCGACGTCTATGCCGTGAACCCGAAGTACAGCGAGATCGACGGCGTCCCGTGCTTCGGGTCGGTGGCCGAGATTCCCACCGCACCGGACACGGCTGTCATCGTGGTGGGCGCGGAACGCGTCCCAGCCGCACTAGCGGACTGCGCCCGCAGTGGTGTCAAGAGCGCCACGGTCATCGCGGGAGGCTTCGCTGAGCTGGGTTCCCGCGGGCTTGCCCTGGAGGAGGAGATCCGCACGATCTGCGCTGAAGCCGGTCTGCATCTGGTCGGTCCGAACACGGCGGGTCTGATGAACGTGGCGGACGGCTATGTGCCACGGGCCGGCCTCAACCATCCCGAACAGCTGGCGTCCGGGACGGTGGCGATCGCCACGCAGAGCGGTGCCCTGTGCAACACGCTACTCAACCGCGTCGTCGCCTACGGGCAAGGCATCTCAATGGCCGTCGCGACCGGCAGCCAGTGGAATCTCGACATTTGGGACTTCGTCGACTACTTCGTCGGCGACGACCGGACGAAGGCGATCCTGACGATCCCCGAGGGCATTCACGACCCTGCCAAGTTCGCCGCTGCTGCGCGCCGCGCGGTCGAGGCAGGAAAACCGGTCATCCTGCTGAAACCGGGACGATCCGAGGTCGGGTCGAAGGCGGTTCAGACCCACTCCGGTGCCCTGGCCGGTGCGGCAGACGTGCAGATCTCGATCCTGCGCGACCATGGCGTGATCGTCGTCGACGACCTCGACGAGCTCTGGGAGACGGGGCAGCTGTTCGGCAGCTGGCCTGTCGACTCCATGCCTGCCGACGCCGACGGCCGGCTCGGTGTCCTGACCTACTCGGGTGGCGACGGCGCCCTGGCGGTGGACGCCGCCGAGGGCGCCGGATTGTCCTGTCCAGAGCCGGGTCCAGCAACGGTCAAAGCCCTCGATGGCCTCTTCCACCTGGCGACGCCCGGCAATCCGTTCGACTACACCGGTGAGGTGGTTGCCAAGCCCGAGTTGATCGCACCAGCGACGGAGGCCTTCCTGAACGACGAGGCCTTCGACGTCGCGCTGATCGCCGCGCCGGTCTGGTCGGGCCATTTCGCTAAGTGGATCCTCGGTCCCGCGGTCGATGCGGCAACGGCCAGCCGGCGCCCAACGGCGATCTCCCTCTGGTCCGCCGGCGAGCTCACCACGCAGGCACAGGAGGTGGTGAGGGAGAGCGGGCTGCCCCTGTTCGACGGATCGCACCGCGCCGTCGCCGCGATCGGGAGGTACGTCGACTTTCTCCGTACGCGGCGCCGACTCCTCGCCAAGCAAGCACAGCTGCCTGCGCCGAACCCGCGGCGCGCGGGAGAGCTCCGCGTGCTGACCTACTGGGAATCGCGGGAGTTCCTGGCGCAGTCCGGCATCGCCTTCAACCCTGCCTGCGCTGCCGACGACCTAGAAACCACAGTCAAGGCCGCCGAGCAGATCGGTTTCCCGGTGACACTCAAGGTGTCCGCGGACGCTGCGGTCCACAAGGTCTCCGCCGGTGGGGTACGGCTGTACGTGCCCGACGTGGATTCCCTCCGGCACGAAGCGACCGGAATGCTCGAGGCGTTCCCGGCGGGACGGCTGATCGTCGAGCGGTTCACGCCCGGAGTGTCCATGGCGCTCGTCGGAGGCCAATCCGATCCGGAGTTCGGCCCCGTCATCGTGTTCGGCCTTGGCGGCGGGTACGCCGAGGCCTACCGCGACGTCAGTCACCTGCAATGCCCCGCCAGTACCGAACAAATCGAAGCCGCCCTCGCTCGGACGAGGTTCGGACGCGCGCTGGGCCGCGGCTCGCGGGCCTACTGCACATTGGTGGACACCGTCGCCACGGCGTCGCGGTGGTTCGCGGAGAACCCCACCGTCCACAGCTTCGACGTCAATCCGATCCTGGTGGGATTGGACGGGGCGATGGTAGCGGTGGACGCACGAGTCGAGATTCTCGCCTGAGATCCAGAGAACACCCTGCGGCGCAGGGGCAAGCACTGCTGAGGAGCGAAGTGATGAGTGTGGCGGCGACCCCAGAGCGGAGATCCGATGGCCAGTGGTATCGCCTCGAAGACCGCTACACGGTGGGAGACACGCCGGTGCTCCTCACCGGTGTCCAGGCGATCGCCCGCGCCCTGGTCGAGCAGCGCGCCCGTGACGTCGCTCGGGGACACAACGCCGCCATGTTCGTCTCCGGATATCAGGGTTCGCCGCTTGGTGGACTCGACAGCCTACTGGCGTCGATCCCGAACCTGGCGCAGGACCACGAGATTCACCTGACGCCGGCAGTGAACGAGGAACTAGCGGCTACTGCGGTCTGGGGTACTCAGCTCTCCTTGCCCGGGGAGACCAGGTCGGTCGACGGAGTCGTGGGTATCTGGTACGGCAAGGGCCCCGGACTGGATCGCGCGTCGGATGCGATCCGCCACGCCAACATGTATGGCAGCGACCCACACGGAGGCCTCGTCGCGTTCGTCGGCGACGACCCTTCGTCGAAGTCCTCGACGCTTCCCTTCGCCAGCGACGCCACCCTGGCCGCCCTGAACATGCCGTTCTTCAGCCCCAGGAACGGAGAGGAGGTCGTCCTGCACACGCTCGCCGCGGTGGAGCTGTCACGCCAGACCGGCTGCTGGGTCGGCGTGAAGATCCTCACCGATGTGGCCGACGGAGTATGGACTGTCGCTCGGGACTTCCAGGCCCTGCGGTTCCAGCCCCCTTCGGTCACCTGGGAAGGCCGGTCGTGGACATATGCCCAGCGGCCTGTAACCACTCCTGCGCAGAGTCTTCTAGTCGAGGCGGACCTGCATGGGCCCCGCTGGTCGGCGGTCGAGTCCTTCCTCGCGGCCAACGACTTCGACGGGCTCCAGCCGGCGTCGGCGGCTGCGAGGTTCGGGATCGTCGGCAGTGGCGTCGCGATCGATGCGGCGATGCAGGCACTGCAGGATCTCGGGCTCGACGCGCGGGCGGCCGCCGCGCAGGGTATCCGAGTTCTGCGCGTGGCGGCGCCGCATCCCCTCAACCGCGCACGTATCGAGGAGTTCTCGACCGGCCTGGAGAGGATTCTGGTGGTCGAGGAAAAAGGGCCACTCATCGAACACCAAGTCAAGGACATCCTCTACGCCCGCGCCGAACGCCCGATCGTCGTGGGCAAGAAGGACGTGCGAGGAGCAGTGCTCGTGCCCGCCCACGGGGAACTGGTCGCCGACCGCCTCTACGGCCCGGTAGCGCGATTCCTCGGCAACGATGTTCAGCTGCAACGATCAACCGCACGACGGCCCCTGCCGCTGCTGCCAGTCCAACGAGTACCCTACTTCTGCTCGGGCTGCCCGCACAACACCTCGACTGTTGTGCCAGATGGCTCGATCGCCGCCGGTGGAATCGGCTGTCACACGCTCGCCTCGATCTCAGCCCGTGAGGACTCTGCTATCACCGGCTGGACCCAGATGGGCGGCGAAGGCGCCCAATGGATCGGCCAAGCCAGATGGAGCTCGCACCGCCACATCTTCCAGAACGTGGGCGACGGGACGTTCTTCCACTCGGGGCAGCTGGCTGTGCAGGCGGCCGTCGCCGCCGGCGTGAACATCACCTACAAGGTGCTCTACAACTCGGCGGTCGCGATGACAGGGGCGCAGGACCCGCAGGCCGGACTGCCGGTGCCTGCCTTGGCCGACAAGCTACTGGCCGAAGGGGTCAGGAAGATCATCGTCTGCGCAGACGAGCCCGAGCGTTACCGACGTGTGCGAATGCCGCGCGGCTGCGTCGTGTGGCCGCGCGAGCGACTCGACGAAGCTCAGCGCACGCTGCGGGAGGTAGAGGGCGTGACCGCACTGATCTACGACCAGCAATGCGCGGCGAACGCGCGCCGCCTCCGCAAGCGAGGCAAGCTGACTCCGCGGCGGACGAAGGTCGTCATCAACTCCGATGTCTGCGAAGGCTGTGGCGACTGTGGCGTCAAGAGCAACTGCCTCTCGGTCCAGCCCGTGGAGACCGAGTTCGGCCGCAAGACGACCATCGACCAGACAACCTGCAACACCGACTACAGTTGCCTCCAAGGCGACTGCCCCAGCTTCGTCACCGTCAAACGCGCCGACCGCGCGGCCACGGCAAAGGCGCGCAAGCCTTCGACGGCACCCGAAGCACCGGAGGTGCTCGACCCCGAGAACGTGCACAGGGACACGAACATCTTTCTGGCTGGCGTCGGCGGGACCGGGATCGTGACGGTCAACCAGATCCTTGCCACCGCGGCGCTGAAATCCGGCTATCAAGTCGTCGGGCTCGACCAGACCGGCCTCAGCCAGAAGGCCGGACCGGTCGTCTCCCACTTGCGCCTGTCCACCGGCGAAGACGCTCCGACCAATCGCGTAAGTCCAGGAAAGGCTGACCTCATCCTGGCCTTCGACCTTCTGGTCGCCGCCGACGCGAAGAACGCGCTGCACGCAGACACCGGCGTCACGGCTGTCGTGGCGTCGACCAGCAAGACGCCCACCGGGGACATGGTCGCCGACCCCCAAGTGGCCTACCCCGAGGCCGACTTTCTTCTCCAACGCCTTCGTGGCAACGCGAAGAGCGTGCTCGGCCTGGACGTTCTCGCCGTCGCGCGACAGCTGTTCGGCTCTATCGAGTCGGCCAACCTCCTGCTGGTCGGCGCTGCCTACCAGCTCGGTCAGCTTCCCGTGCCGGCGGCTGCGATAGAGGGGGCGATCACGCTCAACGGGGTGGCGGTCGAGGCCAACATCGCGGCCTTCCGCTGGGGCCGCGCTATCGCGGCCGATCCAGAGCTCGTTCCGACCACGCCATCGGCGCCACGCTCTGCCGGGTCGGCCACCATCGAACGACGGATCGAGACGGCTGGGATCCAGGACGAGGTCAAACGCTTGGTCGCCGTGCGCGCGCCCCAGCTCGAGGCTTTCCAGAACTCCAAGCTGGCGCTCGGCTACATCGACGCAGTGGCCAATGCCTGGCACGCAGAACAGGCATTAGGGCACCGCCGTGACTTCAGCGAGGCAGTCGCGCGCAATCTGTACAAGCTCCTCGCCTACAAGGACGAGTACGAAGTGGCGCGGCTCCTCACCGCACCGGAGTTCCTCGAGTCAGTGCAGGCCGAGGCCGGCCCGGGCCGGGTGTACTACAACCTCCATCCGCCCATCCTCCGCGCGATGGGTATGGGGAGCAAAATCCAGCTGGGCCCGTGGTTCCGCCCGGCGATGCGCCTGCTCGCCAAGTTCAAGTTCGTCCGCGGCACCTGGCTCGACCCTTTCGGATATACCGTCGCTCGCCGCCTGGAACGCCGCCTCGCGCGGGACTATTCGCGACACCTGAAGTCGCTGATCGCGGGACTGTCGACCGCGAACTACGACCTCGCGCATCAGATCGCCTGCCTGCCCGACCAGATCCGCGGCTACGAAGGAGTCAAGGCCGCAAACGCAACACGATACGAAGCCGAGCTACAGACGCTGATGGCCCAGTGGGAACGATCGGCCAAACAATAGGGTAGCTGTCGGCATGAACCCGCCCCGGAGTGTCTGGAGGTCTGGGTTTGCCGGCTCTGCCGGTCGGCATGAGCTCGTTCTTGGAGCGTCGTAAGGTTCTTTGGCGGGGTCCGGTCTTGCAGAGCCCGCACCGGGACTCGGCCAGGGCGTAGCCGTAGGCGTCGCCGACCGACCGGAAGAGCGGGTCGACGCCGGCTTCGACGAGGCGGCCGGTGAAGACTAACGAGACGGACTGCCTACATCGGCACGGTGGATCAGCCCGGTCCAGGACTGTCGGTTGACCAGGTCGACTGGCCGCGGTCCGACGTCGATGTCAACGACCGGCCGCACCCGGCGGCTGCCGCAGCGCCGGGCCAGCCCTGCACGCGGTAGATCCGCTCGACCGTGCACCGTGCGATGTCGTGGCCCAGGCCGCGCAGGTGCAGCCACATCTGACGGGTCCCGAAGCGGCGGACGAACCTTGCCGTTGCCACTCGGCTTCCGGTCAGCGCGACTATCTCGGCGTCGCGCACGGACCCGCTTCGACGGTTGCCTGGCACGGGCCGCGTGATAGGTGGACGGGCGCGATCTCAAAACCCGCGCTCTGTCATGTCAAGCGGGCGGGACGGGGCCAGCAACGGAACCTGCACGGCCAAGGGCTGCTGATGTCGGAGAAAGCCGCCCAGGTCTGGCACGACGACATCTTCTGCGCGAGGCCGAAGCATCGCACATCAGGTATCTAACGAACCATGGGCGGACCCGAGAGTCGCCAGTTCCCCATACACCTTGATCTGTTGGAACTGCTCGAGCGCGCGCGGGCCACAGAGGAAGCCTCCATTGCTGCTCGCCTTGTATCCGCCCTGCTCGAACTTCTCGTTCAGCAATCCCCAGGTATTGATCCACACCCCGGCGGCCTGCAATTCGCGACCCATCGCGCGCGCACGATCCGGGCTCCGCGTGAACACTGCTGCGCCCAAACCATACTCGGTCGCATTAGCCCGGTGAATGGCTTCAGCGTCAGAATCGAAGACCTCAAATGTCTGCACCGGACCAAAAATCTCCTCTTGGACCACCGGGATATCGAGCCGCTCGACCTCGAGCAGGGTGGGTCGGTAGAACGCGCCGCCGGCCAACGGGCCCTCGGCGATGAGCCCGCCCCGGACCAGTGGCACGGCATGTGCGAGCGCGGCTTCCACCAGTCGGTTGACCCGCTCAGCGCTTGCCCTGTCAATCAGCGGGCCGATCTGGCTGGCTGGGTCGTCGCTTGGACCGGGCTGCACCGCGGCCAGTGCCTCGCTCAGCCGAGTACGGACTTCACCGGCGATGGCGCGGTGTGCGAGTACCCGTGATCCCGTGACGCAGAACTGACCGTTCAACATCGTGGCGGCAGATACCACGGTTGGAATCGCCGCGTCGAGGTCGGCGTCGTCGAGTAGAATCAGAGGCGTTTTTCCGCCTAGCTCGAGATTGAGCCTCTTGAGAGTGGCCGCGCTCGATTCAACGATCTTCCGTCCAACCGCAGTACTGCCCGTGTAGCTGATCACCGCCACATCCGAGGAGCTCACCATCAGCTCAGCGCCACCACTGCCCGACTCGGTGAAGACGTTCACCACACCAGCTGGAAGCGCTGAGCACTGCGCAATGATCTCCGAGAAGAGGGCGTTGGTCAGCGCGGTCTGAGCGGGCATCTTGACGACCGCGGTGCATCCCGCGGCTAATGCCGGACCCAACGCCCGGGCAGTCAGGGTGATCGGAGCGTTCCAGGGCGTGATAATCCCGGCGACTCCGAGTGGTTCAGGACTGGAACGGAAGTGCACGTCTGGACCGATGTCGGCATGGCGTCCCACATCAGAGCTGATCAGGCATGCTGCAGCGTTGTAGCGCAGCCACTGAACTGCAGTGGTGACCTCGAATGTCGACTGCCACAGCAGTTTGCCATTCTCCTGACTGATCATCGACGCCAGCTCGTGGGTTCTCGCTTCTATGCCGTCGGCAATCTGAGATATGGCACGCGCCCGCAGGTCCACCTCGCGGGCCCACTCTCCGGCCACGAAAGCCGCACTAGCCGCGGCGATCGCAGCTACTGCCTCGACGGCGCCTCCGTCGTGGTAATAGCCGACCACCTCGCCGTTCGATGGATTGATCGATTGGCCTGTTACTTCGGATTGCGCCCACTGCGCATTGATCCAATGTCGGGCGGGAACGGCCGGGCTTGTCGCAACGTCGAATGTGCTCATTCGCGTACTCCTGTCATCGTTGACGTGCTACGGGGGTCAGCTAACTGAACTGCAGCCCCTGGATTCTCGAGGATGGTGCGGACGGCCTTCTTGTCCGGTTTTCCCAACCCAGTCAAAGGAATCGAGTCCATTACCACCACGCGCTTCGGTGAGTGCACTGGGCCCTTCCGATCCCGGACCGCCTCCTGGATCTCGGAAGTGAGGGTTTCGACGAACCCGTCGTCACGGCGAGCGGCCGAACGCAGCACCACCACCGCTGTCACGGCTTCCCCCCACTTGTCGTCCGCCGTCCCCACGACGCAGACCTGCTCCACGTCGGGATGCTCGGAGACGACGTCTTCGACCTCCCGCGGGAAGACGTTGAACCCACCGGTGACGATCATGTCTTTGATCCGGTCCACGATGTACCAGTAACCGTCCTGGTCTTCACGAGCCAGGTCTCCCGTGTGCAGCCAGCCGTCACGGAACGTGTCCTCGGTTATCTGACGTTGATTCAAGTAGCCGTGGCTGAGCAGCGGTCCGCTGACGCAGATTTCGCCGACCTCACCCTGGCGCACCGGCTCACCGTTGTCGCCCATGATCACGCATCGAGAGAACTGTGTTGGCCTTCCGCAAGAAGTACGGCGCTGTCCCTGATGCTCGTCCGTGGGCAAGTACGTGATGGCCATCGGTGCTTCGGATTGGCCGTAGTACTGTGCGAATTTCGGACCGAAGTGCTCGATCGCCTCGTCGAGCCGTGTGGGGTTGATCGCTGACGCGCCATAGTAGATGGTCTCGAGCGACGACACGTCCCGAGTATGGAGGTCGGGGTGGTCCAGCAGCGCATAGATCATCGACGGTACGAGCATCAGTGTTGTGATCCGCTTCTTCTCGATCGTCTCCAGCACGGCCGCGGCATCGAACTTCGGTAGCAGGAACAGCGTTCCGCCCTTGGCCAGCACGGGGGTTACGAAGGCCGCGCCGGCGTGTGACAACGGGGTACAGCTGAGGAACTGGGGACGGTTCGGCCATTCCCACTCAGCCAGCTGTATCGTGGTCATGGTGAAATAGCTTCCCGCTGTGAGCTGTACGCCTTTCGGTCTTCCTGTGGTGCCGCCGGTATACACAAGACTGGTGATGTGGTGAGGTGGCAACGACGCGGCAACCACCGGTTTCGGTTGGAACGTAGCCGCGTGGGCGACGATGTCTGTTGCGATGTGCGACAGCTCTGCTGGTGGTGGACCGAACGTGAGGATCTGGCGCAGTGATTCGACACGGTCGACGAGCGCGAGGGCACGCTGCACGTATTCTGGCCTGGGCTCGATGATCAGTGATGTGGCGCCGGAGTCTTCGAGAATGTAGGTGTGGTCGTCCAGCGAGCCGAGCGGATGCAAGGCTACACGTCGATAACCGGCAATGTGCATAGCGGCGATGTCGATCAGTACCTCGGGACAGTTGCGCGAAAGCACCGCCACGGATGACTTGACGCCGGCGCCCAATGATTCGCATGCTTGTTGGTACTTGCTGATCTCAGCACCCAACTGGCCACCGGTCAGCGTGGTATGTTGAGACGAAAGCATTGGCGTATCCGCGTGCCGTCGCAGGGCCTCGACGATGAGGTGTCCATTGTGGTTGGGCTGACGAAGGGTGTTTGCTTTCATGACGATTCGAACTCCTCCAGAAGCGCGGCGGCCTGCGTGCGATAGCGGTCAATGCTGTCAACCTTGATTTGTTCGTAGCCACGAATTTCGTCCGGAAGCTTCGCGATGGCGATCGCGATCGCGTGATTGCGCGTCGTCAACGCGGCGGTCAGCGTCCGCAGGGTCGTGGTGTACTCACGGATAAGCTCGCGTTCCAGCCGGCGAACCGCGGTGTAGCCAAAAAGGTCGAACGGCGTACCGCGTAGTCGCCGCATCGCCTTGAGTGCGCGAAACGCAGGAGTGAACCAGCTACCCAGCCGAAGCTTGTTCCGCATGCCCAGGGCGCGAATCATCGGTGGGTGCAGGTGGACGTAGGTCTTGCTGGTAGCGCCGAACTGCTCTTTGACATGCGATCTGAACTCGGGATCCAGCGCGAGTCTGGCGACTTCGTACTCGTCCTTGTAGGCCATCAGCTTGTAGAGGTAACGTGCGGCCGCCTCGGTCAAAGCCCTCGATTCTGGCGCGACGCGGCGCTCCGCCTCTCGCACCCGTTCGATCTCCTGCCGATAGATCCCCGCGTAGCCGACAGTCTGATACTCAGTCAGATCGGCAACCCGGAGGTCGATAAGGCGTTGGAGGTCACCCTCGGATGTGCTGTCGTCGGTCTTGCTGGAGATGTCGGGCCCCGCGCCGCCATCGGATTCACGGGCCGACGCCGCTTTCGCCACCTGCCACTGGCCCAGGCGAAACGCCTGACGGTTGCGGTCGATGTCAATGCCGTTGAGTTCGATGGCGCGTTCGATGGCTTCGCTCGACACAGGCAGGTGGCCGGTCTGGAACGCTGCACCAAGCATCAGGACGTTGCTGTACTGCTCATCGCCTAGTGCTTCGTGCGCCAGCTGGACGGCGTTCAGCGAGACGCAACGGCTACTTTCTTGTGAGATCGCCGTCTGCATGTCGGCGACGTCTGGAAGCTCCAACGACGTGTCGAGGACCATCTGACCGGTCGGGACCTCCGCTGACGATACGACCGCCACAGTCCGCTGGCGAGACAGCACCTTCAGATTAGCGGGATCTGTTCCTGTCAGCGGATCACACACCAGGTACAGGTCACACGACTGTGCGCTGAGCTTGCCCGGTCGTAAGACAGGTTCCGCCGAGATCTTGAGGTCGGAAGTGACGGCGCCCCCTTTTTGCGCCAGCCCGGTCTGATCGAGACTGCGCACATACTTGTCATCCAGGGAAGCGGCCGTCGCCAGAATTTGCGCGATGGTGACGATCCCGGTTCCGCCGATTCCCGCGATGCGTATCTGAGCTTCGGCTGGCGGCGCGTCGAGCGGTAGAGGAATAGAGCCGGCTTCTATGGCCTCGACTATCGATCCTGTTTCCGGTTTCCCGTGCCGATCTGGGATCACGGTGACAAAGGAGGGGCAATCCCCGTGCAAGCACGAAAAGTCGAGATTGCACGAAGGCTGATGGATTTGGGTCTTGCGGCCGAATTCCGTCTCGACGGGTCTGACGGACAGACAGTTCGATTGGACACCGCAGTCCCCACACCCCTCGCAGATGCGCTGGTTGATAAGGACGCGCTCTGTGGGCGTCGATGCGAGGCCGCGCTTACGCTTTCGCCGCTTCTCCGCTGCGCACTCCTGATCATGAATCAGGATGGTGACCCCTTTGATGGAGGCCAGGCGGGCTTGCTCCCTCTCGAGCTCGTCACGATGCTTGACGGTGACATCGCGGCCGAGTCGGGCCTCCTTGCGAGTTCGCCGGACATCATCAGTGGTGACGACGATGTCGGCAACGCCCTCCGCTCGTAGGGAATCAATCAGGCGACCTAACCCCATTCCGCCGGCAGGGTCCTGGCCCCCGGTCATCGCGACGGCGGAGTTGTACAGCAGACGGTAAGTGACATTGGTACCGGAAGCGACCGCAGCACGCACCGCGAGACTGCCCGAGTGCATGAAGGTGCCGTCCCCGATGTTCTGCACCAGGTGGTCTCGGTCGATGAACGGTGCCATGCCGATCCACTGCACGCCCTCACCTCCCATCTGGGTGACGCCGAGGACGTTTCCGGCCTGCTTCTCGTCCATCACCATGACGAGGCCGTGACATCCGATACCGGCGCCGACCAGGGTCTTCTTGTCGGTGCGAGTGGAGCCGTTGTGGGGACAGCCGGGACAGAAGTAGGGTGTGCGCGCCATCACGGGTAGCTCGATACGCGCGGGGGGCCGCGGTCGTTCGATCCATCGCATCGCCGGTTCGATGTGGTGAGCCTCGCCAAGGCGGCGTGCCAGACCGGCGATCACCCGGTCCACGTCGAGCTCACCGGACAGGGAGAAGAGAGGCCGGCCGACGTGGTCGCTCTTTCCGACGACGACGGGACGGTGCGTGCCGGCGTACAGGATCTCCTTGACCGCGGTCTCGATAAACGGGCGCTTCTCTTCGACCACGATGACTTCTTCAAGGCCCATCGCGAAGCGCCGGACGATGTGCGGATCGACCGGATTCACCATCCCGAGCTTGACCAGCCTGATCCCATGACGAGCCAAGCTTGGTGAATCTCCTAGTCCCAGCCGCGCGAGCGCCTCGCGGACGTCGAGGTAGGTCTTGCCCGCCGCGATGATGCCGATGCGGTCGTCACCGGTCTTCTCGGTAATGACGTCGAGCCCATTGAGTCGTGCGTAGTCAAGCGCTCTCGGGAATCGCTGAGTGAGGAGACTGTGTTCGAGTGCTGCGAGATTCGCGCCGATCAACATGGCGGAAGGCTGGTGCTTGCTTGGCTCGAGATCCGCGGTCGTCGGCTTCACACGGTCGGGATGCACGACGGCGGTACTTCCTCCGTCGGCGACCGCAGTGGTGATCTTGAGTGCCGACCACGTCCCGGCGAACCGGGAGAGAAACGCCGCGTGGATCCCGAAATCCAGAATGTCCTGCGAATCAGCCGGATACAGCGTTGGCAGATACAGATCGGCCACGGCCGCCTCTGACGAGCAGGGATAGGTCGAGGATTTTCCAGCTGGGTCGTCTCCGATGAGGGCGACTGCGCCACCGGCGGGATCAGTGCCGATCAGGTTGGCATGCCGTATGGCGTCGGAGGCGCGATCCAGGCCCGGCGATTTGCCGTACCAGTATCCGGTCACGCCGTCAGCTCGCATGAATCCTGACTGACGGGCAAGCTGCGTTCCACCGACGGCGGTCGCGGCCAGCTCTTCGTTGACCGCTGGGCGGTGAACGATCTCGACATCGGACATGAGCTGGAGCCGCCGCGCCAACTCCATGTCGTAACCGGCAAGCGGGGACCCTTCATAGCCGGCCACGAAGCTTGCTGATCGAAGCCCGCGACGTGCATCAACCAGCGCGCGGTCACGGACCATGCGTACCAATGCCTGAATACCGGTGAGATATACGATGCCATCGGAAAGCAGGTAGCGATCGTCTAGATCTTTCGCGCGCGAGGCCGCCGGGTTCGGCACTAGGAGTTTCGAGACTGTATTATCCATGGGGCTCCAGTGCTATCGCGCCTTCTACGGTGAGCGAACGTCCGATGTACCCGAAGGCCGTCGGCCATCCGAACTGCCGAATGTCAAGGGTCGCACTGCCTGATAGGATCACCTGATCGACATCGACGCCAGCTGTTCCGTGGATCGGAACGTCGACGCTCCGATCGCGGACCGAAAGGCTTCCAACTCCCCTGAATGGTCGACTCGTGATGACGACGTGACTCGATGCGAGTGTGATGATCGGATAGTTGGCCGAGTCGAGAAAGAACCTGTTCTGCAGATGGTGATCCCGTAGCCGGATTCCCGTGTTCACGCTCGAAGGGTCTATGCTCAGCTCTCCGGCCAGTGAACCGTCCTCGCGCAGTAGTGCCCACCCCCCGAAGCGCTCAAAAACACCCTCGGCCGTGAGCGTCCCGAACATCCAACGGGCTTTGAACGAGATTCGCGATCCTGCTGGGTCGACCCGCCAACGCGATTCTCCCGTGGCCGGCACCAGTTGCCTCCCACCGGTCACCGTGCGATAGCCGCTTCAACGGCTGCGGCGAGTGCGGGGACAGGTTGGTCGTCCCTTGACAAGCTGCGCCACGCAACGTGGTTGTCAGGTCGGACGAGTACGGCACCGTCCTCGTCGATTTCACGCACGGCGCTCCATTGGCCCTCCACATCGTGGTGGGTTGTGCCTACCTGGGCCGTCGCGATGTTGACGCCCAGCTTCTCAGCGACCTCCGCGGCCGCGGTGACCCACGAACTGCCTCGGCTGCCCGTGACCAGTGCGACGGCGTCGCCAGCGCCGACGAGGTCATGGGTTGACAACCGTTCACCGTTGCGCTCTAACCAGGCGTGGGGTAGCCGGTGACCTGGGCGAGTCGTGGGACGATAGACCTGACCGAGGGGGTCACCGACCGTTGGCGCGGACCCGTCCGGCAGCAGCGCCCCGCTCGCATATGCGAAGCCCATCTCGAGCTCCTGCGCGCAGAACTCGATGCATTGCGTTTCGGCGACAGTGCGGAAGCGAGTTCGCCGTGCCTCACCCACCAACCCCTCTGCGAAGAAGCCCTTGAAGATCAGCTCGTTCACGTCGGGAGGCAGCGGAAATGGGATGAGCCCGAATCCGGCATCAATGGCGAGGTGGTTCTGGGCAGCGAACATGCCCCATTCGACATTGCGAAGGCCGACCGGTTGACGTTCTGTCCCGTAGCTGTCCAAGAGGTGTGCCGACGCGTACCCACGAAGGACGGCCGCGAGCTTCCAGGCGAGATTGTGCACGTCCTGGATGCCGCTGTTGAGGCCGAGGCCAGTCGTCGGTGGAAGCCGGTGAGCCGAATCGCCGACCAAGAAGACGCGACCATCTTGATAGCGCTCCGCGATTACCGACTCGGCCCACCAGTGGCTGATCTTCTTCACCGTGATGTCGATGTCAGCACCGATCAGCTCGCCGATCTTCTTCACGATCGCCGCATCGTCGGGTACGGGTTCGCCGGGAAGTACCGCGAAGTGCGCTACCCATTCCTGCGATCTCGTGCCCCAGGTGGGCCCCATCGGCACCAGACGCCCACCACTGGGCAGGAAATGGGAGATGATGACACCCTCGTTCCACCATTTGGAGAGGTCGGCGGATATGTGCGCGGTGATTGTCTCGAAGACCCTTGAGGCGCCGACCATGTCGATGCCGAGAAGCCGATTAAGAGTCTTGCCTCCGTCGGCACCGACGACGTATTCGGCGCGTATCGAGTGGACCTCGCCGCTGGCGAGCTCGCGCACCGACGCGTTGACCCCCAGATCATCGTGGGTCAAGTTCAGTAATTCATGCCCGAACTTGACGCCCTCGGCGTTGCGGGCCTGCGCCTCAGCGCGCAACAGCGGTTCGAGTCGGAGTTGCGGAAGATTCGTCGGACGGCATACAGAATTGCGTCGGTACTCTACGGTGGAATCACCGGCGCCGAAACACTCCATCTCGAAGAGTTGTCGGCCGTCGAATGGGCCCTCGCCAGTGAGTGTCGTGCGCCACTCCACTTTCGACATGTCGTGCAGGGGGATGCCCTGTGCGTAGATCGCATCGGCGATGCCGAACTGCCGAAAGATCTCCATGGTGCGCGGGTTCAGGTAGTGAGCCTTGGGAAGTTGGGAGGTAGAATCGTGGCGCTCTACGAGCAGATGGTCAACTCCATATGCCGACAAGATAATTGACATCGTCATCCCCGTACCGCCGCCGCCGACGACTAGTACCGGTACGTCAAGGTGCGCCACTGAACTCTCCTTTACGAATGCCGAAGCAGCATTGCGCGTGTGAATTGATGGCCGATTGCCGGCGTCAGATTTCTTCGACGAGGAAGGTCGGTACCAGCTTGCGTTGAGCGATCCGCCAGCATCCGTCGTCCCCGAGCCGGTACAGATCCTCGACGTCGCCGACCGCCAGCTGAGGCCGGCCGGACTCGCCAACGGTGCGGTAGATGGTCATGATGGTCGTGCCTCGTACCAGGCCGGTCCCTTCGCGGAGCAACCGAATGTTGGACAAGACATGGCGAGACCGGATCTCGCTACTCCGCGCCCGTTTCTCCAGATGTTGACGTATGTCCGCTATCCCACTGACCACGTTTCCTCCCGTTGACAGGACCGCATCATCGGTGAACAGGTCCGCTGCTCGGTCGGCGTATCCGTGGTCGACGAGCCAGGAGTACTCGGTAGACAAAGCTTCGAGCGCACGGCGCGTTTCGCCGTCGACAGCGTGTTCGGGTTCCGTGAGCATGCCTCGGCCCTTAACTCGTGCGGACGGCGTCGAACCCGCCCGATCCAGTATCCGGACGCGTGCGCAACTCGGATTCGGGCACCCCGTCGTGGAACCGGCGCACAAAATCGTCTGCGTCGATCTCCACACCAATGGGGTTCTTTGGGAACTCTTTGGCGAGGAAGGCGTTCGTCTCTTCGATGGTGGCGAAGTTGTCTACCTGCAACTCGATCTGGTTGCTGTCCGGGTCACGGTAGTAGAAGGAGATCGTCGGCCCGTGATTGATCGTCCAGTACGGTTCGATTCCTAGTGTTTTCAACCGCTCGTAGGTCGCCACGAGGTCTCCCAGCGTGCCGTAGGTAAAGGCGACGTGCTCAAGGCCCACCGCCTTGGCAGGGCGTTCGGTCAACGTCGGCACGTTGGCGATTGCGACGCGATGGTGCTCCTCGTCGTAGGTCATGAAGCAGAGAACCCCCGGAGCCTCGAACGTCGTCCAGGCGCCCAGCACCGTCTTGTACCAGGTGAGCATTGCGTCGTACTGCGTCGTGCGCAAAACGACGTGCGCGAGCCGTGCCGGGCTGATGGACGCCCCGGCCTCCACGGCTTGTGGTGACGTGTCCTGTGGCACTGCGGCCTCCTCTTCTCTCGGCAACACTTGTTTATACTATCATTGATTTTGATAGAGCTATCAAACTAAGATGTGGTCGATACCGGTGTCAAGCCCGAGGACGGCGGGCGATACAGGAGACCGGCGGTTGCCAACCGCTTGGAAGGCAGGGAAGAGATGCACCTCTACAGAACGTCTCAGGGGCTCGCTCGCGGCGACGGAGATGGGTTGCTGTTACTGGACGTGCCGTATCCGGACGTAGCGGCTCTGTTCGAAGCCGGTACGGAACGAGCCTTGACAGCGCCTGTTCGGGCGCGCGTCGCGTTCGATGAAGTCGATCTGCTTGCGCCAGTCGTCAGGCCGTGCCGCATCGTCGTGGTAGGCCTGAACTATCGCGCCCATGCGGCGGAGACCGGTGCCGAGATTCCTGCAGAGCCGGCGTTCTTCTGTGTTGACGGTGGCCCGGTGGTCGGGCCCGGTGACCAGATCGTGCTTCCGCCGGCGGCGCCGGACTTCGTCGACTACGAAGGTGAGGTCGGGGTAGTGATTGCACGCGCTGCGTACAATGTGCCAGTCGAAGACGCCTGGAGTTTCATCGGAGGACTCACGTGCGTCAACGACGTCTCGGCTCGAGATCTGCAGGCGGCCGCTCTCGCGGAGGCAGGGTCACCGGGTCTTGGCTTTTCGAAGGCGATGGACACGTTCAAGCCGATCGGTCCGGCAGTCGTGACGATGGAGTCATTCTCGTTGCCTTTGGACATCGGCCTGACAACCACCGTGAACGGAGAGACTCAACAACATGGCAGAACCACCGATTTGATCTTCGGGATCCCGAACCTCGTGTCGGCGGTCTCGCGGATGGTCACACTGCAACCGGGAGATTTGATCTGCACGGGCACGCCCTCTGGGATTGGGGCGGCGGCGGGCCGCTTCCTCAAGCCCGGCGATGTCGTCGAGGTCATGGTGGAGGGCGTCGGCACGCTGAGTAACCGTGTGGCCACGTACCAGTCGATCACTGAGCCGCCTGCGCCGCTATCGTGATCAACGCTGCTCGGCAGTCAACAACCCCCGCAACGTCAGGTCAATTGCGACCTTCGTGTAGTTCTCCACGGCATCTGGGTCCGCGGTATCGATATCGTACATGCGCTCCATCAATGCACCTGTCGTGAAGAACATTGAAGCGCTGCCGACGATGAAGCGCGTAACGAAGGGGAGCGGAAGATCGTCGCGAATTCTACCTTCCTGCTGACCGAGCTTGATGAGCTTCGCGAGGTGGTTTTCCAAGGGGGCGATGAAGGTGTCGGTCAGCCAGTGGACCCTGTCCGTGGCGAATTGGGTTTCGCTCGCAAGCAATGGCGCGACATTGGGGTGTCTGGCGAGAAAGGAGATGTGTCGTCGGATCAGGACCTGCAATGCCGATACGGGATCTAGCTCTTTGAGTTCATGATTCATTTCTTGCTGCACCAGCATCTCGCTGAATGCCTTGCCGATCGCGGCTCGCCAGAGATCGTCCTTTGAAGTGAAGTAGTAATGCATCAGTGGCTGCGCGACGCCGGCGCTGCGCGCAACGGCGGCCATGGATGTACCTTCGTAGCCAGAGCGCGCGAAACAATCGATGGCAGTCTCCAAGATCGCGTCTCGGGTGGCGGCGCCTCGCTGCGACGTTTCTGTTGACTTTGCCAGTTTGCCGCCGCGGCGTGACGATGCAGCTGACATGAATCTTTCCTCCTACGTTCCGGCGTTCTCGAGAATGACATAGCCGATGTCGGCGACAGCTTGGTCTGTGTCGCTTCGGCGGCCCCAAGTTTGTTTACACTATCAACTTTATGGAGTATTCTATCAACCATGGAATCGTTGCGTGTCATCACCGTCGAGGAACACTTCCATCATCCCGAGGTCAGCGCCCAAGTGCGGAGGCTATCGGGACCTATACCCGTGGAGCCCGATGAAGGGTTCGCCAGCTTCATGCAGGAAGAGTTTATGCCCGAACGGGATTCGGCCGAGCAGCTTGGCGGCAGTCGGCTCGCCCACATGGACAAGGCTGGAATCGACATCCAGGTCGTGTCACATGGAGCTTTCAGTCCTAACAACCTTGATCGACCAGAGGCCGTAGAACTCTGCCGGCGGGTCAATGACCGTCTTGCACAGCAGATCTCAGAGCACCCCACGAGATTCCGGGGGTTCGCCACCGTCCCCTTGCACGATCCGGCCGCGGCAGCTGACGAGCTGAAGCGATGCGTGAACGAACTCGGCTTCGTGGGAACCCTGATCACGGGAACGTGCGGCGGACGCTTCCTGGACGACGAGCGCTTCGACCCGATCCTGGCCGCGTCAGAAGACGTTGACCTCCCGATCTACATCCACCCTGGCATGCCGAACGACCCCACGTTGTCTACCTACTACGCTGGAAACTGGCCGGCTTCGGTTCAGTTCACGTTTGCCGCCCATGCCTTCGGCTGGCATATGGAAGCAGGGATCCACGTACTTCGACTCGTTCTGTCGGGAGCACTAGACCGCCATCCCAACTTGAAATTGCTGAGCGGTCACTGGGGCGAGTTCGCCGGGGGCTGGCTCGACCGCCTCGACGTCACGTTCGAGCTGACCAAGCACCTCGAACGTAAAGTGAGTGACTACTACCGCGACCACGTATGGATTACGCCATCAGGCATGTACTCCCAGAATCAGATGAGGTACATGCTCGCTGAAGTAGGGGCCGATCGGATCGTCCACTCCGAAGATTTCCCTTACCTCGTGCGTGACGATGTGTCGGACTTCCTGGTCCAAGCCGACCTCAACGACGACCAGCGCCATGCGATCGCTCACCGGAACGCAGAGCAGCTGATGCGAATCTGAGCTCCACCACTGCGTGTTGCGGGGCCTGACGTTGATGCCGGCGTGCGGAGCCTCGCGAAGTGGATGGGTCTGCGGCGGCAGGGTGAGAACTGCCAAGTAATTCATCTGTCGTCCGGAGGACCCGGGCTTGTATCCCGTGATGCCCGCCGCCCGTGGAAGGCCGTCGCCGTCTGGGCGTGCCGGGCCAGGTCGCAAACATGACGGGACTGCTCTGCTGGATAGAGCCAGACTTTCGCCACCGAGCGACCGCCATGTCCGCACGGCGAGAACAACCGTAGGTCGGCGTCATCTCTGGTGGCGCTGCGTGATGAGTCCGCGGCTGCGGCACCGCACAGCTATCGGTCCCGGGCGAGGCGTGCGGCGGTGTAGACCTGCTCGAGTTTGGTGATGGTCCGGATGAATTCCGCTCGCCTACTAGGAGGGATGGCTTCTTCGATGCCGCGCTCGAGCGACATCCACAGCCGTTCGAGAGGTGTTCGCAAGGCGGCTCCCTTGTCGGTTAGCCACACCTCCTTGGCGCGGCGATCGCGGTCGGAGGCCGCTCGAGCGACCAGATTGCTATGCTGCATGCGTTTGATGGCCCGCGAGATCGTCGAGTGATCCAGTCCGAGGGCCTGCTGCAGCTCGGTCTGAGTCTGACCATCCCGGTCGTAGAGCTGCATCAGAATAAGCTCTTGTCCGGGATGTAGGCCCAGGTCGAGAAGCATCTCGGCACCATATCCGTGAAACACGCGGGACAAGGCGAACAGGCCGAAGGCGATCGGTGCTCGGTTCACGGTGTCGGTGCGCCGGATGGCCTCGAACGGTGACGGATTCGATCGCACTGGTACCTCCTGGAATGAATGGGCGCGAGGGACGTTGACATACTATGTGGCTAGCCACATATTGTCCCGGCTTGGCCACGTAGTCGACATGAACGCGAAGAGGAGTATGCCCATGAAGGCAATCCAGATGGTTGAGACCGGTACGGCCGACGTGCTGAAGTACGTCGAGCTCCCAGACCCGGTTCCCGGGCCCGGCGAGGTGGTGATCCGCGTCCAGTCGGCCGCGGTGAACTTCGCGGACGTCGCACGTCGGCGTGGCGATCGGTACCCTGATCCGACGCCGCTGCCATTCACTCCGGGCGCCGAGGTCGCAGGTACCGTCGCCAGCGTCGGCGAGGGTGTCACGGCATTCGAGCCCGGGACACCGGTGTTCGGATCAGTAGGCCCCTACTCCAACGGTGGTTATGCGGAGTGCGCGGTGGCACACCAGACCAACGTGATTCCACTTCCCCCTGGGGTCGATCCCGATCTGGCGGCCAGCCTGTTGGCTGTCGGGTTGACCGCGACACTGATCCTGACTGAAGCAGCCAAGCTAGCCGAGGGCGAGACCGTTTTCGTCCCGGCTGCCGCGGGCGGGGTGGGTAGCTACGCTGTCCAGGTCGCGAAGGTGCTTGGCGCCGGCACGATCATCGCCGGTGCGTCGACCCCGGCGAAACGTGAGATCGCCCTGAAGCACGGCGCTCACCACGCTATCGACTACCAGGAGCCGAACTGGCCGGATCAGGTTCGTGAGTTGACCGCTGGCAAGGGCGTCGACGTGGGCCTGGAGATGGTCGGTCCGAAACACCTCCCGACAACGCTGGCGGCGCTCGCGCCCTTCGGTCGACTGATCACCTACGGAGCGGTCGCTGGTTTGGGAGAGCATCTCGATGGTGAGGCCCTGACTTCCCTGATCTACGACCCCGCACCCGGTCAGTCACTGACCGGGTTCAACCTGGGCGTATGGTTCGCGCTGCGCGCCGAGGCTGTGGCCGGCGGTCTGGGACGGCTGATCGGCTGGGTCGCCGAGGGCAGCGTCGCCGGTCCCACGATCCATACCATGCCCCTGGCCGACGCTGCCGACGCACATCGTCTCCTCGAAAGCGGTTCGTCGACGGGCAAGCTCATTCTCAAACCCTGATCATGATGAACTGTTACGGTTTCGGGGTCTCCTAAGATCGTGGGTTCGACCCGATACGCGGGGCTGAGGTCCCGCGTATCGGTGTCAAGTGTGGTGACTTTCGATGCCGAATGACTGGGGCATCGAAGAAGATGTTGCGCGATAGGGCCAAGGCGGCAGGCGCGCGGCAGTGGTTGGCCTCCGAGACGACCAAGCAGGCGCGGGAGCAGGGCTGGCCTTCGGGATGCCCGCTCGACCACCACGACCACCCGGCGAACCCAACCAGGTTCCCGCGTCACGTGCCTAGCCTGGGTCGTTTGCGTCGAAAGGCGGCAGTCCTGCGCTGATCACTCGACGCGCGTCGCGCGAAGTGCTGGAGTCCGCGGGCGTCACGCTCGCACCAGCCTGACCTTCGAAAGGACTTCCCGTGTCCGAGCAGTATCCGCTGGCCGGCCGCACCATCCTGATGTCCGGCGGTAGCCGGGGAATCGGACTGGCCATCGCCGTCCGCGCCGCCCGTGAGGGCGCCAACATCGCCTTTATCGCCAAGACCGACGAGCCGGACCCTCGCCTGCCGGGCACGATCCACACGGCCGCCGCGGACATCGAAACGGCGGGCGGCGAGGCACTGCCCATCGTCGGCGACATTCGCGACGACGACGGCGTTGCGCGCGCGGTAGAACAGACCGTCGCGCACTTCGGTGGCATCGACATCGTTGTCAACAACGCTTCTGCCATCAACCTGACTGGTATCGGGCAGCTGTCCCCGAAGGGCTACGACCTGATGCAGGACATCAACGCTCGCGGCACCTTCGTCCTGACCTCCGCGGCTCTGCCGCATTTGAAGGAATCGGCCAACCCGCACGTCCTCACGTTGTCGCCCCCACTCAACCCCGACCGGCGCTGGCTCGCCGAGCACGCCCCCTACACGGTCAGCAAATACGCGATGACGATGCTGACGCTGGGTGTTGCCGAGCAGTACCGAGCGGACGGCGTCGCCGCGAACTGCCTGTGGCCGCGCACCCTCATCACCACCGCCGCGGTGCAGAACCTGGTCGGCGGCGAAGAGGCCATGAAAGCAGCCCGCCGCCCCGAGATCATGGCGGACGCGGCCGTGATCATCCTGGGCCGGTCCTCCCTCGAGGCCACGGGCAACTGCTTCATCGACGACGAGGTGCTGCTCGCCTCTGGAGTCACCGACCTCGCCCGCTACCGGGGGAGTGCCTCCGACGACACCGAACTGCGGACCGACCTCTTCCTCTGAACCGGCACCGGAGTCATCGGCACCGCCTATGGGACGGTCGATCGCGCACGACAGATGCGGACGGGCCTGAACCAGCACGTGCAGCAGATCTGATTTCACGGCGATGTGAACCTTCCAGCCCGCCTTCAGCGCAGGCGGCCTCGATGCTGCCTGCTCGGCCCCACCATGGTCGCCGTTCGACAGCTCCGCATCTATGGTCGTATGACCAACAGGGCACGCTGTTTTTTGGCTTGCCGCAGAAACGGAACCCCCGGCTTCTCCGGAGCTCACGGATCTCAGGAGTCGAAGATGGCGACTGCGCGGGTCCAGCCGGCGGACGCGGCGTGCACCTTGACCGGGAAGCAGGAGATCTCGAACCCCTTGTCGGGAAGCTTGTCCAGGTCGTGCAACTTCTCGAGGTGGCAGTAGCCGATGTCGCGGCCGGCCCGGTGTCCTTCCCAGATGATCGACGGATCGCCCTCGGCGGCGTACCTGGCGGCGGTGTGCACGAAGGGGGCGTCCCAGCTCCAGGCGTCGGTTCCGGTGACGCGCACGCCGCGTTGGAGCAGGTAGAGGGTGGCGTCACGGCCCATGCCGCAGCCCGAGGACACGTAGTCGTCGTGGCCGTAGCGGGCACCGGCGCTGGTGTTGACCACGACGATCTCCAGGGGTGAGAGCTCGTGCCCGATGCGCTTGAGTTCGGCCTCGACATCCGCCGCGGTCGCGACGTAGCCGTCGGGGAAGTGCCGGAAGTCGAGTTTGACCCCCGGTTGCAGGCACCATTCCAGCGGAATCTCGTCGATGGTCGCCGCGCGCTGGCCACCGTCCATGGTTGTGGAGTAGTGGTCGGGCGCGTCGAGGTGGGTGCCGTTGTGGGTGGTGATGCGCACCCACTCGTACGCCCAGCCCTCACCGTCCGGCAGATCGTCGACGGTGGCGCCGGGGAAGAACGCCAGCATGTCCCCGGCCGTCTGCGCGTGCGAGTGGTACTCGATGTCGGGGGTGAGCCCCGGAGGGTCGGAGGCGATTCCGCTCCGCAGGGATGAGGAGATGTCGACAAGCGTGCGCATCGGTGTCCTTTCCAGTTTCAGATGGTGTCAGCGCTCCACGGCACGGTCGATGTCGAGGTGCGTGCCAGTACTGGCCAGCACCTCCTCCACGTCGGTACCGGAGCGAGCTCGCGGAGGATCAGCCCTTCCGGTTCGACGTCGATGGTGGCGAGGTCGGTGATGATGCGGTGCACGACGCGGGCACCGGTCAGCGGCAGGTAGCAGTCCTCGACAATCTTCGGCTTGCCGTCGCGGGTCACGTGCTCCATGACAACCACGACCCTGCGTGCGCCGTGGACGAGGTCCATCGCTCCGCCGATCCCGGTGACCATGGCTTTCGGCACGGCCCAGTTCGCGAGGTCGCCGTGCCGGGAGACCTGCAGGGCGCCCAGGATGGCCAGGTCGATGCGGCCGCTGCGGATCATCCCGAAGCCCAGGGCCGAGTCGAACACCGCGGCGCCGGCCCGGAGGGTGACCGTCTCCTTGCCCGCGTTGATCAGATCCGGGTCGGCCTCCCCGGCGTGCGGATAGGGGCCGACGCCGAGTAGTCCGTTCTCCGAGTGGAAGTACACGTCCAGGCCTGGGGGAACGTGGCCGGGTATGCGGGTGGGCAGCCCGATACCGAGGTTGACGTAGGCGCCCTCGGTGAGTTCCCGGGCAGCCCGTGCGGCGATCTCGTCGCGGGTGCGGCTCATACCTGCCCGGCTCCCTCACGCACCGTCAGCGTTCGATCTTCTTGTCCACCGCGTCCTCCGGGGTGAGCGGGACGACCCGGTCGACGAAGACGCCGGGAAGATGGATCTCGTCGGGATCCAGCTCGCCCTCGTCGACGAGCTGCTCGACCTCGGCGATGGTCGTGCGGCCCGCCATGGCGCAGAGCGGGTTGAAGTTGCGGGCCGAGGTGGTCGGCCTGCTCGGGGAGCCGATGGCGAAGACGAACGTGGGGGAGTTGCTGGCCGCGCAGCGCTCGGTGCGCTCGCTGGGCGGCCGTGACGCCGACGTCGAGCTGTGGTTCTTCGAGGTGCTGCCCACCCGGGATCGGGTGCTGCGGATCGCCTTCGGCGACGGCCGGGACCTCGGCATCGAGGAGGTCGACCGGCCGTCGCCGTGAGGCGAGCCCGCCGGTCAGAGCCCCTGCGCGTAGCCGCCGTCGACGGCCAGCTCGACGCCGGTGGTGAACGTGGCTCCGGTGGCCAGGAACAACGCCGCCGTGGCGATCTCCTCGGGAGTGCCGTTGCGGCCGAGTGGCGTGGTTTCGCTGCCCTGTGCGATGAACGCCGCTCGTTCGTCCTCGGTCAGGCCGGTGACGCCCATCGTCGGGGTGACGATGAAGCCGGGAGCGAGCGTGTTGACCCGGATGCGCCGTGGCGCCAGCTCGGCCGCGAGCACCTGCGCGAACGCCGTGATCGCCTCCTTCGAGGCGGAGTAGGCGCTCAGCCCCGGGAAGATCGAGTCGTTGGCCACGGTGGTGAGCACGATGGCACCACCGTCGCGCAGGAGCGGCGCGAGCCGCTGCACGGTGAAGAAGGACCCCTTGGTGTTCACCGCGAAGTGCCGGTCCCACGACTCCTCGGTGACCTGGTCGAACGGCCGGATCTCGGCGATGCCGTGGTTGACGAACAGGTAGTCGAGCCCGCCGAGGTTCTCCTGCACGTAGGCGGCGAGTGCGTCGATGTCGGTCAGCTCGGCGGCATCGGAGCGCAGGACGTGGGCGAGCGGCGAGTCGAGCTCGGCGCGCGCCTTGCCGACGTTGTCCCGGTTGCGGCCGGTGGCCACCACCTCGGCGCCGTCGTCGAGCAACGCTCGCGCGATCGCCAGCCCCATGCCGTGGGTGCCGCCGGTGACGACCGCCGATCGTCCGGTCAGAGTTCTCATGTCAGCCTCCACAGTGGATCGAGCACCACCACGGGAATGACCCGTCTGGTGCGCGGTTGGTAGTAGGTGCGGTAGACGGGGGCGAGCTCGCACATGAGCCGCCAGAGCCGTTCGCGCTCGGCTCCCTCGGCGGTGTGCGCGCGGGCGACGAGCCGCTCGCCGCGCACCTGGATGTGCACCTCGGGGTGGACCAGCAGGTTGCGGTACCACTGCGGGTGCGTCTCGGTGGGCCGGGAGCCGGAGGCCACCAGCACGTAGCGATCGCCGTCGCTGCCGAAGAACAGGCCCGTCCGGCGCAGCGTGCCGCTCGTGCGGCCGACGGTGGTGAGCACGAGGTTGGTGGCCCCGCCCTCCAGGTAGCCGTCGGCCCCGTCGGTGGCCAGGTACCGCCGGACATGTTCGGTGACCGAGCCGTCGGGGCTGTCGGTGGCCTCCGCGGCGAAGACCTCGGCCCAGTGCTGCCTGCTCACGGCCGCTCCTCGCCGCGCCAGATCCGGGCGGGCACGCCGCGCGCGAGGTCGCGGCCGCGCAGCACCTGGATCCGCCACGGATCCAGCCGCAGCACCCGGAACCCCGGATCGTCGGGTCCACGCCAGAACCGGGCGGGGTCGTAGCCGCAGCCCGCCGGGCTGCCGCGCCGGTAGAGCTCCCAGACGTGCCGGGAGACGTCCGGATCGTCGGTCCACGCGGCCACGCTGTCGACTGCGACCACGTCCTGGGAGGGGCTCCAGTACGAGGTGGTCACGTGCGGGTTGTGCGCGAGGTGCTCCACCTTCACCGGGGTCGGGAACGTGCCGAGCCAGCCGACCGGCACCTCGTGGTCGAGCTCCCACACGGCGATCAGCACGCGGGAGCGGGGGCGCCCGTGCCGGTCGACCGTGGTCATCGTGCAGTAGCCGATGTCGCCGATGATCGCGGCGACGTCCTGGCGGAGCTCCGCGAAGGCCACGCCCTCGCGGGTGGTTTTCGGTGTCGTTGTCATCGCCCTCCAGCCAACAGCCGTCGAGTTGGACGAACAACCGCTGGAAAGCTCGATAAGGCGTTTCCATGTCTAAGCTGGTTCCCATGGACACGCTCTCCCAGCTCCTGCGGGACGTCTGCCCCCGCGGGGCGTCGTTCCGGCGCACGACCGTGTCGCCGCCGTGGTCGCGGCAGTTCGAGACCGGTGCGCCGCTGACCCTGCTAGCGATCGCGCAGGGCGCGGCCCGGCTCAGCCCGGCCGACGGCGCGCCCGCCGACCTTCGGGCGGGCACCGTGGTGCTCGCCCTCGGCACCCAGCGCTACGCCCTCGGCGACGCGGGCGGCGACGGTTCCGCCGAAGTGCTCACGGGCACCTTCACCGCCGAGGGCAGCCTGTGCGACCGCATTCTCGGCGGACTGCCGCCGCTGCTGGTGGTGCGCACGGACGCGGTGACCCACCTGCTGGAGCTGGTCACCGCCGAACTGGCCGAGGAGCGGCCCGGCAGGCAGGCCATCCTCGACCACCTCCTCGGGCTGCTGCTCGTGACGGCCTTGCGGGACTGGCTCGCGCGCCCGGAGTCGGACGCACCGCCGTGGTACCACGCGCAGCACGACCCCGTGACGGGCGTGGCGCTCCGCCTGATGCACGCCGATCCAGCACATCCCTGGTCCGTCGGCGAACTCGCCCGCAGGGCCGCGGTCTCCCGCGCCACCTTCGCCCGGCGCTTCGCCGACCTGGTCGGCGAGCCTCCCATGGCGTACCTCACGTGCTGGCGGATCTGCCTCGCCGCCGACCTGCTCGAGCACACCGACGACACGGTGAACGCGATCGCCCGCCGGGTCGGCTACACCGACGCCGACGCGCTCAGCGTGGCGTTCAAGCGCGTGCGAGGCATCCGGCCGGTGGAACACCGTGCGGCGCAACGACGGGCGACGTCGCTGCCCGCGACGGCTACGATCCCGTGACCCGCACCGAACCGGAGGACCCTCGTTCATGGAGGTCTGGATCAACCCGGTCTGGTCCAAGTGCCGTGCCGCGCTGTCGTTGCTCGACGCCGGAAGCGCCGGCTACACGGTGCGGTACTATCTGGAGGATCCGCCCACTGTGGACGAACTGACCAGGGTGCCGCGGCGCCTGCGGCTGGAGCACTGGGACATCGCCCGCGTCGGCGAGCCCGTGGCCGCCGAACTGGGGCTGGCCGACTGGCCACGTGACGAGGCCGACCGGGGCCGGCGAGGCAGCGCCGCAGGATGAGCCAGCCGTACACCTTGTCGACGCTTATGCCCGCCGGCCGCCGTCGACCGACAGGGCGATGCCGGTGACGTAGGAAGCCTGTGTGGAGCAGAGCCAGACCGCGGCGGCGGCGACTTCGTCCGGGATGGCGAGGCGTCCGAGTGGGGTGAGTGCTTCCTGTTGGGCGGTCATGTCGGTGCCTGCCGCGACACTCTCGTACATCTCCGTGCGGGTGAGGGCGGGGCAGAGGGCGTTGACGCGGATGTTGTCCGGTGCGTAGTCGACCGCGGCGGCCTTGGAGAGTCCGACGATGCCGTGCTTGCTGGCGACGTAGGCCGGGGCGCGCGGGATCGCGTACAGCCCGCCGTTGGAGGCGGTATTGACGATGGCACCACCGCCACGGCGCCGGAGGGCGGGTAGCTCGTACTTCATGCACAGGAACGTGCCCGTGAGGTTGACGCGGATGACGTGCTCCCACTCGTCGCTTGGCATGGCGGTGAGCTGCCGGTTGGTGGACGGAACACCCGCGTTGTTGAAGGCGAAGTCCAGCCCACCGTAGGCCGCCGAGATCCGGTCGACGGCCGCCCGCACGGATGGTTCGTCGCCGATGTCGACGGTGATCGCTTGGGCCGTGCCGCCGGCTTCGGTGATGAGTCGTGCCGTCTCGGCGGCGGCGTGCTCGTTCAGGTCGAGCACGCCGACCGCGGCCCCGCGCCGGGCGAACTCGAGCGCGCTCGCGCGGCCGATTCCGCTGCCGGCGCCAGTGACCAGCCCGACTTTTCCCGCGAAGTCCCTCACGACAGGGCCTCGTGATTGATCCAGACGACCTTGTAGGAATACCGCGACTGCCAGCGCTGGATGAGGTCCTCGGCGCCGGGCACCGTGAAGACCGCGTTGAGCGCGTCGAGGTCGGCGACTCCGAGTTGAACAATCGCGCTGGCGACGAAGACGGGACTGTGGTCGTCCGTGGGCACGCGGATGTGGCGCCGGGCCGAGAAAGTCTGGACGTGGCCGGAGCCCAGCATCAGATTTTCGATGTCTTTCAGGTACTGATCCAGCTCGATATCGGGGATGGGCTGGTCGAAGGAGACAATCATCGTGTGGTTGAGCACGAACCGATTCAAGCAGTGACGGCCGTGCGGAGTCCAAGACCGGTTCGCCATCCAGCGATAACCTGGAGGCATGATTGAGGTCGAAACGCGCGAGCTGGTCTACTTCGTCGCCGTCGCGGAGGAGCTGCATTTCGGTCGTGCCGCGGTCCGCTTGTCGATCGCTCAGCCGGCGCTGTCCAAAGCGATCCGGCGCGTCGAGGAGCGGCTGGGGGTGCAGCTACTCCTGCGTTCGAGCAGACGAGTCTCGCTCACGGCGGCGGGAGAAGCCCTGCTGTATCACGGCCGCCACGCGCTGAACGCCGTCAGCGTCGCGGTACAGCAGGCGCGGCAGGCTGGTGACGCCGACGCGCAGCTGCGGCTGGTGATCAAGCCCGGCGGCGACGCGAACCTGCTGTCGGGGATACTCACCGCATACGCCCAGCAGCCTGATGCCCGCCGGGTCGACATCCTCTTCGGTGGTGCCACCGACCGCGCTGACTATCTGCGCGACGGCCGGGCCGACTTGGCACTCCTGTACGCGCCGTTCGACGACCTCACGGGGCTGGCGTATGAGGCGCTCCATGTCGAGGACCGCGTGGCGATTCTCCCAGCCGATCACCGGCTGGCCTCGCGCGACGAGGTGCGGCTGGCCGACCTAGAGCACGAGACGATGCCGCGCTGGAAAGGCGTGCCCGGCGGCGGAACCGGGCCGGAGCTGGTGGACGTGCCCCAGCTGATTCAGCTGATCGCGCTCGGCCGCACGATCGCGATGCTGCCGCGCTCTCTGGTCGAACCCGTGCCGCCGGGAATCGTCTGCGTCCCGGTCGCCGACGCCCCCGCCAGCCAGGTCGTCCTGGCCTGGGCAGAGCTGGACCGCCGTCCCCTCGTCGCCTCGTTCGTGGCGGCGGCGCTCACCGCGAAGGGCGAGCGCCGCCCGGCGCTCTAGTTTGCGGAGAACTCGGGCGCATCATCGGCGCCCAGCCGGCTCAGCAGCATCTGCGTGGTGAACGCGATGTGATCGCGCAGCAGTGTCACGCCCCGGTCGACGTCACGGGCGAGGGCGGCATCGGCGAGAGCCTGATGTTCGGCGGCCGGGTCACGATCGTGCTCGGCATTCAAGGGAGCCGCCCAGCGCCGGTACAGCTCCGTCTCGGCGCGCAAGCCCTGGGCGATCGCGATGAGGCGCCTGTTGCCGCAGCCCGACACGAGCGCGGCGTGGAACGCCTCGTGCGCGAGATACCAGGCGTCCCCGCGTACGCCGCCCTCGGCTTCGCGCTCGCGGAGGCACAGCAGGTGGTGGGCGGCCACCACCTCGGCCTCCCACCGGTCGTCGCCGGAGATCATCGACTGCCGGAACGTGAGCGCTTCGAGCTCCACGCGTGCCGCCGTGAGATCGGTCAGTTCGCCCACGGACAACGATGCGACCGCGTACCCCTGATGGGGCTGCGGTGTGACCAGCCGTTCGGCCGCCAGTCTGGTGAGTGCTTCACGGAGGACCCCCGCACTCGTCTCGTATTCGGCGCACAACGCGGGGAACTTGAGCCGCTGTCCCGGCTCCAACCGCCCCATGAAGATGTCCTGCCGCAGCCGCTCGTATGCCTCGGTCGCCCGGGTGCCGGACCCGCCCCGCTTCACCATGCGTGAAACCTTACCCGGTCTGCGACGATCGGCAAAACTTTTGAAACTTTGCTTGACATGAGAATCTGCGCCACGCAGAGTGGCTGTCACCCAACGAAGCAGCGACAGCAAAGGAGCGACGTTGCGCATCGGAAACGTTCGGGGACGGCCGTGGTTGATCACGGGTGATGCTGAAGGCATCGATATCCACGAGGCGAGCGGGCACCGCATCGGGTGTGACTTTCCCGGGTTGTATGAGCAGTGGGACGACCTTGTGGACTGGGCTGCTTCCGCGGCCGGGGACCGGGCAGGCTTCGCGCCTGAGGAGCTGGGGGCACCCTCGCCGCATCCGCGGCAAGTCTTCGCCGTCGGGCTGAACTATCTCGATCACATCGAGGAAGCCGGGCTGGCGGTGTCGGAGGAGCCGGCGGTATTCACGAAGTACGTGTCCTCGTTCGCGGGGGCCGACTCCGCGGTCGAGCTACCACCGGGAACGGTGGACTGGGAGGTCGAGGTCGTCGTCGTGATCGGCCGGACGGCCCGACACGTCGCGGCCCGTGACGCCTGGGGACATGTGGCTGGTTTGACGGTCGGTCAGGACCTGTCCGAACGCGGCCTGCAGCTGGTGGGGTCACCGGCGCAGTACAGCCTCGGCAAGTCGTTTCCAGGGTTCAGCCCGACCGGGCCGTATCTGGTCACTCCAGACGAGCTCGCCGACCCGGCCGACCTGGAGATGGGCTGCCTGCTCAACGGCGAGCCGGTCCAGAAAGCGCGGTCGTCCGGCATGGTTTTTCCCATCGATGTCCTGATCGAGAAACTCTCCCGGGTCACCACGCTGTTTCCCGGGGACGTGATCTTCACCGGCACGCCCGCGGGCGTGGGTGCCGTCCGCACACCACCACAGTTCCTGGCCCCAGGGGATGAGCTCGTCTCCTACATCGAGGGAATCGGAAGCATCCGGCAGAGCTTCGTCGCCGCCGCGGAAAGGAGCGCGTCATGAGCTTGCACCGGCTCAACTCGGTCACGATCGGGGTACCGGCGCTCGAACAGACCGGCGCCTACTACGAGGAATTCGGACTGGCCAGGGAAGGCGGCGGTTGGTTCGCGACGAGCGACGGTGGCCGCCAGCTGCGGCTCGTGCACGCGCCGACGCGGCGGCTGCTCGAACTGTCGATCGGCGCCGACAGTCCCGACGATCTACGCGGCATCGCCTCCAGGCTGGCGCGCCTGGGCATCGAGGCGGTCGTCGACGACCATCGGCTGGTGGCCGCTGAGCCGACGACCGGTGTCCGGGTCGAGGTCGCCGTGACGGCGCGGATGATACAACCGGCGGCGCCCGCGACTCCGTACAACGGACCCGGCAGGGACGACCGCGGCGCGGCCCGGGCGCCGAGCGTGCTCCGCGAAGGCCGCGTTCGTCCTCGCAAGCTCGGTCACGTGGTGATCGGCTCCACCGACCAGGCAGCGAGCCAGCGGTTCTTCACCGACGGTATCGGGCTCAAGGTCAGCGACGAGATCACCGGTGTCGCCACCTTCATGCGGTGTTCCACCGATCATCACAACATTCTCATCCAGAGCGCGCCGGTGAACTTCGTCCACCACACCTCGTGGGAGGTCGACGACGTGGACGAGGTCGGGCGGGGCGCCATGCAGATGCTGGAAAACGATCCCGAGCGGCACGTGTGGGGACTCGGCAGGCACACCGTCGGATCCAACTTCTTCTGGTATCTCCGGGATCCGGCAGGCAACTTCTGCGAGTACTACTCGGACCTCGACTGCGTCGTCGACGACGCGCTGTGGAAGCCCAGCGTCTGGGACGGGACCCGCGCGCACAGCTTCCTGAGCTGGGGGCCGCCGCTCCCGCCGTCCTTCATCGAACCGGAGGACCTCGCGGCGCTGATGATCGGCGCACACGACGCACCATGACCATGCGGCAGTACGCGACGGGCATGGCCTGGGGCGAAGGCCCCCGCTGGCATGACGGAGCGTTGTGGCTGTCGGACACCCTGGGCGCGCGGCTGTGGACGGACGCCTCCGGCGAATGGCGTTCGGCCGGTCTCGACTCGCCGTCCAACGGGCTGTGGTTCCTGCCCGACGGCCGGCTCGTGGGTGCGATGACGCACGAACGCAGGGTCGGGGAGTGGGCAGACGGCCAGTGGCGGTCCTATGTGGACCTCGGCGGTATCGCGGCCGGTCCGCTGGGCGACATGATCGGTGACGCCCAGGGCAATCTCTACGTCGACGACGTCGCCTTCAACGCCGCCGCGGGCGAGGCGCCGGTACCGGGTCGCATCATCCTGGTCCGGTCCGATCACAGCGCCGCGGTCGCGGCCGAGGACGTTGAGTTCCCGAATGGGCTCGCGCTCATCGACGGCGGCCGGACCCTGGTCGTGGCCCAGACGGCGGCCCGATGTCTGACCGCGTTCGACGTGCTCGCCGACGGAACGCTCGGTGGCCGGCGAACCTATGCCGACCTGGCCGCGCTGGTCGGCCCCGGAGCTCACCCGGACGGGCTCTGGCCCGCCGAGCACGGCGTGTGGGTGGCGACGACCAGCGCACAGGCGATCGTGCGAGCCGGTGAAGGCGAGATCCACGAGACGGTGTCCACCGCGCCACTGCTGCCCATCGCCTGCTGCCTGCGCGACGACGGCGCACTGATCGCGACTGTGGCCGACACCCACGGAGCACCGCTCCTCGACGCCGTGAAATCCCGGACGGTGACGACCTCGGTCGTCGTCATCACCAAGAACGAGCAAACCTGAGGTGAGGAAATGACCAGACACACCACCGACGACGTTGATGTAGCGGTCATCGGATGCGGAACCACGGGTCTGGCGCTGACCCGGCTGCTGGCCATGGAAGGGCTGCGGATCGCCGCGATCGACCCCGCTCGGGTCCCCAGAGCGTTTCCCCGCGCGACACACCTTGACGACGAAACGATGCGTGCCTTCCAGACGCTCGGCCTCGGGCACCTCGAAGAGCGGTTCTCGCTCTCGGGCGTGTACCGGTTCTATGACCCGCAGTGGCGGCCGGTGATGGAATTCCCCTTCAACAAAGGGATAACGGAACAAGGCTGGCACTCGGACTACATGTTCCACCAGCCCGACTTCGAGGCGGTGCTGCGCGGGCACGCGCACAACCATCCGGAAACCACCAGCTTCTTCGGCTGGGACGCGATCGAGCTGACCAGCTCCGCCGACGGCGTACGGGTTCGGCTGCGCGAGAGGGCGACAGGCGAGGAACATGAACTCACGGCGTCGTTCCTCGTCGGTTGTGACGGCGCGAATTCGTTCGTGCGCGAGCAGCTGGGTTGCACGCAGACCGACTACGGGGCAACGCATCGCTCGCTGATCGTAGACATCCTGCCTTTCGTGCAGAAGGAGAGCCTCGCCGGGCGCGACGCGTTCATCCAGGGCGGAATTCGAAACCCGTTGACTTTCCTCGCCACCGCGGAACCGCTGCTGCGTTTCGAGCAGCTACTTCGCCACGACGATGACACGGCGGCGTTCGAGCGGCTCGATCATGTGTACGAGCTGTTGTCGCCGTGGCTGAGCGCGGACGAGTACCGGGTTCTCCGCGCGGACGTCTACGAGTGGGACGCCGTGGTCGCCGAGCCGTGGCGGTCCGGGGCCGTTTTCCTGGCGGGAGACGCCGCGCACGAGATGCCGCCGCATCTCGGCCAGGGCATGGCCTCCGGCATCCGGGACGCCATGAACATCGCGTGGAAGCTCGGGCGGGTCGTCCGAGGTGAGTCGCCGCGAGAAATCCTGGACACCTACGAGACGGAACGCAAGCCGCACATGACCGAGTTCGTCAAGCTCGCGGCGCAGATGGCGAACGAGATCGAGGCGATGCAACCGCAGGCGCCGGAGGAGGGCGCCGACGTGCCTGTCACGGAGCGCGAGACTCTGCGCCCGCAGCTCGGGGCCGGCATCTGGGCCGGCGACGACGAGTTCGCCGGACGGCTGAGCGCGCAACCGAGACTGGCGAGCGGTCAGCGCATCGACGATGTGGCCGGCTACCGGTTCGCGGTGGTGGCCGCCGAGGACTGCGTCGCTCAGCTTGGCGAGGCGACACAGGCGACGTTGCGGTCGCTGAACGCCGAAGTCATCGTGGCGGACTCCGACGAGTCGAAGAGCTGGTTGAAGAGCCTCGACACGGTCGCGATCGTCATCCGGCCGGACCGCTACCTCTTCGGCACCGCGGCGACCGCGGCGCAGCTCGATGCGCTGGTCGCCCGCCTCGACACCGAGCTGACGGAGCGGGCACAGCCGTGAGGTACGTCGGTGACCCGGGCGAGGCGACAACCCTCCCGGACATCCTTCGCGCCCGGGCGGAGCTGAGCCCCGGATCCCGGTGCCTGACGTTCGACCGGGAGACCCGGACCTTCGCGGCGATGCTCGCCGCGGCCGAACAAGCGGCGGCCGCGCTGGCGTCCCTGGGGATCGAGCGGGGAGCCAAGGTCGCCACGCTGCTTCCCAACTCCACCGAGCTCCTCGACATCTGGTTCGGGGCATCCCTTCTCGGTGCCGTGTTCGTTCCGATCAACACCGGGCTGCGGGGCGACGGCTTGCGCTACATCGTCGAGCACAGCGAGGCCGAGTTCATCGCGGTGGACGAACCGTTGGTGCAGAAGCTGAGCGCCGCGGTCCCCGTCGGCCGCGGGCCACGGCACCGATATGTCCGCGGTGAGGACGATCGACCGTCCGGGTACGGATCTCTGACCGCACTGCTGACCGGCGCCCATCCTGCTGCCAAGCCCGGCGCGGTGGAACCGGCCGACCTCGCGTCCATTTTGTACACCTCGGGCACCACGGGACTGCCCAAGGGCGTGATGAACTGCCACAACTCCTTCGCCGTCGCGGCGCACGAGTTCACCCGGCGGTACGTGCGGATCCGGCAGGACGACGTCCTGTACACGAGCCTTCCGCTCTTTCACGCGAACGCGCAGTCGCTGACCGTAGTCGGCTCGCTGGTCTCGGGACGGCCCATGGTGGTGGCTCCGCGCTTCTCGGTATCGGGGTTCTTCGACGACATTCGAGAGCACAACGCGACGGTGTTCAACTACATCGGGGCCATGCTGACCATGCTCTACAAACAGCCTGAGCGCCCCGACGACGCACGGAACCCGCTCCGGCTCGCGATCGGCGGGGCCGCGCCCGCGGAGCTCTGGCGTCGCTTCGAGAAGCGGTTCGACCTCACGATCCTCGAGATCTACGGGCTCACCGAGAGCGCGACATTCTGCCTGGCCAACCCTCCCGAGGACATCAGAGTCGGCACGATCGGAAAGGAGACGAGCTGGTCAGAGGTCAAGATCGTCGGACCGGACGGCATGACACAGCCAGACGGAGAACCGGGAGAGATCGCGATCCGCAGCAAACGACCGGCCACGATCTTCCTGGGCTACTACAAGAACGAGGAGGCGACGCGCACGGCGATGAACGGCGGTTGGTTCCACACCGGGGACCGCGGCCGCCGCGACGCGGACGGGTACGTCGTCTTCCTCGACCGGCTCAAAGACTCCATTCGCCGGCGCGGCGAGAACATCTCTTCCTTCGAGATCGAGCGGATCGTCAACGCGCACCCGTCGGTGCGGGAGAGTGCGGTCATCGGAGTTCCCTCCGAACTGGGGGAGGAGGACGTCATGGTTGTCGTCGTCCAGAACGGAGACGACCTCGACTGCGCTGAGCTCATCGAGTTCTGCGAGGAACGGATGGCCGCGTTCATGGTGCCCCGTTACGTCCGGCTCGTCGAGCGGCTGCCGAAGACCGCGACACAACGGCTCCAGAAGTACTCCCTCAGAGAGATCGGAATTCAGGACGCATGGGACCGGCAGGAGATGGGATGATGCGCACTTTCGTGATCGGGGTCGGCCTGACGAAGTTCGAGAAGCCCGGGACCAAGCCGGGCGACTACCCGGACTGGGTACGCGAGGCGGCGACGGCCGCGCTGGGGGACGCCGGGGTGAGCTACGAACAGGTCGAGCAGGCCTACGCCGGCTACGTCTATGGTGACTCCACAGCCGGCCAGCGAGCCGTCTACGAACTCGGCGTATCGGGTATCCCGGTCGTCAACGTCAACAACAACTGCGCGACCGGGTCCACAGCGCTCTTCCTGGCTCGCCAAGCCGTCGCGCACGGCGTTGCCGACTGCGCGCTGGCGGTCGGGTTCGAAAAGATGAAGCCCGGCTCGCTCGCCGCCATGTACACGGACCGGACGAACCCGCTCGGGCGTCACCTCGACCGGATGGCGGAGATCCATCCTCGCGAGGCCGTGCCGTTCGGCCCCGAGATGTTCGGGAACGCGGGCCGCGACCACATGGCCCGATACGGCTCGACACCCGATCATTTCCTCTGGGTGGCCTGGAAGAACCACAAACACTCGGTCGACAACCCGTACGCTCAGTTCCAAAAAGAGTACACAATGGACGAGATCGCCGACTCGCGGACGATCTACGATCCACTGACCAAGCTCCAGTGCTCGCCCACCTCCGATGGCGCGGCCGCCGCGGTGATCGTCTCCGAACGCTTCGTCGAACGCGCGCACTGCTGGGACCGGGCGGTCGAGATCACCGGCCAGTCCATGGTCACCGACCTCGAGTCGAGCTTCAGCGACGATACCGACTGCATGCGCATCGTGGGCTCCCACATGTCGCGGGAGGCGGCGAATCGCGCCTACCGCGAGGCCGGCATCGGGCCTGAGGACGTCGATGTGTGCGAGTTGCACGACTGCTTCAGCACGAACGAGGTGATCACCTACGAGGCGCTCGGGTTCGCGGAGGAGGGGAAGGGGCACCTGCTCGTCGAGCGTGCGGCCACCACCTACGGCGGCGACGGGCCGGTCGTCAACCCATCGGGCGGCCTTATCGCGAAAGGGCATCCCCTGGGCGCCACCGGTCTCGCCCAGTGCGCCGAGCTGACCTGGCAGCTGCGCGGGGATGCCGGCAGGCGTCAGGTCGAGGGCGCCGACGCGGCTCTCCAGCACAACCTCGGGCTCGGTGGAGCTGCCGTCGTGACCGTGTACCGCCGCGTGTCCTGATCCGAAGGAGTGGGACCGTGATCGCCGGAAACCGTGTCATCGCTGTCGAGGAGCACTTCACCACCGCGACCTTCCTGCGGGCCGCGCACGAAACCGAGGTGCTACCGGGCGACCGCACCGAGATGGTGCTCATGCGTGGTGTCGAGCGGGCCGAACCCATGCGGTCCCGGCTTGTCGACCTCGACGCGCGCGTGAAGGAAATGGACGCTCTTGGCCAGGACATGGCGGTGCTCAGCCTCAACCCGCCCGGGGTCCAGCCGTACCCGGCCGCGGTCGCCGCGGAGCTCGCCCGCGAGTTCAACGACTCCCTCGCCACCATCGTGCGACAGCGACCGGCGCGATTCGCCGGTCTGGGCACGGTCGCCCCGCAGGATCCGAAAGCCGCCGCCGAGGAGATCGAGCGGATCACGGGACCGCTCGGCCTGAGCGGCATCATGATCAACTCGCATACGGAGGGGCGGTACCTCGACGAACCGTTCTTCGCCCCGTTGCTCGACGCCGCCGAAGCCAACCGGGCACCCATCTACCTCCACCCGCGGATACCCAGCATGGGCGGTCCATACCTGGACCACGGCATGTCGGGAGCGATCTGGGGCTACCAGGCCGAAGCCGGGCTGCACGCCATGCGGCTCATCCTCAGCGGCACCCTGGACCGCAACCCGGACCTGACCATCGTGCTCGGGCATCTCGGCGAAGGCATCCCGTTCTGGCTCCGGCGTATCGACAACCGGCACGCGTTCGCGCAACAGGTCTCGGGCGCTGCCACTCCCATGCCGAAACTGGACCTCACGCCCAGTGAGTACTTCCGGCGCAACTTCGTCCTCACCACGAGCGGGATCGACGACGCGGACGTCCTCGGCCTCGGACTTCGCGCGGTCGGCGACGACAACATCATGTTCGCCATCGACACCCCGTACGAGGACCCAGGGCACGCGGTCGCCTTCCTCAGGGACGCCCCGCTCACCGGAACCCAGCGCGCGAACATCAGTCACCGCACCGCGGAGCGGGTGTTCGCACTCTCCTGACCGACAGGTAGTCCGGGCCCAACGAAGGGAACCGATATGAGCACTGCTCCGAAACCCAGACAAACCTGGCAGGAGTTCCTTGATTCCGCGGGAGGCATGAGTCGCCGGCAACGCGTCGTCGTGCTGCTCACCTTCCTCGCGATGGTCACAGAAGGGCTCGACATCAGCATCGCCAGCTTCGTCTATCCCGAGATCGTCCGCGATTGGGGTACCTCGCTAGGTGCGATCACCGCCACCGTCACCTCCGGCGTGCTGGCCATGGCGATCGGCAGCGTGCTCGCCGGGCCGTTCGCGGACCGCTACGGCCGCAGAAGTACCGTCGTCGTCGGTATGGTCTTGTTCGGGACGACCACAGCGGCGATGGGGCTCACGACGTCGATCGAGCCGTTGATGATCCTTCGCGTCGCCGCGTGTGTCGGTCTCGGTGGCACGGTCCCGGTCCTGCTGGCCGTCGTCGCCGACGCCGTTCCCAGCGGGCGCCGCGCGCAAATGGTGTCCTTGGCCTTCTGCGGCGTCGCCGTCGGCACCATCGTGGGCGGATTCCTGGCCTCGGCGATCATCCCGGTGTGGGGCTGGCCCGCCCTGCTGGTTTCCTGTGGTCTCGCTCCGCTCTTCCTGCTGCCGCCGATCGTGTTACTGGTGCCGGATTCACCCGGCGTACTCATCGCCCGAGGGCGTCCGATCGCGGAGGTCAGGAGTGCACTGGCAACCCTCGTACCCGGTCGTGACCTGTCCACAGTGTCTTTCGCGGCACCGGCCGGAACAGGATCACGCCGCCGCGTCTCCGGCGTTGCCACCGTGTTGTCGCGGCGTTTCGCGCTCACCACCGTGCTGCTCTGGCTCGCCTTCTTCATCGGGTTGGGCGTTGCCTTCCTGATCCTCAACTACCTACCGCTCATGGTCCGGCAGCAGAACTTCAGCGCCGCGCAGACCGGAGTCATCATCGGCACGTTCGGCTGGGGTGCTTTCATCGGCCAGGCGCTGGTCTCCTTCGCGCTCAAACGGTTCGACCGCTTTCTGGTCGTCGCGTCGCTGTGGGCGCTCGGCCTGGCCGGCATTTTCGTGGTCGCCGCCTTCACGTTCGGGTTCGCCGGCCTGTTGCTGGTCGTCTTCGGGCTCGGTCTGTCTCTCGCGAGCGTCAGCGCCGCACTGAACGCCATCGGAGCGCTCGCCTATCCGCCCGCCGCTCGGGCAACCGGCATGGGTTGGGCGAACGGAGCGGGCCGACTGGGGACCCTGGCGAGCGGTCTTCTCGGCGGGCTCATGCTGACCGCCGGCTGGACCATCGACATGATCTTTCTCGCGATGGGAGCACCGGTCGCCGTCGGTATCGCCGCCGCGTTCCTGCTTCGCGCCGACGATCGCCGCCGACTGCGTCGCGACACAGCACCGCCGGCCGTACGGCGACCGGCGCGGACAGCTGAGTGAGTACCTCGTTCACCGAAATTGAGCTTGGCTCTCCTGCCCGGACACCTTGGATGTTGCCCCGGTTCACGCTCTTGCCGGGAGGAGACCAGACCTGACTGGCGGGTGGTGGTTTCGAACTCTACGGGAATCATCCAGTCCAGCGCGGGGTGTGCGCTGCCGGTCGACTAGCTCAATCTGCATGCCGGGCCAGAAAAACTTCGGCCACGGCGTTGTCACAGAAGTCGCAACCCAAGGTGCCGAAACGACTCGTCCCCGTCGTGCCCGACGACGCCGTCTGCGCGTTGCTCGCCACGTGCTCCGGAAAGTCCTTCGTGGACCGACGTGACACGCGACCTCAAGGTGGACCTGTTCCGCGTCATCGGCAAGGGCGACAAGCAGCGCGCTATCCCGTTCGGGCCGTTCAAGAGGCTACCGAGATCCATCTCGCCTCTGAGTCCGCCGACATCGGCCAATGGACCTGTGCACGCCGAGGGCATGCCCATGCGCCGCCGGGAGCCTGGCTCGCGGGTCGGTGGAGCCCGCCAACGCGGATTCGTACCACGCCAGGTCTTCCTCGGGCGCCCGGCGGAGCACCGGCGCCACAGCCCTGGTGATGGCCTCCGGCTGGTGGACCTGGCGCGCGGCGCCCCGGCGGGGCTGATCGGGCAGCTACGTGTCGCCCTGTCCGACCAGGACAGCCGGCGTGAGCCGGGCCTTGCCCTGACCGCGTCCTCCAGCTGGGACATTGCGGTACACGTGCACCTCCCGTTCTACCGCGAGCTGACGGAGAAGCGGCTCTCGCGGTTGAGGGCAGCGTAGTAGTGCTGCTGGTGCTTGGCAGGCGGGATCCGTCCGATCGAGCTGTGTAGGCGTCGGTGGTTGCACCAGTCGACCGAGTGAGAGCCGGTGTGCTCGATGTCAACGAGGGTTCTCAGCGGGCCGGTGTGGAAGACGTCGGTGGCGATGCCCTCGAGTGCGAGGTGCGCGCGCAGGGAGGTGTATCGCGACCCCGTTCGTCCAGCCGCTTGCGTCCCGGGTTACGGAAGTGCCGCCGGGACCTCGACCGCTGACGGGGAAGGTCATCCGGCAGCTCGAGCACCTTGCTTGACCCGACGTCGCCGCGGCGAGGTAGGGGCGGAACGGCGGTGAAGCCGGGATAACCCGGGGTGGGTCCATCCACCACGAGCGCCGTCCTGTCTCCCTACTGCAACCCCTGATCGGGCTTCGAAAGCGATTGGCAGCCGCCAGGCCTGGGGTCAGCGAACGGGGTAGACGGCTGCTGGTTCTCGGCGTCCGGCTGAATGGGCCGCCGGAAGAGGAGGACGAGGTTGACGAGGATCGCTGGTATGAGAACGGCTACCACCGGAACAAGCACGTCGACCGGGACTGACGGTCCGGTCGCCAGTTGATCCCAGCGACCGATCGCGATAGAGGCGCTGAGCGAGGCCCACAGTGCGGTTTCGACTGCCGACAGCCATTCACTCTTGCGGATGTGGAAGCCGCTCGCCATCAGCGAAACGACGCTGAGCCCGATCGCAGACAGCGGCGTCGTCCACTCGGCTCGTCCAGCGATCATGGGGAGGACCAGGGCGAGCGCCGCTGCCACCTCGCTGACCCCGATTGCGACGACAAGGGCCCGGGGAAGGTCGTCGAAACCCACCCAGCGGTCGATCCCTCGAGCAATCACCTTGGGTGCGCCAGCGACGAAGAAGAAGATCGCGAGGAAGCTCTGCGCGATACAGAGCGTGGTGTCAAGCATGGTGGTTCGCTCCTGTTGGCGGGTTGCGGCAGGCCACGACGGTCGCCGTGCCGACGGTCGTCGCTTGCATGTGCTCAAGGGACGAATCACGTGGGACGGATGCGACAAGCTGAGCGCCGAGTCGGATGAGCTACTGGCCGCTCGTGGCGATACCGGCGCATGAGACTGATCTCGTCAGGTGGATACCGAACTGGACACCGACGTGATGTCACACCACCGAGGGATGCATCGTCCTCTCTAGCATGAGCACCACCGACCGGATCGCTGCCGCTTGGGTAGACGACCGCGCCTATCTGATCGCGATCGCGTCCCGGATTCTCGCGGATCCGACCGAAGCGGAGGACATCGTCCAGGACGCATTCGCCCGGCTCGCCGTGCAGTGCGTCGAGGAGCTCGAGGACCTGCGGGGCTGGCTCGTCGTAGTGGTGAGGCGTCTCGCGTTGGACCGACTCGGGTGCGCGCACCGTCGGCTGTCCCGGCCGAGTGACCCGCACACGCTGGCTACGGCGGGATCCGAGCCGGAGGGCCCGGATCCCGCCGACCGAGTCACTCTCGACGACGAGGTGCGACGGGCGCTGGCCGTCGTTCTCGACTGCCTCTCGCCCGCTGAACGGGCCGCTTTTCTGCTCCATGACGTGTTCGGGATCTCCTACGAGCGGATCGCCGAGTTCGTCGGCCGGACGCCCTCGGCATGCCGTCAGCTGGCCAGTCGGGCCCGTCGCTCGATCCGGGACAACGAGCCGTCAACCCCTCGTACAGCGTCGATCCCCTCCCTGCAGCCGGTGGTGGAGAGCTTCATCGCGGCGTGCTCGGGTGGCGATCTCGAGGCACTTACCCGGACTCTGCACACCGATGTTTCAGGTTGGGCCACAGCCGACGACCGGCGGGTCGGGTTCGCGGCGGGCATCGAGAACGTCGCGGAGCGGCTGCTGTTCTTCCTCGGCCCTCGCTCCGGCTGGCTCCTTCTGCCGCTTTCGTTGGATGATGGCATGGCGGTGTTGGCAACCAAAGGCGGAGAACCAGTGGCGTTGCTCCGTCTGGACATATCTGGTGGCCGCATCCAGTCGATGCACGCGGTGCTCCTGCCCGCCTGACGGAACCACCAGATCAACTTCGACGACCAGGAAGTCGACGCATACGCTGCCTCCAAACCGGCGCTCGCGCGCTTCGCGCGGTTCGTGCGTGCGGCATCCCGCCGCTCAAGTCCCGCCGCGAGCCTCGCGCAACTTGGGCCCGAGCTGATGTTCGGACCACCCGACGCGCTGCCGCAGGGATGCGTTCAGGAAGGCGGTGATGTCAGACGGCGCGGCGCGAGCACCCCGAGCAGCGCGGCCGCGGTCACCAGCGCGGGAACGTCGCCGACCAGATGGGCCCAGTGGCTGAGATCCGTCACGGCGTGCACGGTCATGACGAGGGCATGCCCGAGGCTGGACCACACGGTGAACCAGATCAGCGAGAGGTTCTTATGTGGTGCGCGCGAAGCTAGGATCAGGAAGATTCCGAGCACTGCGTACATCGCCGTGATCATTTGCTCGTACTGAGGCTGCTGAGGCATCCAGCGGAAGCCGGCAGGCCAGAAGTTGATCATGGGGTACAGCCCGACGGCAAAGCCGAGGCCGATCACTACGAGGGCGAATTGCAGGCGCCGTTCCCGGGTCATGTCCGAACCCTGCACTCGTGCGACTGGGTGCTGGTCGGAGAGTCGGGCCGGGTCATCAAGGCCGTGACAGCGCAACCGATTAGGCATCGTACGACGGTGCGCGCCGTTAGCGTGCTGGTTTTCGCGACGATCTTGTTGAAGCGGAAAGGGCGACTGGTCATGTTGTGCTCCGTGGAAGTGGGGCCCGGCGGACGGTTGCGGCCCGCCGGGCTCGCTCCGGAAGTGGTCGGGCTCAGCCGATGGTTGTGTCCGCACCGGATTCAGCAGGGGTTGCCTCTCCGGTGGCTGGTGGGGTCCTCAGCGTGAGGAGCGTGAGAATGGCTCCTGCTATGGCGATGCCGCCGGCGCCGAGGAATGCGGCAGAGAATCCGTCGGTCAGCGCAGGTGCGTTACCGAACTGGCCGGCACCGTAGGCTGCGGCGACTGCCGTCATCGCCGCCAAGCCGAGGGCGGACCCGACCTGGTAACTGGTGTTGACGATGCCCGCGGCCAACCCACCTTCCTCGGGTCGCGCGGAGGAGATTGCGGTGCCCAAGGACGGGATGAACGCGAGTGACATGCCGAGTGCGGCGACCAAGGACGCCGGCAGGACGTCGGCCCAGAAGTTCCCGTCCGGGCGGATCAGCGACAACCAGCCCAACCCGAGGGCGAGAATCACCAGACCAAGGACGATCGGCGGCTTCGGACCGAGACGGCTGATCACCCGCGGCGCGAGCACGATCATCCCGAGCATGATCAACCCTGTCATGGGCAGCAGGGCCGCACCGGACGGGAACGCGGTGTAGCCGAGCACCTGTTGGAGGTAGAGGTTGAGGAAGAACCACATCGGGATCCACGCTCCGCCCAACAGCATTTGCGCGAGGTTGGCGGCACCGAGGTTGGGGGTACGGAAGATGGACAGCCGCATCAGCGGCTCACGCCGAACGGCCTGGGAGATCACGAAGGTCACGAGCAGCACAGCGGCGACGCCCAAGGCGATCCAGATCTCGCCCGAGCCCCAGCCTGCCTCGGGTGCGCGGACGACTCCGTAGACGGCGGCGGCAAGACCGAGCGTGACGCTGAGGGCACCGAAAATGTCCACCGAGCCCCGACCACTCATCGCGCCGGTCGGCATCAGCGTTCGGGTACCGAAGAGTGCGATCACGGCGATCGGGACGTTGATGAAGAATACCCATGGCCACGAGATGTACTGCGTGATCACACCACCGAGGAATACGCCGGCGGTACCTCCGGCCGGTGCCGCAGCACCATAGAGCGCCAGGGCTTTGGTGAGCTCCCTGGGATTTGACCCGAAGAGCATCATCAGGAGGGTCAACGCCGACGGGGCGATGAGCGCGGCACCAACGCCTTGAAGTGCCCGGCCCGTCAGTTCGACGCTGACATTGCCCGCGAAACCGGCGACGAGGGAGCCGGCCAACAGTACGAACCATCCTGCTCCGAACAGGCGCCGTGCGCCGAACAGATCGGACAGCCGGCCGCCGAGCAAAAGCAGGCCGCCGAATGCGATGACGTAGGCATTGAAGACCCACGAGAGATTGTGCTGGGTGAATCCTAGATCAGCCTGCATCCGTGGCAGGGCGACACCGATGATGGACGTGTCCATGATGACCATGAACTGAGCTGTGGCGATCAGACCCAAGGCCCACCATCGGCGGGTGCTGGCCTGCACGTCGGGTGACGAAAACATGACATACTCCATTTGGCGCAACTTCGTGAGATGTTTCCGGGTGCTGTCTGTGGCTTTAGTTCGCGTCGCTATCGGGGGAGCGGTCGCCTGCGATGAAGCTCGCCTTCGCGTTCGTGCCGTCGCAGAAGGGCTTGATTCGGTTCACTCTTCATGAATGGTTCTCGTGTATGTGGCTGTAAGCGCGCCTGGCGATGCTGGTGCTGCTCTGAAAGTCGATCAACAGTAGGGCGATCCCGGGTGCCCGAGCAGTGGCTGCGTCCTCGATGTCCAGCTCGCACCGACCCCACTCGGTCGAGATGTGGTGCCGACAGAGCGCTTCCTCGCACCGGCGCGACATCGTCCAATGAGCGAACGGCATGGACACCCCGCGACGTGAAGCCGTCTGTGAGCCCGATCGGGGTCAGCGCGATCTTGCATGACATCCTCCTTCGTCGCGCGGCTCTTCCGATGCTCGGGAGAGCCGGGGGCTGATACCCTACGGGGGTAATGTAGTTACCCTGTAGGGGTATAGTCCATCAATGCGTGGTTGTAAATACCTCAGGGGGGTATGGTGCTCGAGTATCCAGACAGAGCCAGGGCACAGGGAAGGAAGGCGCATGGAACCCACGAGCACGCCACCGAACGCGGCTGCATGCATCGAGCGGGAGGATTGCTCGAGGCTTGCGTCGCATCCGGGCCAAGCCCGCGGCCTGCGGCGGATGGTCGAGGAACAAGAAGTACCGCATCGAAATTCTCACGCAGGTCACGGCCATGACTCACGCTCCGCAGTCGGTATCACCGGGGCTACTCGAGGACCACCTGAGCCGTTGTGTCGTGGCCACTGGCGGCGCCGACGCAGACGAGAAGGCCAGGGAAGCCCGCGAAGCCGTTGCCCGCCTGGGCCGATCCTGACCGGCAGCCGTCCATCGCACTCGATCGGCACCGTCACGACCGCAGAGACAACGCACTGGACGTTTTTGCCCGTCCCCGAGGGCGGGAACACAGATGAGGGTCAAACATGCGATTGCATGCCGAGAAAGCGACGCCAAGGACTTTGGCCCAGTGCGGCGTGGTTGAGCTGCGGCACTACACGCTGAAGCGTGGTATGCGCGACCGGCTACTTGGCGTCTTTGAGCAGCACCTGATCGAACCGCAGGAACGCGCTGGCATGGTGATAGCCGGCCTCTTTGCCGACCGTGACGACCCGGACGCCTTCGTGTGGTTCCGGGGGTTCGCGGACATGAAGTCCCGACACGAGGCGCTCCACGCCTTCTACGACGGACCGGTGTGGGCCGAACACCGTGACGCCGCGAACGCCACGATGACCGACAGCGACGACGTACTGCTGTTGCGGCCCACCTGGCCCGAGCATCCGCCACTCGCCCCTGCCCATCCACGCCCGGCCCACCACGCTGCTCCGTCGTCGCCAGCGTGGACCGTTGTGACGACCTATCTGCACGATGACGACAGGGGCCTCCAGGAGTGGCTGACGACCCGCGTGCACACACTGCGCGAGACCACGCTGGGGACCACGGTCAGCACCTGGCGCTCCGAACCCGCGGAGAACACGTTCCTTCGGCTGCCGGTCCGGCCCGTCCGTGCCTTCGTGTGGACCGCCAGCTTCGCTAGCGAGCAGGCGTACCTCGAAGCGCACGCCCGGCTGGAAGCGGACCCCGCCTGGCGAACCGAGGTCGAGCCCCGTCTCGAAGGCGCCCTCACCGGCCGAGAGTGTCGTCGGCTCCAGCCCACCGCCCGCTCGTCCCATCAATGACGAACCCTGTCATGGCCCGAGACAGGTGGATGAGTGACACAGTCGTCGGCCATTCACCCGGCGCGGCACAGGGCCGCGTGGCTGTCGTCGAGACGCCCGGCCATCGCCGCGCTGGCTCGGGGCCGCATGACTGCGGCTTCTGGAACGGTCACGCAGGCAGGCCGTCCCGATAATGAGTACCCTCATGCCACCACCGCGCTCGGCCGTCTGATGCGCCGCCCCTCACCTACGGCCCGAGGCATGGGATCGCTGTCGGGTCCGACGATGGCATGCGGTCGGCTCTGCGCCGGCCGGATGACTCGCCCACCCGTCCGTGATCAGGTCCGGCGAGCTGCCGGGCTGCGGCGGGCGGATGGCCGAGTCGTGGACGATCGCCGCGGGTCGCGGCCGAGGTGTCGGTGCCATCGGCACACCTGTCACGGCTGTTCGCCAGAGTCCTGGGGGCCGCGGGCGAGGATGCTCCCAGCTGACAGTTCACTCCATCTCCGCCGCGATGGCCGCGCTGAACACGCTCGGGCCGGCAGATCGCCGGAGAGGTCGCGCGCATCGCGGTCACGGTCAACACCGTGGCCGCCGGCGCGACTGACACCGAAGCGACCGCGGGAGTGCTCACGGAGGACACCCGGCGCCAGCTCGGGAACCGTTCGGTGCTCGGCAGGGATACCCCCCACGGGTCGACATCACCCGGATGATCGCGCTGGCCGCCGATGACGGTGTGACGGTTGCGCCGGGTCCTCTGAGGACTCCACGTTTCAGTGCGCGGCCGGTTGCTGGGCGGCGGGTTCGAAGCCGGCCAGCATCTCCTGGAGCGCGAGCTGGTCCGGCCCGACGAAGGGGTCTGCCTCTGGGGCTCGCGCGATCGTGTCGAGCAACTCGGCGGAACGTCCGATGGCGGGAGGCAGGTGGGTGCTGAGGATCGCGTGCGGATTCAGGTCGTGCAGCGGGCGCAGGGTGGCGAGGAAGCGGTCGCGGTCGACGTTGTGTACCCACGGGCTGTCGACGGTCGCCCATAGCAGCTGGCCCGCCCGCAGCGCGTCCGCCGAGATGTCGCGGACGTCGGGGCAGGCCGCGAGGTCGGCCGTGGGGAGGGGTGCGCCGAAGCAGTCGGAGCTGAAGCAGATCCCCGAGCTGTCGTCGTAGAAACCGACCGTGGCCGGGCTGTCGAAAAGCGGTGGCCGGAACCCGGTGAGCGTCCGGTCGCCCACGTCCAGTGACTGGCCGGGGTTGAGCAGGTAGACGCGATCCAGTGGAACAGGGTGTTCCGTGGACATGATGCCGACGCCGAGGTAGGTGGTCACCAGACGTGCGTTCGGCGCGGCCTCGAGCAGGCTGAACAGCCCTCCGGTGTGGTCGCGGTCGGGGTGGGTCAGCCAGATCCACTTGACGTCGGCGGGGTCGATCACCGTGCCGAGGTCGTTCAGGAAGTCCCGGTCGGGCAGTCCGAGGCCGGTGTCGACGACAACCGGTTCGCGGGCGTGCAGGACGAACGAGTTGACGTCGAGGAAGCCGATGCCGGGCACTTCGAGCTGGTCCCCGAGCACGGTGACGGCTGAGCCGATGCGGTGAATGTTCATGTCTTGCTCCCTGTGCTGAGTGCCAGTCCAGTGTGAGCGCGGGGAAGCGCGCTGGCCGCCACCCACCGCCCGGCACATTTGAAGTAGTGACCCGGGAATCGGCTGCTTTGGTGAATGCCTGACCAACGCGGCGGGGCGCGATCCGAGGTGACGGGCTCGGTTCTGGTTCCCCGTGAACGGGCCGTGGTGTTCCCGTGACCCTGGCGCCGAGGCGGGGGGCGACCGCCTCGGGCGGCCACAACCGCTGGCACATCCCACCGGGACCGCGCCGCGACGAGGCGATCCTGGACCGGCAGGACAAGGGCGGGCAACTCACCGACGTGGCTGGCTGGAGCGCGTGCTCGAGACGACCTACGCCTCCTGCTCGGTCGCCCGCACGGTGACGTAGAGCCGGATGCCGAACCTGATCTTGTCGGTCCCGTCGTGCTCGGCAAGGGAATGAACGCCGAGCCCCGCACCCACGCGTGGTGCGTGCCCGTCGTGAGCAGTGCGGACACTGTGGACGGTCTGGTCGACGAGGGTATGCGCCAGTTCCTCGGCCGCGAGGTCGGCGCGTGGGTGGCCAGCGATCCCCAGCCAAGCAGTGGGCCGACCTGGCGGGATCTTGCCGAGGTGAGGGCTCATCGGGAGAAGCGTTGCGCTCGGCCTCGCTGAACCTGCCAGCTTGTCCTGCTGTCGGCGGACGATCTCGTTGATCCAGGTTGGCGCGAACGGGGGTGCAGTTCGGCGGGATCGGGTAGTCCTTGAGCACTTCCAGGCGTTCGCCGATGTCGATCGCCGAGGGGACACGATGGGGGACCGGCGTGACACCCGGCACCCGCGCTGCTCGGCCTCGATCGCCGGCCGTGCCGCATTCGCCTCCTTGCGGGCGGGCGTCCCCTTGCACCGGGAACGACGACCAGACCGGCGACTACGGCCACCCGCCCGAGGTGGGGACCTGAGACCCTATTGCGCGCTGGTCGAGGCTGGCTACGGTCGGCCCGACCACAAGCGCCGGGGGTGCCATGTCCGACGAACGCGAGCGATCGCCACGCCTGCCACCGAGGTGGTTCATCCGGCTGGCCTGGAAGGTCCACCGCGCGGTCTACCGCGTCACCCGCGGCCGGAAGGGACTCTGGCCGCCCAAGCCCGGCCGGTGGGGCACCATGCGGCTCACCACCATCGGTCGCCGGACCGGCGAGGAGCGCAGCGTGATCCTCGCCTACCTGCCCGACGGTCCGAACGTCTACACGCTCGCGATGAACGGCTGGGGCGCGGCCGAGCCCGCGTGGTGGCTGAACCTGCAGGCCAGGCCCGAGGCCACCGTCAGGCTGGTCGACGGGCCGCGCCGCGTGCGGGGGCGGGCGGCCGCGGGCGAGGAACGCGAGCGGCTCTGGGCCCGCTGGCGCGAGCTGGACGAGAAACTGGACGCCTTCGCGGCGCGGCGACCAGGAGAAACAGCGGTGGTCATCCTCGAGCCCGCCCCGGAGTGAACTTTCCGGGCGGAAGGTGTCGAATTCGGCGACTGGTGTTCGATGCACTGACGAAAGCACGTCAACCGGACCAAGGAGCAATCCATGCGCACCCTGATCTCCACCGCGTTCGTCTCGCTCGACGGCGTGGTCGAGGCACCCGGCGGGGAGCCGGGCTACCGGAACTCGGGCTGGACCTTCCAGGACATCGAGTTCGACCCGGCGGCCTACGAGCTGAAGGGCCGCGAGCAGGGCGAGGCCACGGCCATGCTGCTGGGCCGGGTCAGCTACGAGGCGTTCGCGCCGGTGTGGCCGACGATGACCGAGGAGTTCCCCGGCTACAACGCGATGCCGAAGTACGTGGTGTCGAGGGCGCTGAAGGAGGAGGACCTGGTGACCAACTGGGGTGAGATCACCATCCTCCGCTCGCTCGACGACGTCGCCGCGCTCAAGGAGACCGAGGGTGGGCCGATCAGCATCCACGGCAGCGCCAACCTGAACCGCAACCTGTCCGACGCCGGCCTCATCGACCGCTACCACCTGCTCGTCTTCCCGGTGCTGCTCGGCGCCGGCAAGCGGCTGTTCAGCGACACCGACAAGGACAAGCAGAACCTGAAGCTCCTCGAGAGCGAGTCCTACGGCAACGGCATCCAGAAGCTGGTCTACGACGTCCTCCGCTGACCGGCCTGCGTCACCCGCCGACCCGGACGCGCCGGGATTCGCCGTCGGAGAGGAACGCCGCCAGCTCCCTTCCCTCTTCGGCGACCTCGGTGCGTTCGGCGCGCGAGAACCGGCGCAGTGGCGTGACGACCACGGTGAGATCCTCGGCGTCCCACGTCGCGGCGACCCGGCCGTCCACGAGCACCACGCGCGCACCCGCGACCGACAGTCCGCGGTGGGCGTCGTCGATGATCCGTCCGCGGTCGTGGTAGCCGAGAATCGCGTTGTCGAACGCGGGCAGGAACCGCACCGGGGCGGGGGTATCGGGATCCGGGCGCGGAGCGCCGGGAAGGTCGAGCAGCTCGCGGCCGCGTTCGTCCCGGAAGGACACCAGCTCGTCGCGGACCGCGGCGACCGCGGCAGGCAGCCCGGCGAGACCGCACCAGCCCCGCAGGTCGGCCGAGGCCGCGGGGCCGAACGCGGCCAGGTACCGCCGCACCAGCGCCACGCCGACCGGGTCGGTGCCGTCCGGGGCGGGCGGGGCGACCTCCCGGCCGAGCCACGCCGACAGCGGTAGGTAGCGCACTCCGGCCGTGGTGCGCCACAGCCCGCGCGGCGGCAGCTGCGCCACCGGGATCAGGGCGCCGACCAGCATCTCGCCCAGCGCCCTGTGCCCGGGCTCCGGCCAGCGGTCGGCGAGCGCCCGCGCCAGCTCGGGCATCGAGCGTGGCTCGCCGTCCGCCAGCACCGCCCGCCCCGCCGCCGCGAGCTCGGAGAGGTCCACCTCGTCGAGCTCGCGGCGGTAGACGCCGAGCACCCGTTGCCGCAGCATGGCGTCGTGCCGGGACCGCCACGCGAGGACGTCCTCGGTCGCGAGCAGGTGCACGGTGCGGCGCATGAGGTGGGTCCGCACCACGCGCCGCCCGGTCAGCAGCTCATCGAGCGCCGAGGGGTCGAACGCGCGCAACCGTGACCAGAGCCCGGTGAACGGTTCCTGGGGTTCCTGCGCCTGCAGCCCGCACAGGTGCGCGACGGCGTCGAGCACGGGCAGCTCGCTGCGCTCCAGCAGCAGCTGCCGGGCCAGTGTCGCGCGATTGAGGGCTCGCCTGTCCAGAACGGTCATCGGATCACGCCGCCGCCCGCTTGCCGGCCGGGCGCCTGCGCAGCGAGGCCTCGGTGAGGGCGGGGTGCAGGCCCAGTCGACGGGGCCGAGGTCGGTGCCCTGCGCCAAGGTCTCGTCGATCCTCCTCGAGGAGGTCGTCCAGGGTGACGGTCGCCAGGTGGGTCACCGGCAGGTGCCGGGGCACGCAGCGCATGCGGGCGCTTGGCGTCGTGGGCCGCCCCTTGCGGTTGCGGCAGGGGAGCAGGCACGACGCCAGCGGACTCCAGACGCGCACACCCATACCGTAGCGCCGGCAGGTGGACAGGACCTCCCGTTCGATGCCGGGGGCTGACCTGGGAGCCCGTGCGGCCCAGCGGGGTGGCTTCATGGTGGTGGGTTCCTCCGTGGTCGGGGCCGGGCGGCCGGGTGGGAGCGGCTCCCGCCCGCCGCCCGCGGTGTCACGCGCTGTGCTCGCTGACGACGTCGAGGACCCACACGACACCGAAGCGATCCTTCAACATCCCGTAGGCGGGCGCCCAGCTCGCCGGGCCCATGGGGACGACGATGTCCGCCCCGTCGGCGAGCTCGTCCCAGTGGGCGGTTACCTCCTCGACGGTCTCGCCGCGCACGGAGACGAAGAACGAGTTCTCGCCCCGGTCGTGGCGCAGGTGCGACGGCACGTCGTAGGCCATGACGTGGAAGCCGTTGCCTGCGAGCACCTGGCCCCACATCACCTGGTCGGCCTCGGACCCGTCCCGGACGGCGCCGGCGTCCTTGTACGTGACGACGGCCAGGTCGCCGCCGAAGACGGACCGGTAGAACTCCAGCGCCGCGCGGGCGTCGCCACGGAAGTTCAGGTGTGTCGTGGTCGTGAGGGACAAGGTCGACTCCTTGGCTGGTTTCCGTTTCGGGTACGGACCCACGATCGCAAGGGAAGAGGTCAGGTTGTGTCCTCTTCTTCGAGCAGGATGGAGGCATGCCGAAGACCTCAGCCCGGTTGCTGGCGCTGCTCTCATTGCTGCAGGCGCGGCGGGACTGGCCCGCGGCGCTGCTGGCCGAGCGGCTCGACATCAGCCCGCGCACCGTGCGCCGCGACGTCGACCGCCTGCGCGAGCTCGGCTATCCCATCCGGGCCACCAAGGGACCCGACGGGGGCTACCGGCTCGACGCGGGCACGCAGCTGCCCCCGCTGCTGTTCGACGACGACCAGGCCGTCGCCCTGGCCGTCGCGCTCCAGCACGCCGCGAGCGCGGGCGGCGGCATCGGGGAGGCCTCGACGCGGGCGCTGACCACCGTCCGGCAGATCATGCCCGCACGGCTGCGCCGCCGCATCGACACCCTCCGGGTGACCGTCGCCGAGCGGGCCCCGGATTCGCCGGTGGACAGCGGCGTGCTCGTGGCGCTCAGCGCCGCCGTCCACGCCCGCGAGGTCCTGCGTTTCGGCTACGGCCCGGCGGACGCGCCGCGCCGGGTGGAGCCCCACCACCTCGTGACCCGTGGCGGTCGCTGGTACCTCCTCGCCTGGGATCTCGACCGCGGTGACTGGCGCACCTTCCGCGCCGACCGGATCGCCCCGCGCATCCCCACGGGACCGCGCTTCCCGCCGCGCGACGTGCCCGGAGGGGACGTGGCGGCGTTCGTCGCCGCCAGGTTCTCCGGCTCCGACGGCACGTCTTTCGGCTGGCCCTGTGCGGGCGAGGTGATCCTGAGCCTGCCCGCCGCCGAGGTGTCGCGCTGCACCCGCGACGGCGTGGTCGAGGAGCTGGGTCCCGGCCGTTGCCGCCTCGTGCTGGGCTCGTGGTCGTGGACCGGTCTCGCCGCCGCGATCGGCAGGTTCGACGCGGACCTCGAGGTCGTCGGGCCACCCGAGCTCGAAGCCGCCTTCGCGCGCCTGGCCCGCCGCTACGCCGCCGCGGTGTCCGTCCACAAAGGATGACGCTCACCACGTCGCGGCGGCATGCAGGCGGACCCGCCTTCCGCGCCACCCGCTACTCTCCGTGCGTGATCCGGTGCTCGACGCGCCGGGGACCCAATCTTGATTGATTCCAGAAAATAGGGCAGACTGCGGGCGTGCCAACGAACACGGACTTCGAGCGCATGCTGCGCGGGGCTTCGCTGCGGGTCACGCGTCCCCGGGTGGCGGTGCTGTCCGCGGTGCACGACCATCCGCACGCCGACACCACCTCGATCATCGGTGCGGTGCGTGCGGACCTCGGCGAGGTGTCCCACCAGGCCGTCTACGACGTGCTGAGCGCGCTGACCACCGCCGGGCTGGTGCGCCGCATCGAGCCGAAGGGCTCGGTGGCGCGCTACGAGGCGAGGGTCGGGGACAACCACCACCACGTCGTGTGCCGGTCGTGCGGCGCCATCGCCGACGTCGACTGCGCCGTCGGCGCGGCGCCCTGTTTGACGGCTTCCGACGACCACGGCTTCACGATCGAGGAGGCCGAGGTCATCTACTGGGGTCTGTGCCCCGAATGCTCCACCGCAATTCCATCTGACTCCCGGAAGGATTCCCGTGTCTGACAGCCCGAACGCCGAGGTCGGCGAACTGAACGTGGAGAGCGCCGGCGGCTGCCCGGTCCACACGGGGCGCTTCGCGCACCCGACCGAGGGTGGCAGCAACCGTGACTGGTGGCCCAACCAGCTCAACCTCTCGATCCTCCGGAAGCACGCCGCCGCGTCGAACCCGATGGAGGAGGACTTCGACTACGCGAAGGAGTTCCTGACCGTCGACCTCGACGAGCTGGCCAAGGACGTCGACGAGGTGCTGACGACCTCGCAGGACTGGTGGCCCGCCGACTTCGGCCACTACGGCCCGCTGATCATCCGCATGGCGTGGCACAGCGCGGGCACCTACCGCGTCGACGACGGTCGCGGGGGCGCGGGCGCCGGCATGCAGCGCTTCGCGCCGCTGAACAGCTGGCCGGACAACGGCAACCTGGACAAGGCGCGCCGGCTGCTGTGGCCGGTCAAGAAGAAGTACGGCCGCAAGATCTCGTGGGCCGACCTGATGATCTTCGCGGGCAACCGCGCGCTGGAGACGATGGGCTTCAAGACCTTCGGCTTCGCCGGTGGCCGCGCGGACGTCTGGGAGCCGGACCAGGACGTGTACTGGGGTCCCGAGCGCACCTGGCTCGGCGACGAGCGCTACAGCGGTGACCGTCAGCTGGAGCAGCCGCTCGCGGCTGTCCAGATGGGCCTGATCTACGTCAACCCCGAGGGCCCGAACGGCAACCCGGACCCGCTGGCCGCGGCTCGCGACATCCGCGAGACCTTCGGCCGCATGGCGATGAACGACGAGGAGACCGTCGCGCTGATCGCGGGCGGGCACACCTTCGGCAAGACCCACGGCGCGGCCGACGCCGACGTCCACGTCGGGCCCGAGCCCGAGGGCGCGCCGATCGAGGAGCAGGGCTTCGGCTGGAAGAACAGCTTCGGCACCGGCAAGGGCCGCGACGCCATCACGAGCGGCCTCGAGGTCACGTGGACGCCGACGCCGACCAAGTGGAGCAACTGGTTCTTCCACAACCTGTTCACCTACGAGTGGGAGCTGACCAAGAGCCCCGCGGGCGCCAACCAGTGGAAGCCGAAGAACAACGCCGCCGCGAACACCGTGCCGGACCCGGAGACCGGTGAGCTGAACCGCGCTCCGTCGATGCTGACGACGGACCTCGCGCTCCGCTTCGACCCGGTCTACGAGCAGATTTCGCGCCGGTTCTACGAGAATCCGGACCAGTTCGCGGACGCGTTCGCCCGCGCCTGGTTCAAGCTGACCCACCGCGACATGGGCCCGATCCAGCGTTACCTGGGTCCGCTGGTGCCGCAGGAGACGCTGATCTGGCAGGACCCGGTCCCGGCTGTCGACCACGAGCTGGTCGACGACGCGGACGTCGCCGCCCTCAAGGCGAAGATCCTCGAGGCGGGCCTGTCGGTCTCGCAGCTCGTCTCCACGGCGTGGGCGTCGGCCTCGACGTTCCGCATCGGTGACAAGCGCGGTGGCGCCAACGGTGCTCGCATCCGCCTCCAGCCGCAGCGCGACTGGGAGGTCAACGAGCCCGAGAAGCTGAACCTGGTGCTGCGCACGCTGGAGGGCATCCAGGAGTCCTTCAACAGCTCCCAGACCGGGGGCAAGAAGATCTCCCTGGCCGACCTCATCGTGCTCGCCGGGGCCGCCGGTGTCGAGCGGGCCGCGAAGAACGCGGGCCTCGACCTCACGGTGCCCTTCACCCCGGGCCGCACGGACGCGACGGAGGAGCAGACCGACGCCGAGTCGTTCGCCCCGCTGGAGCCGAAGTCGGACGGGTTCCGCAACTACCGCGGCAAGGGCAACCGGCTGCCCAGCGAGTACCTGCTCGTGGACCGCGCCAACCTGCTGAACCTGAGCGCGCCCGAGATGACCGTCCTGGTGGGCGGCCTCCGCGTCCTCGGCGCGAACTACCAGGGTTCGAAGGCCGGCGTGCTCACCGACAAGCCGGAGTCCCTGACCAACGACTTCTTCGCCAACCTGCTCGACATGGGCATCGAGTGGAAGTCCACGTCGGAGGACCAGGAGACCTTCGAGGCTCGCGACCGCGCGACCGGCGAGGTCAAGTGGACCGGCACCCGCGCCGACCTGGTCTTCGGCTCGAACTCCGAGCTGCGGGCCGTCGCGGAGGTCTACGCGAGCGACGACGCCAAGGAGAAGTTCGCGCGTGACTTCGTGGCCGCGTGGGACAAGGTCATGATGCTGGACCGGTACGACCTGGTCCGAGGCTGATCAACCGGCTACGGGCCGGCCGCCACCGGCGGCCGGCCCGTAAGTCCATTATGGACCCGTTTCGCGGTCCAGGGCGCAGGCCGCGATGAGCTTCGCGGCCTGCGCCGGCTGGTCCTCGGTGACGTAGGTGTAGGAATCCGCCACGGTGTGCAGCGGCGCTCCCAGCTTCGCGGCGTACCGCTTCGCGTGCTCCAGCGGGAACACGTGGTCCTCTGCCGCCCAGACCAGCCGGACCGGGACGGGGCGGCGCCGGATGAGCCGCTCCGCGGCGTCGCGGGTGTAGCGGGCCGACACCGCGCCGATGGCCTTGCGTCCGTCGAACCGGATCTCCGGCCGGGTCAGCACGGGTCGCACGTAGCTGTTCATCACCCGGTCGTCGACCGGGTACTTCGCCAGCCGGCCGTAGGTGTTGCGCCACCGCCAGGTCCGCCGCAGCCGCAGTGGCTGGTAGAGCGCGCGGTAGGTCACCGCGCTCGCCGCCGTCGCCTTGAGCAGACCGAACCCGCCGGGGCTCGGCGGCCACGTGTCCTCGGGCGTCTCGCACGAGCTGAGGACGAGACGGCCGAGGACCTCCGGATGGTTCGCCGCGACGAGCTGCCCGTACGCGCCACCGGAGTCGTTGCCGATCAGGGTCACGTCGTCCAGCCCGAGTTCCCGGACCAGGTCCGCGAGCAACCGGGCGATCCCGGGCGGGGAGAGGTCCGCGGCGCGGTTCACCGGCACGACATGCGCGCCCAGCGGCAGATCGGGTGTGACGCACCGGAAGTCCTCCGCCAGCAACGGCACCACCTTGCGCCACAGGTTCGCGTTGACGAGGTACCCGTGCGCGAACACGAGCACCGGGCCGGTGCCGCGGTCGTGGTAGCGCACGGGGCCGGACGGCAGGCGCACCTCGTGCGGCTCACCGAGGGCGGGGTCCCGCCAGGTGTTCGTCGGATCAGCGGCCACGGCACGACCTCCGGAACTTTTTGCAAACATTTCAAGAACTCTGCCGGGTACCGTAGCGGCCACCCCGATTTTTTGCAACGATTGCAGGAATGGTCGCCATGGATCCGCGGAAACAGCGCACGATCGAGGCGCTGCTGCACGCGGCCGAACAGATCTTCGCGGCGCGCGGGGTTGACGACACCACCGTCGAGGAGATCGCGACGAAGGCAGGCGTCGCGGTCGGCTCCATCTACAACCACTTCGGCTCGAAGGCCGGGCTGCTGGCCGCCGTCGTCGAACGCGCGCTGGGCGCCGACCGCGACCACATGGACCGCGCGTACACCGCCGACCGCACGCCCGTCGAACAGCTCTACGCCGCCGCCGACGAGTACCTGGAGTTCTACCTGGAGCACCCGGAGTACTTCCGGATGCTGGCGTTCCCCAGCGCGCCAGGGCAGTACGCGGCGGGGCAGGACCTCGCCGCGCGGCTGGCCCGCTCGGTCGAGGCGCAGAACCAGCGGATGGTCGACGCGCTGCGCGCCGGGATCGCTGCCGGCGTGCTGCGGGAGGTCGACGCCGGGCAGGTGGCCACAGTCCTCTGGGCCTCGTGGAACGGGGTGATCAGCCTCGGCTGGCGCCAGGACGGCCTGCGCCGCACCGAGAGCGAGCTGCGCACACTCCTGCGGACGGCGACCGACGTCGTGGCGAACGGCCTGCTGGTTCGCTGATCGGCACGGGTTTCGTCGGTGCCCGGTGCGACGATGCGGCCGTGAGCGAAACCGTGAGCCACCACGCCGTTTCCGCGGCGGTCACCGACCTCGGCTGGCGCTACGTCCTGGACGGTCTCCGTGCCGGGGTGCCGGTGGAGTCCCTGCGCGCCGCCACCGACGTCGCGGCGCGGATCGTGGCCGGACTCGGCGCCGAGACCGACGAGCACGTCGTGGTGGACTGCCGCCCCGGCGGCGTGATCTTCACCGTGCGGTCGCGGCGCACCGGGTCGGTCGAGCCCGGCGACCTCGACCTCGCCCGGCGGATCTCCGAGCTGGTGACCGGTCTCGGCCTGCGGATCACCGCCGACGCCGGCCCGTCGAGGTCCGTGCAGGCGCTGGAGATCGCCATCGACGCGCTCGATACCGCCGCCATCCGCCCGTTCTGGCGGGAGGTCCTTGGCTACACCGACGGCGCCGGGGACGCCCTCGTCGACCCGGCCGAGCAGGGCCCTGCGGTGTGGTTCCAGCGGATGACGGCCCCGCGCCCGCAACGCAACCGCGTGCACCTGGACATCTCCGTGCCGCACGACGAGGCGCCCGGGCGCGTCGAGCGTGCGCTCGCCGCGGGCGGCGTGCTGCGGTCGGACCGGTTCGCCCCCGCGTTCTGGGTGCTGGCCGACGCCGAGGGCAACGAGGCGTGTGTCAGCACGTGGCAGGGCCGCGACCCGTGACGCCGTCCAGGAGGTTGCCGACGAGCGCGGTCACGAAGTCGTCGGTCACCGGCTCGTCGGGGATGAGCAGCCGGTGGTAGACCGCGCCCCAGAGCTGGTCGACGAGCACCTGCACGTCGAGGTCGGCGCGGAGCTGGCCCGCTTCCCTTGCCCGTTCCAGCCGTTCGCCGGCGAGCCGCCGCCGTTGCGAGGAGTACAGCGCCCGGTAGGCCGCGGCCAGCTCCGGGTCGGTCTGGGACTGACCGATCAGCTCGGCGAGGATGCGTCCGCCCGGGGTCTCGGTCAGCACGCGGGCGAAGGCGCGCAGCTGGCTGAGGAGGTCGGCGCGGATGTCACCGGTGTCCGGGAACGCGAGCGTCTGCTCGACGGCGTGGAAGTAGCCGTCCAGGGCCAGCGCGCCCTTGGACGGCCACCATTTGTACAGCGTCGTCTTGCTGACGCCTGCCACACGTGCCACGCGTTCGAAGGTCAGCTCCGCGATCCCCTCGGCGAGCAGCAGGTCGCCGACAGCGCGCAGCACGTCCGCCCGCACCTCGTCCGCGGGCCTGCGCCCTCGGCCCCGGCCTTCCCTGACGGCGGCGGGGGTCTTCGCCTCGTGCGTCATGTGTCGATCCTCCCCGGTCGCTCAGCCGATGCGCAGTACGGCGATCAGTCCGTCGCGCGTGCCGTTGTAGCCGTCGCCGGTCACGGTGAGCGCGACGACGTGGCTGTCGGGGGAGGGGCCGGCCTCGGTGCCGACGAGCTTGAACCGGGACCGCACGCCGATGTCGTCGGTGCGGTCCCGGTCGCGCACGCCGTCCCGGCCGTTGTGCTCGCGGCCGCAGTCGTGGAGCTGGGCGTCCTCGGGGAACGTGGCGGCGAGCGCCTCGACGTCGCCGCGGTCGGTCCCGTCGATGAACGTCCGGATCGCCGCGGGCGGCTCGATGGTGGTCATGGTCGGCTCCCTCCCGCCGGTGATGGTCAGGCGAGGCCGCCGTTGGCGAAGAGGACCTGGCCGTTGACCCAGCGCGCCGGGCCGGCGAGGAAGGCGACGGTCTCGGCGATGTCCCCTGGCTGCCCGAGCCGCTCCAGCGGGGTGGCCTTGGCGAAACGGTCGACGGTGTTCTCGTCCTTGCCGTCGAGGAACAGCGGGGTGGCGGTCGGCCCCGGGGCGACGGCGTTGACGGTGACGTCCCGGCCGCGCAGTTCGCGGGCGAGGATCAAAGTCAGGCTCTCCACGGCGGCCTTGCTGGCGACGTAGGCGCCGTAGGTGGGCAGCTGTGTGCGGGTCACCGACGTCGAGAAGTTGACGATAGCGCCGCCTTCGCGGACGCGGCGGGCCGCCTGCTGGTCGACCACGAAGGTGCCGCGGATGTTGGTGCGGTGCACGCGGTCGAGGTCGTTCAGGTCGAGCGTCGCGATCGGAGAGAGGACCATGATCCCGGCCGTGTGCACGACGACGTCGAGGCCCCCGAAGGCGGACTCGACGGCGTCGAACGCCGTGGCCATGGCGGCCTCGTCCGCGACGTCACCGCCGACCGCGATCGCCCGGCCGCCCTCGGCGGTGATGGCCTGCACGGTTTCGTCGGCCTTCTCCTTGCGGCCCGCGTAGTGGACGGCGACCGCGATGCCGTCCCGCGCGAGCCGTTCGGCGACGGCCCGGCCGATGCCCCCGGAGCCGCCGGTGACCAGGGCAACTCGGTTGGTGGTGGGACTGCTCATGTTGTGCCTCCTATATGAACTATGCGTCCATATAAGCAGCTAATGAACGAGCTGTCCATATCGTTCGCCCACAAAACCCGGGCTGGACACGTCCGCTCCGCCGGGTGTCCAGTGTGCGGAGGGGTAGTCGCGAAGGAGGTCCTGATGATGACACCGGAGGAGCGCAGGGACGCGATGCGCCGGCTGGCGGACGAGCTGTGGAACCGGGGCAACCTCGACGTCTGCGACGAGTTGTTCGCGGCGCACTGTTCCTTTCACGACCCGAGCTTTCCCATCGACGGAGTCGCGGGAATGAAACAGCAGGTCGCCGAGCTCAGGCAGGCCCAACCCGACCTGCACATGGACGTGCACGACGTCCTCGTGGACGGAGACCTCACCTGTGCCCGCTGGACCATGGGCGGCACCGCCCGCAACGAGTTCCGCGGCCTGCCCGCCACGGGCAGGAGCTACGTGATGACCGGCATGACGTTCGACAAGTGGGAGGGCGACCGGATCGTCGAGGAATGGGTCAACTACGACCTGCTCGGGGCACTCCAGCAGGCGGGGCTCATCCCCGAGACGGCCAGTCCGCCGTCCGCCACGGAGTGAACCGGAGCCCCGGTGCCGCGGCGCCGGGGCTCCACTGTGGACGAGACCGGCGCGGTTGACTCCGTTCGGCGGCGGGGGCGGCCGGAGTTTCGCGCTAGCGTTGGGGAACCGTCGGCCGAGGGGGACTCGTGGACTTACCGCGCCGGGACCGAGCCGCCCTCGCCTTGCTGCTGGGCCATGCCGCCCTGCTCGCGGGCCCATCCTGTGGACGGCGTTCCATCCGCTCGCGACCGTCAGCGCCACGGCGTGGGCGGGGCTGGTCCTGGAGGTCGTCCTCGTCGCGGCCGTCGTGCTCCGGCGACAGCGGGACTTCTGGGTCGCCCTCGTCGCGCTGGACGCGATGTGGCTCCTCGCGCACGCCATCTCCGCCGTCTCGCAACTGCCCGGAGTTCCGCTGCCGGCCGCCTTCACGGCCACCGCCCTCGCCCGGCCGCTGATCCTGCTGTCCGCTCCCGTACGGCGTCTCGTGCCGCCCGCCGCGACCTCGGAGCGGGGTCAGCCCGCCGCCAGCAGCACCACCCCGTCGTCGTCGGCGTAGAGCCGATCTCCCGGCAGGAAGGTCACCCCGCCGAACCCGACCGGCACGTCGAGCGCGCCGTGGCCGGCCTTCGAGCTCTTGCGCGGGTTCGTGCCGAGCGCCTTGATGCCGAGCGGAAGCTCCGCGAGCACGGCGCTGTCGCGTACGGCTCCGTTGACGATCAGGCCGGCCCAGCCGTTGTCGGCGGCGGAGCGAGCGATGAGATCGCCCGTCAGCGCGGTGTGCAGCGAGCCCCGGCCGTCGATCACCAGCACACAGCCCTCTCCCGGCGTGCGCAGCAGCTCGCGCACCAGGCCGTTGTCCTGGTAGCACGACACGGTCCGCACGCGGCCGCAGAACGACCGGTGCGCGCCGAACTGGCGGAACTGCGTGTCGCATACGCGGAGGCGGTCGCCGTGCTCGTCCACGAGGTCGGCGGTGGCGAAGGTGTCGGTCACGTCGTGGGTTCCTTTCGTCCAGTGCGCCCAGCAGGCTATAACCTCTGGGCTCGGCGAATGGGAGCTGCCGCAGGCTCGCGCAGGGGGCGGGCGCGAGCCGGGGGAGCGGACGAAGGAGGACGAGGAACACCGGCTGCTGATGGAGAACGTGATCGTGCGGGACAGCGGCACCGCCGAGACGGTGCCGCGGGAGCACATCGGGACCAAGCCTCGGCGCGAAGGCGATGTGGCGGCGGCTCATGACGGCCCATGACTGAGGGCACGCGTGGTCGCGCCTGGGCGCTGCTCACCCACGCGGCGCTGACCCAGGCCGTGACGTTCGTGCTGCGTCCGGCGACGTCGTACCGCGCGCTGGAGCTCGACATGTCGCCCGCGTGGCTCGGGGTGCTCTCGGGGACGTTCGCGCTGGTGCCGTTGGTGCTGGCGCTGCCTGCCGGGCACGTCGTCGACCGGCTGGGTGAGCGCCGCGTGCTGATCGCGGGCGGGGTGCTGCTCACGGCGGCGGGCGGCGCCTTCCTGGTCTTCGGCGGCTCCATCCCGGGGCTCGTGGTCGCGAGCATCGTGCTCGGCACGGCGCACCTGTGTGCCGTGGTGGGGCAGCAGGCGCTCGTTGCGAACACGACCTCCTCCGGCAGGCTCGACGCCGCCTTCGGCTACTACACCTTCGCGGCGTCGGCGGGGCAGGCCGCGGGACCGCTGCTCATCGTCCTCTTCGGAGGCTCGAAGGCCATTCCCGACACCACGCCGGTGTTCCAGGGCGCCGCGCAGATCGCGGTGGTCGTGCTCGCGTGCTCCTTCGCGATTCGCGACGGCGCACGCGCCGCCGAGCGCGATGCCGCCGCGCCCAGCGGGGTCGGCGGGCTGCTCCGCCTGCCCGGACTGGCGCGGGCGCTGCTCACGAGCTGCGTGGTGCTGGCGGCGGTGGACATCTCGCTGGTCTACCTTCCCGCGCTCGGCGCCGAGCGCGGCATCGCGTCCGGAGTGGTCGGTGCACTGCTCGGGCTGCGCGCCGTGTCGTCGATGACCTCCCGCCTGTTCCTCGGCAGGCTCACGCGCCTGCTCGGCCGCAAGCGCGTGCTGCTCGTGAGCATCGCGGCGTCGGCGGCCGGACTCGCGCTCGCGGCGGCCCCGGTGCCGGTGTGGGTACTGGCCGTGGCCGTCGTGGTGGCCGGGCTGGGGCTCGGTGTCGGGCAGCCGCTGACGATGTCCTGGCTCGCCGAGTCGGCCCCGCCGGGGATGCGCGGCCGGGCGATGTCGCTGCGGCTCACCGGCAACCGTGCCGGGCAGGTCATCGTGCCCGGCACGATCGGGCTGGTCGCCGCCGGGCTCGGCGCGGCAGGGGTGCTGTGGGTGACCGCCGCGGGCCTCGCGTGGACGGGGTTCGCCGCGCGCAAGCTCGCCGTTGACCGCCCGCCCGACTCGTGAGCGCGCTCAGCCCGGCTGCGCCCACGCCTTGGCGCCCGCCGCCACCGGGAGCGGCGCGAAGCACGTGCGCAGATCGGCCAGGGCGCACCACGCGGGCCTGCGCTTCGGCAGGTAGCCCTCGGGCACGCCGTTTCCCGCGATCGTCTCGCGGTAGGCGGGCACCGCGTCGGTCGGCTTCCGCGTGAGCGAAGGATCCGTCAGCGCGTCCACCGTGTACAGCCCGAACCGGGGCCGGTAGCTGCCCCACTCGTAGTTGTCCGTGATGCTCCAGTAGTTGTAGCCCATGACGTTCACGCCCTCGGCCATCGCGCGTTGCAGCCAGTACAGGTGGTCACGCAGGTGGTCGGCGCGGGTGTAGCCGTCGGGCCTCGGCTGCCCGTTGTCCGTCGGCATCCCGTTCTCCACGACGTACAGCGGCAGCCCGGGGAACTTTCGCTGGTAGGTCTTCAGCGCGTAGTAGAGCCCGTCCGGCTGCGGGTCGATGCGCCAGAACTCGTCGGTCAGGCCGTGGATCGCCGTGAGGTTGTCGAGACTCGCGCCGTAGTAGTAGTCGACGCCGACGAAGTCGAGCTTGTCCTTGACCTTGTCGATGAACGCCGCGTCGTCGAACCACTGCAGCGGCGGCGGTTTCACCGCCAGGTTGCTGCTCACCCGCGCGCCGGGGTCGAGCTCGTGGATGAGGTCGTAGCCCTGGCGGTGGGCGCTCACCAGGTTGCGCATCATCGCGCCGGACTGGAAGGCGTTGAGCCCGCCGTTGCGCTCCTCGAACGACCGGTACACCGTCGGCTCGTTGAAGGTGATCCACAGCGCGCCCTGCCCCGCGTAGCGCTGCACCACCAGCCGGGCGAAGGAGAGCCAGCTGGAGACGGTCGACGGGTTGGTCCAGCCGCCGCGGTCGACGATCCACCCGGGGTGCGTGAAGTGGGTGAGCGTGAGCATCGGGGTCATCCCGGCGGCCTTGATCTCACGCACCATGCCGTCGTAGAGCGCGAGGGCCTCCTGGTCGATCTCGCCCGGCCTCGGCTCGATCCTCGGCCACTCGAGGCTGACGCGGAACGTGTTGACGCCCATCTCCTTCGCCAGCGCGATGTCCTCGGCGTAGCGGTTGCGGAAGTCCACCGCGTTCGCGTACGGGTCACGCACCGTCTCGGCTTGGGCGTCGACGTACCGCCGCCAGTTGCTGTCGGGTGCGGCGCCCTCCGACTGGAACCCCGCCGTCGCGACGCCCCAGTGGAACCCTGGCGGCACCGGGGGAACCGGCACGGGGGCGCTCGCGTGCGCCGGTCCGGACAGCGCGGTGGGCAGCGTCAGTGCGGCCACGACGCTCGTGACGGCCAGTCTCCGCTTGATCGACATGCCGGCCAGTATGCAAGGGTTCCCTTGCGCGGCGCAAGGCTATCCTTGCACCCATGTCCGGTGATACGCGTGCGCGCATTCTGGCCGAGGCGCTGCGTCAGTTCGCCGCGCGCGGATTCGACGGCGCCACGATCAGCTCCATCGAGCGCGGCGTAGGGCTGGCCGAGGGAACGGGCTCGTTCTACCGGCACTTCCCGTCCAAGCGAGCGGTGTTCGACGCGGTCGTCGAGCACGAGCTCGCCCGGCTGCGCGCGATCCGCCCCGAGCGGGAACCCCGCACCGCCGAGGGCGGCACGCGCCCGCTCAGCGAGCGTCTCGCCGACGACCTGCGGTTCCTGCGCGAGGTCCGCCCGCTCGTCGAGATCCTGATCCGTGAGCGCGACGGCATGCCACACGTCGCCGAGCGCGTCCGCGACGTGCTCGTGGAACGGGGACTCGCCGGGATCGCCGGCGACCTCGCCGCCGACGGCGAGCCGGGCTGGGAGGACCCGGAGGCCGCCGCGACCGTGCTGCTGTGCGCCACGGTGGGCTACTTCCTCACCACGGAGTTCTTCGGCGACGTTCCCGGCGGGGTGAACGCCGAGCGCTACGCCCGCAGCCTCGCGAGGCTGCTCGGCGGAACCTGACCTGCGGCCCCCGGCGGGTTCAGAATGGGGGGATGGGTGAGGAAGTCGGTCAGCACACCTTCAGCCGCGCGGACCGGACACGGTACCGGGTCCGCGTCCGCCGCTGCCTCGACGCGTTCGCGCGGATGCTCTCCGAACCGCACTTCGAGTTCGACCGGCCGCTCACCGGGCTCGAGATCGAGCTGAACCTGGTGGACGACCGGCACGAGCCCGCCATGCGCAACGCCGAGACGCTGGAGGCCATCGCCGATCCCGCGTTCCAGACCGAGCTGGGGCAATGGAACCTGGAGATCAACGTGCCGCCCCGCCCGCTGCGCGGCGGCGGTGGCGCCGAGTTCGAGCGGGCCGTGCGGGCCAGTCTCAACGCCGCCGAGGCGAAGGCGAGGGAGATCGGCTCGCACCTGATCATGATCGGGATCCTGCCGACGCTGCGCCAAGAGCACCTGACCGGGACGGCACTGTCGGTCAACCCCCGCTACGCGCTGCTGAACCAGCAGATCCTGGCGGCTCGGGGCGAGGACCTGCACATCGTCATCGACGGCGCGGAGCGGTTGCAGGCCACGTGCGACACGATCGTGCCGGAGGCCGCGTGCACCAGCACCCAGTTCCACCTCCAGGTAAGCCCCGAGCAGTTCCCCGCGTACTGGAACGCGGCGCAGGCCGTCGCGGGCGTGCAGGTGGCGACCGGGGCGAACTCGCCGTTCCTGCTCGGCAGGCAGCTGTGGGCGGAAACCCGGATCGCGCTGTTCGAGCAGGCCACCGACACGCGCAGCGAGGAGCTCAAGGCGCAGGGCGTGCGGCCGAGGGTGTGGTTCGGCGAGCGGTGGATCACCTCGATCTTCGACCTCTTCGAGGAGAACGTGCGGTACTTCTCCGCGCTGCTGCCGATCTGCTCCGACGAGGACCCGATGGAGGTGCTCGACCGCGGCGACACCCCGGAGCTGGCGGAGCTGCGCCTGCAGAATGGGACCATCTACCGGTGGAACCGGCCGGTGTACGCGGTCGTGCGTGAGCGCCCCCATCTGCGGGTGGAGAACCGGGTGCTGCCCGCGGGCCCCACCGTGGTGGACACGCTGGCGAACGGGGCGTTCTACTTCGGACTCGTCCGCGCGCTCGCCGAGCAGGAACGTCCGATCTGGACCCAGATGTCGTTCAGCGCGGCCGAGGAGAACTTCCACGCCGCCGCGAGGTCCGGCGCCGACGCCCGGCTCTACTGGCCCGGCCTCGGCACGGTGCCCGCCACGGAGCTCGTGCTGCGGCGCCTGCTGCCGCTTGCCCACGAGGGCCTGCGGCGCTGGGACGTCGACGCCGCCGAACGCGACCGGCTGCTCGGCGTCATCGAGCAGCGCTGCCTCACCGGCACGACCGGCGCAGCGTGGCAGGCGCGCGCGTTCCACCGGCTGTTCGACGCGACGTCGCTGAGCCGGTTCGAGGCGCTGCGCCGCATGGTGGCCGTGTACCGGGAACACATGCACACCAACGAACCCGTGCACGCCTGGCCGGAGTGACTCAACGAGCATTGACTCAGCGAGCCAGGAGCCGTTCGGCGCCCTCGGCGAGTTCCCGGACCACGACGGCCGCGCCTCGCACCTCGGTCACGGCCGCGACGGCCTCATGCGTGTAGAGCGCCATCGCCTCGATCCGCGTGCCCACGCGGATCCTCCGGCTCAGGCGGCTCCGGCGGTGAGCGCCGCGGCCACGCCGCGGGGCGGTGCCGACGCCGCCCGCGGCGAGCACCGGCACGTCCACCTCGTCGAGCACCGACTCCAGCGGCGGCGGCAGGGCCGTGTGCCCGCGCACGTGCCCGCCCGCCTCGGCGCCGTGGACCGACGAGGTCGGCCCCGGCGTGGTCGCCGTCCGGGGGCTGGCGCGACCCGCGCGCGAAGCCCACCTGCCAGCGCACGAGCACGCCGCCGGTGTGCGCGAGGGCCGCCAGCCCGGGGCCGGGGCCGTGCCAGCAGAAGCCGACGGTCCGCAACCGCGCCGCCGCGACCTCCACGGCCGCCGGGTCGATGCCGGCGGAGGCGAGGTTCGCGGCGAGGACGCCGTCGGTGCGCAGCGCGGCGGAGTGGGCTTCGAGGTTCCCGGCGTCATACCCAGCGCCGCGACGGTGCCCACCCCGCCCGCGTCGGCGACCGCGGTCACGAGCTCGGGCGAGGCGATCGGGCCCAGGGGAGAGCCTGCTGGATCGGGACCCGCCCCGCCAGTGCGGTGAACGTCGTCGTGAGCATCGCGGCCTCCCCGGTGAATGCTGCGCACGAGTGAAGTCGCGCGCCGGGCGTCACGGCGTTCCGCTCACTCCTTGCGCATGGACCTGCGGATCTGCTCCAGCCGTTCCTTGCCCGCCCGCTCGCGCTCGGCCAGCTGCTCGTCGAGCGTGCGTCCCTCCGGCGTGCTCTCCGCCAGCTCCGTGGAGCCAATCGAGGTCGCGAACCGGTTCTCGATGCGGTCGCGCACGTAGTCGAAGTTCGGAACCCCGCCCTCGGTGTAGTCGCCTTCCGGCACGGCCGGCGGCGTGTAGTCGGGTTCGTCCGGGGTGTTGCTCATGGTCTGCTCCGTCCCTGGTTCGTGGCGGGGGCTGACCCCACCGACAGTACGCGGAAAGCCGGGCGACCCCGCCGCCTGTTCACCCCGCCCTGTCCGGCGTGCCGATCGAGCCGGCAGCGTGCTCGGGCCGTGACGAAAGTCCAGCGCGGCCTGCGGCTGCCCGCCTGGCCCCTCTGGAACGGGGGTGGCTAGCCGTCGCCTCGCCGTGGGTTGCCGTGCTCGTCGCCCCGGCCGGGACCGTCGTCCTTGCGCGGCTCCTCGCGGGGCCCCGCCGGGTCCGGGTCCTCCTCGGTGTCCCTGCCGCCGCCGTCCCCGGTGCCGCCGCGGTCGCCGTCGTCGTCCTCAGCGGGCGTACCCGGCTCCGGTCGCGCGGGGGTCGGCGGTGCCGGTGCGCTGGTCGCGGTGTGCAGGACGGTGTCGGACTCGAGGACGGCGGTCCCGTGGCGGTCGACCACCCCGAACTGGTGGAACTCGGTGACCGTCGATCCGTCGGGGAGTGTCAACTCGATGCCGACGTGGACGCTGTCCGCGGCGGTCACCTTCGGCGCGGACACCACGATGACCGCCGTGACGCCCGACCAGTACGCGTCGAACGCGTCCCGGCCCTGCGCGCGCAGGCCGGGGCCGAGCCGCTCCCACGCCTGGTCGGTTCCGCCGGGAAGGGGTGCGTAGAACGCAGCCACGGCCTGCCGCAGCTGACTCGCGGTGAGCGGGTCGCCCGGCCTCGAGGTGCCGGGCGCGGTGGCCTCGGCGGTGCTGTCCTCGGACGAGCGGATCGCGACGAGGAGCACCACGGTCGCCAGCACCGCGACGAGCAGCGCGAGCGCGGCAGGCCACCACCGGCGCCGCCGCGTCGTGGGCCGCGCGCGGGACCCCCGCTCCGCCGCCACCGTGGGCAGGGTCCTCGTGAACGCCGGTGTTCCGGCGAGGGGAACGGTCGCGTCGCCGGCCCCGACGAGCGCGGGCCGCTTCGCGGCGACGGTGAGCGAGCGGGCCTCGGCCACCGCGAGTAGGTCCTCCGCAGCCTCGGCGGCGGTGCTGCGCCTCGCGGGGTCCTCCGCCAGCATCGCGTCCAACAAGGGTGCGAGCGGCCCCGCCTGCGCGCCGGTTCCTCCGGGCAGGACCTCCGACAGCGTGGCACCGAGGGCGTGGACGTCGGCGCCCGGTGTGGCCCGCCCGCCCCGGTCTGCGGGCGAGACGAAGCCGCCGAGCTTCACGGTGCCGTCGTCGGCGACGAGTACCGTGCCCGGCGAGACGTCGCCGTGCACGATCCCGGCCTCGTGCGCCTCCGCGAGCGCCGACGCCAGTTGCGCGCCGACGCGGGCGGCCTCCATCGGCGGCAGCGGCCCGTCCTCGGCCACGACCTCGGCGAGGCTGCGGCTCGGGAAGTACTCCATGATCAGCAGTGGCGATCCGTCGTGGTGGTCGACGTCGTGCACCGACACGACGTGCGGATGGCGCAGCCGCATGGCCTCGCGCCCCTCGCGCACGGCCCGGTCCGCCTGCACGGTGTCCGGGAGCAGCTGTTTGATCGCGACCGGCCGCTTGAGCCGCTCGTCGACGGCCTTCCACACGGCGCCCGTCGTTCCGCCGCCCAGACGCCGCCGCACCCGGTAACGGCCCGCGACGAGCTTGCCGACCTCGCTCACCGGCCACCGCGTCTCTGTATCACCCGATCAGGTTATGTGCTTGCGTTGGGTATTCAGCGGTGCCCCGTGCCGTGTCGCGTCAGGCCCGGCCGTAACCGCCGGTCAGCGTCCTCCAGAGATCGGCGTCGAAGCCCTCCAACGGGAGCTCGGCGACCATGTAGCGCACCGCGTACTCCACCTTCGCCCGCCAGCGCGCCGCCGCGTCCTCCGGGGAACCGGCGCGCAGGGCGGCGAAGATCCCGGTGGCGTCGAGCACCATCCGGTCGGCCGCGTCGGCGTAGCCGCACCAATCCGCGACGGGTCTGTGCTCACCGGCCCTGGCCACGAGCGATCGACCACCGTCACGCGGTCGCAGGCGTGGGGCGGGCACGCGGGTCGCGAGCAGCCCGCCCCATGCCCGCTCCCAGGACGATGGCCGTGCCCGCACTCAGTGATCGCGGCTCTGTCCGATCGTCGTCCACGCGCCGACGAGCGTGGGTAGCCGGAAGACCAGCTCCAGGTCCGTCTGGTGCCGGTGGAAGCGCTGCTCCAGGGTGTCGAGTCCGAGCTCCTCCGGGGTCGCGGTGCCGGTCCGCACGAGCACCGGCTCGAGCGTGCGGAGGATTCCCGTCGCCATCCTGGCGCCCGTCGGATCCCCGGGCTGCCGGTAGCTCTGCAGCCCGAGCACGACGGCGGGCGCCAGCCCGGCCGTGCCGAACACCGCTTCCAGCCGGGCGCCGAGGAGCGGGTCGAGCCCGGACCGCTCGAACGCCTCAGTGATCCAGTGGGCGACCTGCTCGCCGAAGCGCGTGGAGGGCAGCATGCCGGCGGCACTCATCTCGTACTCCATCGCGACCACCACCCCGCCGGTGCGCACGAGGCCGGCGAACCGGCGCAGCACGCGCGCGGGCTCGGGCGTGTACAGCAGCACGAGGCGGCCCACCACCGCGTCGAACGGGCCGGTGAGGCGGACGTCGTGGAGGTCGGCGTGCACGAACGACACGTTCGTGACCCCGCGCGCCTCGGTGCGGCCGGCCGCCCACGCCAGTGCCCGTGCCGAGGAGTCGATGCCGACGACCGAGCCTTCCGGGCCCACGAGGTCGGCGACCTCGAACGCGACGTCACCGGCGCCGGTGCCCAGGTCGAGTACGCGCATGCCGGGCCGGATTCCCGCGAGCCGCAGGATCGTGCGCGTCGCCGGGGCCAGTGCCGCGGCCTGTTCTTCCAGACGGCGCAGCTCGTCCGGTTCGTTGCGCAGCAGGTACGGGGTTTCCGTCGTGGTCATGGTGTCCCTCTCTCCCGAGTCGTCCGTCCAGGTTGGGCGCCCCGGGGGGCTGGTGGCTTGGAGGAAACGTGGGGATGATGTGGAGATTCCGTGGCGGCGGCCTCGAAGCGGGGTGGCGGCGTGTACGTGTTCGAGGACTGTGAGGTCGACCCGCGGAGGTTGGAGCTGCGCCGCCGCGGCGAGCCGGTGCACGTCGAGCCGCAGGTGTTCTCGCTGCTGACCCACCTCATCCGGCACCGTGACCGCGTGGTCGGCAAGACCGAGCTGCTCGACGCGGTGTGGGGCTACCGCCACGTCACCGAGTCGGCGCTCACCAGCAGGGTCAAGGCGCTGCGCCGGGCGATCGGGGACAGCGGCGGAGCCCAGCGCATGGTCGCCACGGTGCACGGGGTGGGGTACCGGTTCGTCGCCGACGTGCGGGAGACCGACGGCGGCCCGCCCGCCGCGGACGGCCGCATCCCGCAGCGGATCCGCTACTGCCGCTCGGCCGACGGCGTGCGGGTGGCGTACGCGGTGTCCGGATCGGGGCCGCCGCTGGTGAAGGCAGCGAACTGGCTGACCCACCTCGACCTGGAGTGGACGAGCCCGATCTGGGCGCACTGGCTGGACGGGCTCGCCAGAAGGCACACGCTCGTGCGCTACGACGAGCGAGGCTGCGGGCTGTCCGACTGGGACGTCGGCGAGTTCCGCTTCGAGGACTGGGTCGACGATCTGGAGCTGGTCGCCGACGCGGCTGCGCTGGAGCGTTTCCCGTTGCTGGGCGTCTCACAGGGCGGCGCGGTCGCGATCGCCTACGCCGTGCGCCATCCCGAGCGCGTGTCCCGGCTGGTACTCGCGGGCGCGTACAGCCGGGGCCGGTTCGCGCGCGCCGCCACGCCGGAGGAGAAGGAGGAGGCGGCGCTCGACCTGACCCTGGGCCGGATCGGCTGGCGGCACGACGACCCGACGTTCCGGCAGGTGTTCGCCAGCCAGTTCCTGCCGGGCGGCACCCGGGAGCTGTGGGACGCGTTCAACGACCTGCAGCGGGCGACGACGTCGATCGACAACGTCGTGCGGTTCCTCGACGTGTTCGCGCACATCGACGTGTCCGCCCTGGCGCCCCGGGTCGGCTGCCCCACGCTGATCCTGCACTCGCGCGGGGACCTGCGCGTGCCGAAGGCGCAAGCGCAGGAGCTCGCCGCGCTCATCCCGGACAGCAGGCTGTGCTTCCTCGACAGCCGCAACCACATCCTCACCGAGGACGAGCCCGCCTGGCCCGTGTTCCTCGCCGAGCTGGACGGCTTCCTCGCCTGACACGCCGCGGCGTCGGTAGCTCTGCCGTACCGCGCCGGCGATCAGGTCGTGGCGCTCGGCGCCGTCCCGCCAGTGCCTTCGTTCAAGATCGAGTTGATGGGACGGTCCGTGGCCGCACCGTCACCCAGGGGTCGCCGCGAGTGCGGAAAGCCCCGCCACCGCAAGCCGATTGGGGACTTCCGGCCCGCGTCCCGCACCCCGTCCCCGGGTTAGCTTCGGGGTTTCCGGATGGGGGTGGGACCCATGGACGAGATCCCCAGCGGCGCGGGGCGGGCCGCGCGGCTTCCCTGCGGCCGGGTGGGCAAGTGGGTCGTGCTCGTGCTGTGGCTGGGTGCGCTGGCCGCGCTCGGCCCGCTCTCGGGCAAACTCACCGACGTCCAGGACAACCAGGCGTCGTCGTGGCTGCCGGAAAGCGCCGAGTCGACCGAGGTGCTGCGCGTGCTGGAGGGTTTCCGGTCCAGCGACGAGGTTCCGGCGATCGTCGTCTACGACCGGCCCGAGGGGCTGCGGCAGGCCGACCTCGCGCGCATCGCGGACGACACGCGCGCGTTCGCCGGCCTCGACGGCGTCGACCGCAGGGTGGCCGGGCCCATCCCGTCGGGTGAGCGGCCCCTGCCGGAGGCGGCGCAGGTGGTTGTGCCGCTCGACATCGGCGAGGACGGCTGGGACCGGCTGCCCGGGCTCATCGACGAGATGCGCCGCATGGCGGGCGACGGAGCCGACGGCGTGTCCGTGCACGTCACCGGCCCCGCCGGGTTCGGGGGCGACAGCGCGGAGGCGTTCGAGGGGATCGACTCCACGCTGCTCTACGCCGCGCTCGCCGTGGTGGTCACGATGTTGCTGCTGACCTACCGCAGCCCGTCGCTCTGGGTGCTCCCGGTGCTCGTCGTCGGGTCGGCGCTCGCGGTGGCACAGGGCGTGGTGTACCTGCTCGCCCGCTACGCCGACCTGACCGTCAACGGGCAGAGCGCGGGCATCCTGCTGGTGCTCGTGTTCGGCGCGGGCACCGACTACGCGCTGCTGCTCGTGGCGCGCTACCGGGAGGAGCTGCGCAGGCACTCCGACCGGCACGAGGCGATGGCCTACGCCCTGCACCGCGCCGGGCCCGCGATCTGGGCCAGCGGCGCGACCGTCGCGATCAGCATGCTGTGCCTGCTGTTCGCGGACCTCAACTCCACGGCAGGGCTGGGCCCCGTCGCGGCGATCGGCATCGGCATCGCCCTGCTGGCCATGGTGACCCTGCTGCCCGCGCTGCTGACGATCACCGGCCGCTGGGTGTTCTGGCCCGTGCGGCCCGCGTTCGGCTCGGCCGACCGGACCGAACGCGGCCTGTGGGCGCGCATCGGCAGGACGGTCGCCCGTGGCCCGCGCGTGGCGTGGGCGGTGACCGCGGTGGTGCTGGGAGTGCTCGCGCTGGGCACGCTGACACTCAAGGCCGACGGGCTCACCAATGCCGGTTCCTTCACCGAGACCCCGGACTCCGTGGTGGGGGAGCGGGTGCTGGCCGAGCACTTCCCGGCCGGGGCCGGGCAGCCCATCCAGGTCGTCTCCAACGCGGGACAGGCCGGGCAGGTGCGCGAGGCGTTCGCGGGCGTGCCGGGTGTCGTGTCGGTCGGGCAGCCGGAGGTCCGGGACGGGATCGCCTACCTGGAGGGGACCACCGAGGCCGCGCCGGACACGCAGGAGGGGCTCGCGACGCTGGTGAACGTGCGCGACGCCGTGCATGCCGTCCCCGACGCGGGCGCGCTTGCCGGAGGGCAGGCTGCGTTGCTGTACGACACGGCGCAGGCCAACACCCACGACCGCAACCTGATCATCCCGCTGGTGCTGGTGGTGGTGTTCTGCATACTGGCGGTGCTGCTGCGGTCGCTGCTGGCCCCGCTGGTGCTGATCGCGACCGTGGTGCTCTCGTTCCTCGCCACGCTCGGCATCAGCGCGTTCTTCTTCAACAACGTGTTCGGGTTCGAGAACGCCGATCCGTCGTTCCCGCTGTTCGTGTTCGTCTTCCTGGTGGCGCTGGGGATCGACTACAACATCTTCCTCATGACGCGCGTGCGCGAGGAGGCGTCGCGGGACGGCACCAGGCGCGGGATGCTGACCGGGCTCGCGACCACCGGCGGGGTCATCACCTCCGCGGGCCTGGTGCTCGCGGGCACGTTCGCGGTGCTGGGCACGTTGCCGCTGACCTTCCTCGCCGAGCTCGGCTTCGCCGTCGCGGTCGGCGTCCTGATCGACACGATGATCGTTCGCGGCGTGCTCGTGTGCGCGCTGACGCTCGACATCGGCAGATGGATCTGGTGGCCGGACCGGCTGATGCACAAGCGCGACGAACAGCCCCGTGCCACCCGGCTCCAGGCGAGCGGCTCAGCCGCCCCAGGGTGAGCCGTAGCGCTCGCCGAGGCGCACCCCGCTGCTCTCCTCGAGTGTCCTGATCGGACGGTCGCCGAGGAGCAGGAGCAGTTTGCTCGCCTCCTCCAGCTCGATCGCGGCGTCGAGCGCCACCACGAGGCCGTGGTTGGCGAGCAGCGCGGCCCGGAACGGGAGCCCGAGCCGCTCGATGGCCTCGGCCTGCGTCGAGCACCGAGAGGCGCTCCGAGTCGAGCGCCGCGAGGTCGGCTCCGGTGGGGGACATGACGATCGAGTCGCGCTCGCGCACGCTCACGTCGCCGGACGAGCCGGGGGAGAGGCCCAGCTCCGCGAGGCGTGCGGCGGCCGCGACGAGCTCGGTGCTCACGGTGCTCACCGAGTCCCTCAGGCGGTGGCGAGTGAGTCCCAGGCCGTGGTGAACATGTCGATCTCGCCGAAGTCGCCCGAGTTGAGCGCGAGGTTGAGCGGCACCGGCCTCGGCACGGACCTCGTGCTCGCCGAGGTCACCGGCATCGGGGACACCGCGACCGGTCGAGCGGGGTTCAGCCCCACGTCAGCGGGTCGAGGTGCAGGTAGAACCGCAGCCGGTCCGCGTCCAGCGGGTGTCCGTAGCGGCCGGCGAACGCCTCGTCCGCCGCGCGGGCCTCCGTCTCGTCCGGCCACGTCTCCCGCGAACTGGCGAGCAGCAGGGCCAGGTCGGCGTGCCGGTCGGCCAGGCCGAGCCTGCCCAGGTCGATCAGTCCCGACACTTCCAGGGTGTCCGGGTCGAGGACGATGTTGGGCAGGCACAGGTCGCCGTGGCACACCACGGTGTCGGCAGGCTCCTCGGCGAGCCGCTCCTCGAGTCGCGGCTCCAGCCGGGCGAGCAGTTCCGCCGGGGGCGTGCCCTGCTGTTCGACGGGGAGGAAGTCCGGCTCCACCGCGTCCCTGGCGACGACGTCCCTCGCCAGTTCGAACATTCGCGCCAGGTCCCTCCGAAACGGACAGTCGTCTGTGGACATTTCATGCAGCTGCCGCACGGTGCCGGTGATCGAGGGCCACGCCTTGGCGAGTGCCTCGGGCGGCACCGTGTCGGCGGGAACGCCGGGCACCGCGCTGGTGATGAGGCACGCGCCGGTGTGGTCCTCGGTCCAGTCCAGCACGCGGGGGCCGGGGACACCGGTGCCGGCGAGCCAGGAGACACGGTCGCGTTCCGCTGCCAGCTCCGCTCGCCCGCTCGCGGGAACGTGCTTGGCGTAGCGGGAGCCCGTTGTGTCGCACAAGACCGTTGCGCCCGATTCTCCGCCTGTCACGGGCTTCCAGCGGCCGGGTGGAACGATCACCCGGTGATCCTAGGGCTAGGGTGTGGCGCGATCGGACACTGGGGAAGGAACGTTTCGCATGAACGTGAACTACGCGCGCGCGGCGAGGATGACGAACGCGCGGCTGATCAAGGAACGGATGCAGGCCGTCGGCGCCGCGGTGGTGGGTGCCGGGTTGATCGTCGGCGGCATCCTGGTTCTCGGCGACGACCGGGTGATGTGCGGCTCGCAGGAGATGAGCGAGGGGCAGGTCTGCGAGGAGACCCGCAACGGCGAGACGACGGCCGAGCGGAGCCTGGACGAGCAGGCGAGCGACAACAAGACCACCGGCTGGCTGCTGCTGGGCGGCGGGGCCGCGATGCTCGTCGGTGGTTCGGCGTGGGCGTACCACGGTTTCGCCCGCAAGAAGCGGGTCACCGCGGAGCAGCTGGCGGCGGGGCAGGGCCATGCGCCGCAGTCCCCCGTCCCACAGCCACAGCAGGGCTGGCAGCAGCCCGCCCAGCAGTACCCGCCCCAGCCGCCGCAGCCCTACCCTCCGCAGGGTCACGCGCCGTACGGGCAGCCGTATCCGCCGCAGCCCGGCTACCCGCCGCACGGATACGGGCAGCCGCCGCGGTGACGCTCACGGCCGGTCGGGCTTACCGCCCAGCAGGTCGAGGAACCGGTTGACCCTGCGCTGGTAGGCGGCTCCGAACCGGTGGTCGGCGCGGGCGAGCTTCGCCTCGCCGTAGCGGCGGCGCGCCCACACCGACGACGGTTTGGCCAGCCGGATCGCGCCCACCGTGGCGACCACGGGCACGACGACGCCGATGATCCCCGTCGGGAGCTTGCCCTTGAGCACACAGACTCCCGCCATGGAGAAGTGGAGCACGACGGTCGCCGCGAACGCCAACGCGGTGCCGCTGTCCTCGGGGTCGGCGCCGATGGGCGAGGACTGCAACAGCAGCGCCGTGCCGACCGCGCCGCCGACCAGGATCGCGTCGAGCGAGCGGCGGCCCTCGGCCGACCAGTAGACGTCGTTGAGGTAGAGCCAGAGGGCGAACTCGTCGAGGGTGAGCGCGGCCCCGGCGCCGAACAGCGCCGCGAGCAGCTCGGCCCACGGCGCCTGCGGGTCGTACCGGAACGTCAGCATCCCGGTGACCAGGAGCAGCAGGATTCCCCACACCTGGTGGTGGACGTGCACGCCGCCGACGTGGACGTCGCGCAGCGCACCCCGCTCCGGCTCCCCACGCCTGGCGTGGATGCGGCGTGTGATCGTCCGGACCACGGCGAAGGTGACGAGGAACCCCAGCAGCGCGCACAGCGCGGCAGAGCGGCCCGTGTCGACGAACGTGCGCTGATACCAGTCCACGGCGACCTCCCCGGGTCACACGTCGCCAGCGAAGCCTCCCAGCATACGGCCGGGAGGCGGTCAGACCAGGGGAATCCCGGCCAGCGCGGCGGCACAGCCGAGCGCGGCGCACGTGGCGAGCAGCCGCAGCATCGGCCAGCGCAGCACGAATACCAGCACCAGCGCGAGCACCGTGAGCGCGACGGAAAGCGGTCTGACGCTACCGGGATCGGGCACGAGCACCGCGAACGGACCCGCGCCCCACGTCCGCGTGGTGGCGAAGAGCGTGTGGACGGCGAAGTAGAGCGCGAGGTTCGCGATGACGCCGACCACCGCCGACGTGATGCCGGTCAATGCGGCCGAGAGCGGACGGTTGTGGCGCAGTCGCTCCACGTACGGCGCACCGAGGAGGATGAACAGGAAGCACGGCACGAAGGTGACCCACGTGGTGAGCAGCGAGGCGAGCACGCCGGCGACCCAGGGGTCGAGCGGCCCCGGGAAGTGGTAGGCGCCGAGGAACGCCACGAACTGCACCACCATGATGAGCGGTCCCGGCGTGGACTCGGCGAGCGCGAGGCCCCGCACCATGTCGCCCGCGGAGAGCCAGCCGTAGACCTCCACCGCGCGCTGGGCGACGAAGGCGAGCACGGCGTAAGCGCCGCCGAAGGTCACTACGGCCGTCCCCGAGAAGAACAGCCCCTGCGTGGTGAGAACGCTGCCCGTCCCGGTGAACACCGCGACGGCCACCACCGGCGCGGCCCACAGCAGCAGGCCCACCCCCAGGGTGCGGAGGCCGCGGCCGAGGCCGGGCGGCTCGTGATGCAGTGTGTCGTCGGAGATCAGCGGCGGCGGACCCCCGGCGGCCTCCTCGCGGCGGGGCCGCACGGTGTCCGGGACGAACCTGCCGAGCAGCCAGCCCGCGGCCGCGGCGGCGGCCACCACCACGGGGAACGGCAGCGCGAACAGCGCGAGCGCGAGGAACGCCGCCACGGCGAGCGAGACGAGCGCGGGATGCCGCAGCGCGCGGCGGCCGACCCGGACCACGGCTTGCGCCACGATCGCCACCACGGCGGGCGCGAGCCCGGCGAACACCGCGGTGACCGCGGTGGTTTCCCCGAACGCTACGTAGATCGCGGACAGCACGAGCAGTGCCAGCATGCCGGGCAGCACGAACAGCGTTCCCGCGATCAGCCCGCCGCGCCTGCCGTTCAGCAGCCAGCCAACGTAGATGGCCAGTTGCTGGGCCTCCGGGCCGGGGAGCAGCATGCAGTAGTTCAGCGCATGCAGGAACCGTTGCTGGCCGATCCAGCGCCGTTCCTCCACGAGCGTGCGCTGCATGACGGCGATCTGCCCGGCGGGGCCGCCGAAAGTCTGCAGCGAGATCAGGAACCACGCCCGGACAGCCGTGCGCAGGGGCACGACGTCGTGGGTCGCGGTGCCGGGCATGGATCCTCCTTCATTCAGCGGCGTGCGGCTAGACTGTAACCATGGTTGCACCGGATGAGAAAGGTGCCCGCGATATGAGACAGGGGCACTGGGTGCTCCTGTCGTACCGCCTGCCCCGCGAGCCGTCGTCGCCGCGCATCGCGATCTGGCGCAAGCTCAAGCGCCTCGGGGTCGCGCAGCTCGGCGACGGCCTCGTCGCCCTGCCCGCCGACGCCCGCACCCGCGAGCACCTGGACTGGATCGCCGAGGAGATCGTCGAGGCCGGCGGCACCGCCGGAATGTGGTTGGCCCGGCCGGCCACGCTCGCCCAGGAACGGGACCTCGCCCGCACCATGGCCGCCGCCCGCGCCACCGAGTACGAGGCCGTGGTCGCCGAGGCGGAAGGAACGGGTGAACTGACGGGGGCCGAACGGCGGCGGCTGCTGCGGCGCCTGCGCGGTGAGCTGCGCCGGATCCAGCGCAGGGACTACTTCCCGCCACCGCAGCGCCACGCGGCCGAGGCCGCCGTGGCTCGGCTGCGGGTGGCGGACGACACCGAACGGACCGAGGAGCGCACCGCATGAAATGGGCGACCCGGGCGGGCATTCACATCGATCGTGCCGCATGCGCCTGGCTGATCCGCCGGACCGTCGACCCCGGAGCGGAGTTCGTCTTCGTCGCCGACCCGGCCGAGGTTCCCGCCGACGCCACCCCGTTCGACATGCGGGGCGTCGAGCTGGGCCACCACAGGGGCGACTGCAGCTTCGAGACCATCCTGCGCCGGTACGAGCTCGTCGATCCGGTGCTGTGGCGGATCGCGGAGATCGTCCACGAGGCCGACCTCGACGATGAGCGGTACCACGCACCCGAGGCACCAGGGCTCGACGTCGTCCTGCGGGGCCTGTCCATGATCGGCGACGACATGCACACGCTCGCCGTCACCGGACCCGTTTTCGACGGCCTCTACGAGTACTTCCACCGGCAGCTGACGCTCGGCAGGGAACCGGCCTGACCGACGGGCTCAATGCTGTTGCCGACCTCCGGCGGCGAGGCGGATGCCCTCCCAGCGGCCGTCCCCGGCGAGCCGCCGCGTCACCTCGACGATGCCACGGCGCACGGCCACCACCGCGTCGCGCGGCTCGTAGAACTCGGTGGCGGTGCGGATCGCGACGTGCCTGGCGAGCGGGGGACCGGTGATCCGGCGGGCGCCGACGTCGCGCGGCCGCCGGTTCCCGGCGAACACCGACAGCGGAAGGATCGTGCACGCCTCGCCGCTCTCCGCGATGCGGATCATGGTGCCGAGCGACTCGACGTCGGCGACCACCGTGGGCACGAGCCCGTGCCCGCCGAACGCGCGGTCGATCAGCGCGCGCAGGTTGCTGCGCCCGCCCGGCGCCACCAGCGGCACCTCCCGCAGCTCCAAGACGCTCACTTCGTGCTCGGACTCCGGCTCCGGATCCGGCGTGCCGATCAGGTAGAGGTCCTCCGAGTACAGGGGCACCTCGCCGGGCCTTCGCGCGTCGTCCTCGCGGTAGACGGCCGCCAGGTCGAGCCTGCCGCCGAGCAGCAGCTCGTGGATGTAGCCGCTCATCGACTCGAACAGCTGCAGGTGGACGCCGGGGTGGTGCGCCTTCGTCCACGAGAACAGCGCGGGCGCCAGGTGCGTGGCGACGGTGGTCGGCAGTCCGATCGCCACCGGGCCGTGCACCCCGTCCCGGTCGCTGGCGATGTCCTCGGAGAGCCGGTCGAACTGGCGCACCAGCTGCTGGGCGTCCCGGTAGAGCGACCGGCCCGCCGGGGTGGGCCGCACGCCGCGCGGTCCGCGTTCGAGCAGCCGCACGCCGAGCTGGTGCTCCAGCTGGGCCATCCGCTGGCTCAGCGCGGGCTGGGACACGTGCAGCTCGGTGGCCGCCCTGGTGAGGCTGCCCGCGTCGAGGACGGTGATGAAGTCGCGCAGGTGGGCGATGTCCATCGTGCCGCCTTCCTGCCGTGCTCCTGGCAGGCCGATCCTCTCACCCGGACCGGCGGGTCAGGCGACGCCCTCGGCGACCAGCGCGTCGATCTCGCCCTCCGCCAGCCCCAGCTCGGCGAGGATCGCGCGGGTGTGCTCGCCGAGACCGGGCACGGGATCCAGCCGGGGTTCGCCGGTGGCCAGGCCCGGCAGGGCCAGCGCGGGCACCGGGCCCGCGGTGGTGCCCACCTCGTGCCAGCGCCCGCGCGCGGCGAGCTGCGGGTGCCGCCACACCTCGGCGAGCGTGTTGACCCTGGCGTGCGCGACCGGGATCTCGGCGAGCAGCTCCATGGCCTGCTCGCTCGTCAGCTCCCCGAAGCGCTGGGTGATGATCGCTCCGAGCGCCTCGCGGTTGGCGTTGCGGTCGGCGTTGGTGGCGTACGCGGGATCGGTGGCCAGCTCGGGCCGCTTCAGGAACTTCTCGCAGAACGCGCGCCACTCACGCTCGTTCTGGATGGCCATCATCACGACCTTGCCGTCGCCCGCGGGAAACGGGCCGTAGGGGTAGATCGTCGCGTGCGCGGCGCCCGCCCTCGGCGGCGGCTCCGCGCCGTCGTAGGTGTAGTAGAGCGGGAAACCCATCCACTCCACCGTCGCCTCCAGCATCGAGACGTCCACATGCGACCCCTCGCCGGTGCGGCCCCGCTCCAGCAACGCCGCGAGGATCGAGCTGTAGGCGTACATCCCCGCCGCGATGTCGGACACGGAGATGCCCACCTTCGCGAGGTCCGCGCCGGAACCGGTCACCGACAGCAGGCCGGCCTCGCTCTGCACCATGAGGTCGTAGGCCTTCATCGACTCGTACGGTCCCGGCGAGCCGTAGCCGGAGATGTCGCACACGATCAGCCGTGGGTTGGCGGCCCGCAGCTCGTCGGCCCCGAGCCCGGCGCGGGCCGCCGCGCCCGGCGCGAGGTTCTGGATGAACACGTCGGCCTCCGCCAGCAGCCGGCGGAGCACCTCGTTGCCGCGCTGGTCCTTGAAGTCGAGGGTCAGCGACTCCTTGTTCCGGTTGACCCACACGAAATGCGAGCTGAGGCCCTTCACGCGCGAGTCGTAGGCGCGCGCGAAGTCGCCGGCGCCTGGCCGTTCCACCTTGATCACGCGGGCGCCGAGATCGGCGAGGTGCCTGCTGGCGTACGGAGCGGCGATGGCCTGCTCAAGCGACACGACCGTGACTCCACGAAGGGGCTGCATCTTTCTCTTTCCCTACACGACGAAACTGACGACCGAGACCAGGACGAGCGACACCACCGAGGCGAGCGCGGTGACGAACGTCAGCGCCTTGAGCGCGCCCCGGGTGGTCACCCCCAGCAGGGTCTGGAACATCCAGAAGAAGTTGCTGTTCACTTGCAACGCGAACAGGGCGCCTGAGCCGATCGCGAGCGCGAGCACCTCCGCGGGGATGGCGAGGCTGCCCATGATCGGGGCGAGGATTCCGGCCGCGGCGATCGCGGCGACGGAGATCGACCCGATGGCCAGGTGCAGCACAGCCGCGACCAGCCACGCCAGCAGGATCGTCACCAGCGCGGGGACCCCGGCGTCGGCCGAGAAGAACCCGCCAAGCACCTTGTCCAGACCGGTCTCGCCGATCACGGCGCCCAGCGACCCGCCGATGCCGGTGATCAAGAGGATCTGCCCGGTGGAGTTGAAGCCCTTGGACATCGCCTCGCCGAGCTGTTCCCGGCCCAGGGTCCGCTTGGCGAGCACGTAGGCCCCGAGCAGGCCGACGAACAGTGCGAAGACGGGGTCGCCGAGGAACGCCAGCACGCTGGACTCCACACCGGCGGCCTCGGTGATCGCGCCGGTCGCGATCAGCAACAGCGGCACGACGATCGGCAGCAGGGAGATCGTCAGCGGGGGAGCGGTGCGGACGGTCTCGCGCTCGGTCACCACGCCACCCGCACCGTCCGGCTCGCGGGGTGACGGCGCGGCCCCGCCCGTGGGCTCCAGCTCGGCGCCGCCGGTCTCGTCCTTCGCCGCGTTCCAGAAGCCGCGCTTGAGCAGCCGGCCCCACAGGAACACGGTCAGCAGCGCGGTGATCGGCCCGATGACGAAGCCGTAGACGAGCATCGTCCCGAGCGGAACGTCGAGCAGCCCGGCGATCGCGAGGGTACCGAGACCGGGCACCACGAAGACGTAACCCACCAGGATGCCCGCCGTCAGCGCGCCGCCCATCATCGCGAGTCCGTTGCGGCCCATGCGAGGGGCCGCGGACCTCGCCAGCGGCGCGGCGAGCACGAGCTGAACGTCCACATAGATCGAAGGGAAGATCGCGCTCAGCGCGGCCGCCAGCGCGTAGGGCAGCCGCCCAGGGCCGAGCGCCCTCAGCAGCTTCTCGACGAGTTTCTGCAGTGCTCCAACGGAGAACAGCAGTGATCCCAGTAGGACACCGAAGCCGATGAGCAACCCGACCTCGGCCATGATCTCGCCGAAGCCCTCGGCGATGGCCGTCATCGTGCCGTCGAAACCGAGGCCGGCCGTGAGGCCGAGGTAGATCGACCCGATGACGAGTGCGATCACGGGATCCACCCGCGTCACGAGAATGAGCAGGACGACAGCGAGGATCGCGATCGTCGTGTGCAGCACGACCATTGTGCCCAGTCCTTCCCAGCCAGGCCCGAAGCTCCTGCGATACGGGCCGTGCGATCGAAACACACGGGCCCGGGGCCTGGTAGACGGCAATCGCCAAGATCGCCATAAGGAGGACTTATGACGCGGGGTGGGCGCGGCGCTCAGACGAAGGTGGCGACGCTGCGCACCTCCGTGCCCGTGACCTCGCCGGGCGCCGCGACGGCCCGCACCTCCTGGTAGAAGATCCACAGGTGCTCGGCCACCGCCCTGCGGGCGGCCTCGGGGTCGCGCCTGCCGATGGCGTCGGTGATGTAGCGGTGGTCGTCGGAGCGCTGTTGCGCGCGGGGAAGGCTCAGCGTGCGACGGCGGAACTCGGTCATCTGGGGGACGAGCGGCAGGTACATGCCGGCGAGCACCACGTTGTGCGCGGCGCGGACGATGCCTTCGTGCAGCGCCTCGTCGGTGCGCACGAGCGCGTCGAGGCCGCTGTCGTGGGCCTTGTCGTGCTCGGCGCGCAGCCGGTCGAGCTCGCCGAGTTCGTCGTCGGTCGCGCGCGTGCAGGCGAGCCCTGCCGCGGTGGTCTCCAGCCCGATCCGCACCTCCAGGAGCTCGGAGAGCGCGAAGCCCTGGTCGAGGCTCCACTGGACGTACTGGGTCGTCGGGTCTTCCGGCGGCGGCTCGCACACGAACGTGCCCTTGCCCCGCACGATCTCGATGACGCCCAGCGTGGCGAGCTTGCGCAGGGCCTCGCGCAGTGACGTGCGCCCGACCTGCAGCTGCTTGGCGAGCACCGGCTCGGAGGGCAGCCGGTCGCCCGGCGTGAGGGTGCCGTTGGCGATGGTCGCGGTGATCCGCTCCGCGATCACGTCGGGCAGCGGGCGGCGCGAGAGCGACTCCTGCAGGCCCGATGTCAGTTGACTGTTGTCAGACAAGTGCTTAACCTCCACGTTGCTCACCGTTGAACGCCCACACATCGTAGTCCGCGCCGGCTTGCGCGAGGCAAGGCCGGCCCGGCCCTCACCGGGTTGGAGTCGATGGTTCATGACGCACGACGCACACGCTCGCAAGGTCCTGATCTCCAGCCTGATCGGCAGCACCGTCGAGTGGTACGAGTTCTTCATCTACGGCACCGCGGCCTCGCTGGTGTTCGACGAGCAGTTCTTCCCGCAGTTCGACCCGCTCGTCGGCACCCTGCTCGCGCTGTCGACGTTCGCGATCGCGTTCGTCGCGCGGCCACTGGGCGGGGTGGTGTTCGGCCACTTCGGCGACCGGATCGGCCGCAAGGCCATGCTGGTGCTCACGCTGACCCTGATGGGCGGCGCGACGTTCGTCATCGGCCTGCTCCCGACGTACGCCCAGATCGGTGTGGCCGCGCCGATCCTGCTGGTGCTGGTCCGGCTCGTCCAGGGTTTCTCGCTCGGCGGCGAGTACAGCGGGGCCGTGCTCATGAGTGTCGAGCACGCGGCGCCAGCCCGGCGCGGCTTCTTCGGCGCCGTGGTGAACACCGGCGCCGGGTGGGGCCTGCTGCTCGCGAACCTGATGTTCCTGCTCGTCTCGCAGCTGCCCGATGACGACTTCGCGGCATATGGCTGGCGCATCCCGTTCCTGTGCAGCGCCGTGCTCGTGGCACTCGGCCTGTTCATCCGGCTCCGCCTCGACGAGAGCCCCGACTTCAAGGCCGTGCAGCGCAAGGGCGCCGTGCGCAAGGTGCCCGTGGTCGAGGTGCTGCGCGGGCACCCGCTGCGCGTGGTGCTGATGTGCCTCGCGTACCTGTCGGCGGGCGTGACCTTCTACGTCGGCACCGTGTTCTCCCTCGCCTACGGCACGGAGCACGTCGGCGCGAGCCGGGACGTCCTGCTCGGGCTGGTCACCATGGTCAACGTCCTCACGATCATCGCGATCCCGTTCTTCGGCTGGCTCTCCGATCGGGTGGGCCGCAAGCGCGTCTTCCTCGCCGGGATCGTGGGCATGGCGGTGGTGCCGTACGCGTGGTTCGGGCTGCTGGGTACCGCGGACCTGCCGCTGATGCTGCTGGGCTTCGTGCTGATGTTCCTGCCGTACGCGGCGAACTACGGCGTGATGCCGACCCTGTTCGCCCACGTCTTCCCGGTCGGTGTGCGCTACACCGGCATGTCGGTGGGCTACACGCTGGGCACGGTGCTCGGCAGCGGGCTCGCGCCGATCGTCGCCACGTTCCTGCTCGACCGCACGGGCGGCTGGACCGCCATCGCCCTCTACATGACCGGCACCGCGGTGGTGTCGTTCGTCGCCGCGCTGTTCCTGCGCGAGCGAGGTCAGGACGTTCTCGCCGGCGCGAGCCCGGCCGGCCTGGAATCGACCAAGTGACCAACCTCGACGAAGGGATCTCGAACGTGCTGACCATCGGCGCGGGCATCTCCGTGCACCCCGATCTCGACCCGCTCGACGACGCGCGCTGGGCCGACGCCGAGGAGGGGATCGACGCGGTGTGGCTGCTCGACCACCTGCAGGGCTGGTTCCCCCGCGGCACCAGGCGCACGGCGCTGGCCGACCCGCACCGGGTGCTCGACCCGTTCTCCCTGCTCGCCGCGGCCGCCGTGACCACGCGCCGGGTGCGGCTCGGCGTCGCCGTCACCGACCCGGTGCGGCGCAGCGCCGTGGCCCTCGCCCACACGGCGAGCACGATCGGCTGGCTCGCCGGGCGGGAGCTGGCGCTCGGGCTGGGTGTCGGCGACCCGGGGCAGCTGCTGCCGTTCGGGCTCGACCACGGCAGGGAGCGCACCGGGCGGTTGCACTACATGCGGCCCGCGCTGCGGACGCTCGCCGCGTTGCGTACCGGTGGACCGGTGGAGGACGGCGGGCCGGACCTGGCGATCACCGCGACGGCGCCGTTCGGCATCCACGTCGCGGCGCACGGGCCGAAGATGCTGGAGCTGACCGCCCGGCACGGCACCGGCTGGATCCCGACGAGCCTGCCGCCGTCGGCCTACGCGGACAAGCTCGCGACGCTGCGGGAGCACGCCGAGGCGTTCGGGCGGGACCCGGCGGAGATCACGCCCACCGTGTTCCTGTGGTCGGCGCTCGCGCCCACGCGCGCGGAGAGCCTCGCGCTGCTGGAGCACCCTTCGGTGCGGGCGGTGGCGCTCTACCGCGGCAAGGGCGGCTTCGCCGAGCACGGCGCGGAGTACCCGTTGCCGCACGGCTACGTGCCGCACGAGATCGCGCCGGAGCGGGCGGACGCGCTCCTGGAGAGCATCCCCGACGCCGTGGTGCGGGGCGCCGTGCTGCACGGCTCGCCCGAGGACGTGGCCGAGGAGCTGGAGCGCTACCACGAGGCGGGCTGCGAGCACGTCGTGCTCTACGACATCGGCCGGTTCGCCGACCCGGACGGCACGGCGCGGGCCAGGCAGGCGCTGGGGGAGCTGGTGAAGCTTCGCGCCTGAGCGCTCAGGCGGCCGGGGCGTTCAGCTGCCACGGACCAGCCGCAGTGAAGGCCACCATGCCTGCGCCCGCCCGTCTCCCTCCACCACCCAGACGGAGGCGCTCCGCGCCGCTGAGTCTGATTCCACGCAGCGAAGGTGGCCTTCACCGCGGGCGACCTGCGCCACGGCGGGGCCCCGGCGCGTTAGAGTCGGCAGATCGCACGCAGCCGTCCCGAGGAGTCGCCATGGACGTGGCGCTCGGCCCCGCCGGGGGTCCGGTCCCGCGGCCGACCAGGCCCTCGGGCGAATCCGCGTTCCTCCTCGACGTGTCGCGCCAGCTGGCGGGATCGCTCAACGTGCGCAGGACCGTGCTGCGGGCCCTGCGTCTGGCCGTTCCCGTGCTCGGCGACTGGGCCGTGCTCGCGCTCTTCGACGGCTGCGGCGTCACGCTCTCAGCGTGCGACACCGACGGCGCTCCGCTGGCCCCGGTCCACGTGCCGCGGCTGGCGGAGGACTCCGCGCTCGGGCGGATCCGCCGGGCCGGCAGGCCCGAGCTCTTGCACTCCACGCCAGGGGCGGGTTCCGCGGCCGGACTCGCCGGCCTCATCCCGGACGCGGACCTGCTGGCGATCGCGGCGGGCTTCGGTCCGGCGGAGGTCCTCGGCGTCGGCCTCACCGCCAGGGGCAGCGCGGTCGGCGCGCTCATCGCGGTGCGGGGCGCCGGACAGGGGTACACACAGGCCGATGTCGCGCTCGCCGAGGAGTTCGCCCGGCACGCGGCCGTGACGCTCGACGCCGCCCGGCTCTACGAGGAACGCAGGCACGTGGTGGCGACGTTGCAGGCGAGCCTGCGCCCGCCGGAGCTGCCCGCAGTGCCCGGTCTGCGGGTGGCCGCCTGCTACCGCACGGCCCAGGAACGGCTGGACATCGGCGGTGACTTCTACGACGTGCACGGCGTACCCGGCGACGTGTCCGTCGTCGTCGGTGACGTCTGCGGCAAGGGCGTCGAGGCCGCGGTGCTCACCGGCAAGGCAAGGCAGACCATCAAGACCGCGGCCCGGTTCGACCGCTCGCCCGCCGCGATCCTGGCCGCGCTCAACGACGTGCTCTATGCCGACCGCCCCGACCGGTTCGTCACGGTCGCGTGCGCGCGGCTGCGTCCCGCGCCGGACGGTGCCGGGACTCTCGCGACGATCGCCGTGGCCGGGCACCCGGCGCCGCTGGTGCTCCGTGGCGACGGCTCCGTCGAGGAACCCGTGCTGTTCGGCACGCTGGCCGGCGTGTTGCCGGAGCTGCGCTACGAGGAGGCCGCGGTGCTGCTGCGGCCGGGCGACGCGATGCTGCTCTACACCGACGGCGTGTACGAGGCGCGGGGCCGCGACGGCCTGTTCGGACAGGAGCGGCTCCGCGCGCTCCTGCCGCCCTACGCCGGGGCGAGCCCGGAGACGCTGTGCGAGGTCGTCGAGCGGCGGGTGTTGGAACACCTCGACGGCCGCGGTCACGACGACATCGCCCTGCTCGCCGTCCGCTGTGGGGAGTGAACGCCCGCGATGTCCACCACGACCGAAGCCGGGCTCGCTCTCCCCCGTTTCGAACGCGCGCTCACCGCGGGTGACGCCGGTCAGGGCGTCGGCATCGTCGACGAGCTTCTCGACCGCGGCGTCGAGCCCACCGTCCTGCTGCTCGACGTGATCAGCGAGGCGCAGCGGCGCATCGGCCAGCGCTGGCAGCGGGGCGAGTGGTCGGTCGCGCAGGAGCACATCGCCACCGGTGTCTCGGTGGCCGCGACGGAGGCCATCGCCCGGTGGGTGCGGCGCCTGCCCGTGACCAGGGGCCGGATCGTGGTCGGCTGCGCCGAACGCGAATGGCACTCCCTGCCCGCGCTGGTGATCGCCACCGGCCTGCGTGAGCGGGGCTGGAACGTGGCCTACCTCGGCGCCTGCACCCCGGCGGGCAGGCTGTCCGCGTACCTGCACGACTCTGGCCCGGAAGCCGTGGCGGTGAGCTGCTCGACAGCCTGGGCGCTGCCCGGAACCCGGCAGTTCGTCGAGGCCTGCGCGAGCGCGGGCATCCCGGTCATCGCGGGCGGCACCGCGCTCGGCCCCGACGGCACCAGGGCCCGCGCGCTGGGCGCCACGGCGTGGGCGCCGGGCCTGCGCGAGGCCGTCGACGCGGTGAAGACACTGCCCGCCGTTGTGGAGCCGGCAACGCCGCTGGCCGCCGAGCCGCTGGCCGAACAGCAGGGGCTGGAGCTGAACCACCACACGCTCGTCGAGACGCTCCGGCGGCGGTGGCGGCCGCAGGACGCCTTCGCCGAGGGAACACCGGAGCACTCCGGCATCGCCGTGGCGGTGGGGGACTGCGCCGACCAGTCGCTGTCCGCCGTGCAGGGCGCGCTGCTGACCGGTGACGGGCGGCTGCTCGGCGACACGGCGGCGTGGGCGCGGGCACTGCTGTCCGCCCGCCGGGTCCCGGAGCCGCGGGTGACCGCGCTCGCCACCGAGCTCGGCCTGCTGCTGCGCGACTACCCGCGAGCCGCGGCGCTCCTGCGCTCGCACTGGCCGGGAGCGGCATGACGCCGCCCGACGGCGCCGCCGAGCTGACCGCTCCTCGCTGGGCAGGCGCACGGGGCCGGGTGTTGCGGCTCGACCTCCGCCTCCCCGGACTGGGCTGAGCGTGCTCATCCGCGCGGACAAGACGGCGGCGAGCGCGGCGGGTGCCCGCTGATACGGACCCGCCCGGCGGCGTCAGGCGGACCCTGCGCGGCACCGGTTCGCGGGACGTGCCCCACATCGCCGGATCGTGATCCGCGCCACTGCCGCGAGTAGGACCCGTCCGGCCGGGTAGTTGATCTCCGGCCCGAACGGGCCCTACCCGACCAACTCGCACAGAGGGGCGCCGGTGATCTCAGTGATCGCCGGCGCCTCGGTCGTCTCCGGCGAGCAGGGCGAGGGCGGCACCGCGGTCGTGTCCCGGCCGCGCAGGGCGCGCAGCAGCGCGGTGTCCGCGGTCGCCGAGGCCATCGACCACAGCACGACGCCGGTCGGGTTCAGCCGGGACACCAGGTCCAGGGTCAGGGCCTCGCCCGAGGGCAGGCCGGGGAACACCACCGGGACCTCCCGTTCGCACAGCGCCGCCCTCAGCACCTCCAGCGGCAGGGTGTGCTGCTCGTGCGGGCACGGGGCGAGCAGGACGCACGAGCCGCCGCGCATGGAGCCGCACGGCTGGACGTAGCGGTCGAGCGCGGCGGAGAACTCCGTGGTCAGTGCCCATTCCACCGCGAAGCACTCCAGCCCGCGCGCCCAGCGGCGGCCCAGCGTGCGGAGCACGGGCGCGGCCACGTCGCACCACGTGCCCTCGACGCCCTTCGCGGCGAGCGACTCGTCGAGCAGCGCCGCCATGGTCGCCCGGCGCATCAGGGCGGTGGCCTGTTCCAGCTCCTCCTCGCCGGTGCCGGTCATCAGGCCCTCGGCGGGCAGCCCGAGGACGGCGTGGGCGGCGTCGCGGGTCCGGACGCCCTCGTCGATGAGGCGTCGCATGCGCCGCAGCAGGGCGACGTCGGCGTCGGTGTAGCGCCGCTGGCGTCCCTCCGGACGGAAGGAAGGGCCGATGCCGTACCGCGAGTCCCAGCTTCTCAGCGTGATCGGCGAGACGCCGCGCAGCCGGGCGACCCTGCCGGGCGTCCACAGCGCGGGCTGCCGCGCGGCCTCCGTGCCGCCGCCTGCCTCGGGGTCCATGAACAGCAACCATCCCACAGGGTCATGTGCCCGGCGTCCTTTCGCCAGCGTGGCGCGGGGGCAGCGGTTACCGTCGGGGGATGCACCGTTAGCGCGTCGTTCCGTGGTGGAGAGGGGCTGTGCGATGCGGGTTGTCGTCGCCGGGTCCTCGGGGTTCGTCGGCAGGCGGCTCTGTCCCGCCCTGGTGGCCGACGGGCACGACGTGGTGGCGATGACCCGCCGTCCGCGGCGGTACGCCGGAGCCGGCACGCCGGTGTACGGCGACGTCGCCGACCGGGACTCGCTCGCCGCCGCGCTCGACGGCGCCGAGGCCGCCTGCTATCTGGTGCACGCCCTGCACGAGGCCGACTTCGAGCGGCGCGACGCCGAGGCGGCCCGCGCCTTCGCCGGGGCGGCGGCCGGTGCCGGGCTGCACCGCATCGTCTACCTCGGCGGGCTCGGTGACGACCACGACGACCTCTCCCCGCACCTGCGCAGCAGGCGGCACGTGGAGCGGTTGCTCGCCGCGACGGGTGTGCCGGTGACGGTGCTGCGCGCCGGCATCGTCGTCGGGCACGGGGGCATCTCGTGGGAGTTGACGAGACAGCTGGTGGAGCGCCTGCCCGCGATGGTCACGCCACGCTGGGCGCTGACCCGCACCCAGCCCATCGCGGTCGCCGACGTGGTCCGCTACCTCGCAGGCGTGCTGACCGTGCCGGAGGCGGGCGGGCGGATCTTCGAGGTCGGCGGCGCGGACGTGCTCAGCTACCTCGCGATGCTGCGCCGCCTCGCACGCATCGAGGGCCGCAGCCCGGTGATCGTGCCGGTGCCGCTGCTCACGCCCCGGCTGTCCTCGCTGTGGCTGTCGCTCGTCACCGACATCGACGTGCCGACAGGGCGGGCGCTGGTGGACTCGATGGCCAACGAGGTGGTGGTGCGGGACGACTCCATCCGCCGGGTCGTGCCGTTCGAGCCGATGGGCTACGACGACGCCGTGCTTGCGGCGCTGGGGGAGCGGGCACGGTCCGGGACGGCCTCGTGAGCAGGCGAGGCCGGGCCGCGGCGGTGGCCGCGGCGGGAGCCGGCCTGCTCGGCGCGTCGTTCACGGCCGCGCCAGGGTCCCGTGGGTTCTACGCGCTCACCGCTTCGACGGCCGCCGTCTGGTTCGCCGGTGGACTGGTGTGCGGCCCGCGACGGGTGGTGAGGCGCCGCCGGATCCGGCCCTCCGAGGTGACCGTCCCGCTCGCGACGGGGTTCGCCGCGTTCGGGGTGTTCCGCGCCGTCCAGCCCGTGGCGGAGCGCGTGCCCGTCCTGCGCGGCGCGCTCGCACGGGTGCGCGACTACGCCACGGCCGGCGCACCCGGCCCCACGCTGCTGACCACGCTCGTCAACGGCGTCGCCGAAGAGGTGTTCTTCCGGGGCGGCTTCCACGCCGTCGCCGGGCGTGCCCCCGTGGTCACCACGACGCTCGCCTACGTGCTGGTGACCACCGCGACGCGCAACCCGGCGCTCGTCGGCGCCTCCGCGGTCATGGGCCTGCTCCTCGGCTCGCAGCGCCGCGCCACGGGCGGCGTGCTGGCGCCCGCGCTCACGCACGTCGTGTGGTCCTCGCTCATGTTCCGGGACCTGCTCCGCCGCGCCGATTCTCGGGCAGAATGCGGACATGGTCAGTGAGCAGGACTGGGTCTCCGAGCGGACGCTCTTCGCCGCGGGCGACGAGGACCACGCTCCCGGCGAGCCGTGGAGCGGTCCGCTCGCCAGGGAGTTCGCGCAGGTGGCCAAGGTGCTGCTGGACAGTCCCACCGCCGCAGGCGTGCTGGAGCGCGTGGTGAACGCGGTGAAGGCGCTGGTCCACGAGGCCGACCTGGTCAGCATCACGCTGCGCACGAAGGAGGGCCGCTACACCACCCCCGTGCGCACCGACCCCCTGGCCGACCGTCTCGACGAACAGCAGTACGCGTTCGACGAGGGCCCGTGCGTGGAGGCCACCCGCACGCCCGGCGAGGGCGTGGTCGACGTCCCCGACCTCGCCGAGGCGCCCTGGCCCCACTGGGCGCCCAGGGCGGTCGCGCTCGGGGTGCGGAGCGTGTTCGCGGTGGGGCTCGTCCCCGGCGACGACCCGCCCCGGCTCGGCGCGCTGAACCTCTACTCCCGCCAGCGCAACGGCCTCGACAAGGTGGACCGCGACCTCGCCGTGGTGCTCGCGAGCCACGCCACGGTCGCGCTGGCCGCGACCACGGCGCTGACGGCCGCCGAGTTCGAGCAGGCCCACCTGAAGGTGGCGCTGCGCAGCCGGGATGTGATCGGTCAGGCCAAGGGCATGCTCATGGAGCGGCGCGGCCTCACCGCGCAGGAGGCGTTCGACCTGCTGCGCCGCGCGTCGCAGGACCTCAACATGAAGCTCGTCCGGGTCGCGGAGTTGTTCGTGTCGAAGCGGAACGAGCTGTGAGCCTCGCACCGGACTCGTGCGGCCCGCGGACCTGCCCCGGCCGGGCCGCCTACTCGGCCGGGCGCGGGCCGGGAAGCGCGGTGGCGAACGCCTCGGAGCCCGCGCGCACGCGGAAGGGCTCCAGCTCGGCGCGTTGCCGTGCCGCGCGGTCGATCAGCGCGTCGAAGTCGACGTCGGGCAGCCGGGAGCCGAGCCCGGCGAGGTCGCGCAGTGTGGTCCAGAGCTGCCTCTTGCCGTCGATGCCCATCGCCAGGAACTCCAGCTCCACGAACCGGCTCAGCGGCGAGTAGCTCCTGAGCCTGCCGTTGGGCTTGAGACGGCCCAGCCGCTCGGCGACGAGTGCGAAGCCCTGCTTGACCGGGTTGGGCCGCACACCGAGGCGGTTCATGATCGCGCGGAAGGTGTCGACGTCCTCGGCGATGCCCTGCGCGACGCGCGAGAGCGCGGCACCGAGCTCGCCGCCCGCGTTGCTGCCTTCGGCCCGCCGGGCCAGCTCGCGCCACGCCAGGCCCAGCGCGAGCTGGTCGTTGAGGTAGATGCGCAGGTAGTCGTCGTCCATGTTCCTGAACTACCCCGTGCGGCCCCGGCGGAACCTCAGTGTGCGCTGGAGCGGGCCCAGAGGTTGATGCCGGACTCGGTCGCGTACCGGTCGATCTCGGCCAGTTCCTCGCCGGTGAAGCTCAGGTTGCCGAGCGCGGCCACGTTGTCCTCGAGCTGGGCGACGCTGCTGGCGCCGAGCACGGTCGAGGTCATGCGCTCGTCGCGCAGCGTCCACGCGATCGCCAGCTGCGCGAGCGTCTGTCCCCGCGCCGCGGCGATCCCGGCGAGCGCCCGCACCTTGCCGAGGTTCTCCTCGGTGAGGAAGCCCGCCGGCAGCGAGCTGTCCCGGCTGGCGCGGGAGCCCTCTGGCACGCCGTCGAGGTAACGGTCGGTCAGCATTCCCTGCGCGAGCGGGGAGAATCCGATGCAGCCGACGCCCTCCCGCTCCAGCACGTCGAGCAGGCCGCGCTCGATCCAGCGGTTCAGCATCGAGTAGGAGGGCTGGTGGATGCGCAGCGGCGTCCCCAGGTCACGCAGGATCGCCGCCGCCTCGGCGGTTTTCTCCGCGGAGTAGGAGGAGATGCCGACGTAGAGCGCCTTGCCCTGCCGCACCGCCGAGTCCAGCGCGCCCATCGTCTCCTCGAGGGGCGTGTCCGGGTCGAACCGGTGCGAGTAGAAGATGTCCACGTAGTCGACGCCCATCCGGCGCAGGCTCGCGTCGAGGCTTGCGAGCACGTACTTGCGGGAGCCCCATTCGCCGTACGGACCGGGCCACATGTCGTACCCGGCCTTGGTGGAGACCACCAGCTCGTCGCGGTACGGCCGGAAGTCGGTGGCGAGCACGCGGCCGAAGTTCTCCTCGGCGGAGCCGTAGGGCGGGCCGTAGTTGTTCGCAAGGTCGAAGTGCGTGATGCCGAGATCGAAGGCGCGGCGAAGGATCGCTCGCTGCGTCTCGAACGGACGGTCGTGACCGAAGTTGTGCCACAGCCCGAGCGACACCAGCGGCAGCTTCAGCCCGGTGCGGCCCGAACGCCGGTAGGTCATGCCGTCGTAGCGCGAAGACGCGGCGAGGTAGCTCATGCGCCGATCCTCGCATGCGCGACGTGCCCGGAACCGGACAGTGGCCACCCAGGAGGGCACCTCGGTTCGGCGCGGTGGCGGCCGATCCGCGCACCGCAAGCCGTTCCGTGCCATCGGCGGGCCCCGGGGGCTCAGGACAGCAGCTCAGCCACGAGCGGAGCGGTCGACGCCAGCAGCGCGATCGCGAGCGCGACGTTGACCACGCGCGAGACGCGGGGCCGCCGCAGCGCCGTCCCCAGCGAGGCCCCCGCCACGGCCCAGCAGAGATGGATGAACACGATCAGCGCCGTGAGCACGAGTGTCTTCACCACGGTCTCCAGCACGGGCGTCGGCAGGCCGAGCCGGTGAGTGGTGAACAACGTCCCGAGCGCGGCGTAGGCCTTCGGGTTGGCCACCCCGAGCACGAGGCCGTGCAGCCACGTGGGTGGCGCCCGCGTCGGCGGTCCCGTGGCGGCAGGCGGCGGCGCGGTCGCGATCTTGTACGCCAGCCAGGCCAGGTAGGCGACGGAGAGACCGAGCAGCGCGGGACCCAGCCGCGGCTGGGTCAGCAGCACCGACGCGACCCCGGCGGCCACGACGACGAGCGCGGCCGTGGTGCCCGCGATGCTGCCGAGCAGGTACGGCATCGAGCGGCGCAGCCCGAACGCGGTGGCCGTCGCGGTCGCGCCGACGGTCGCCGGGCCGGGACTGCCCATCACCACGAGCGCGGTGGCCACCAGTGACAGGTACGGCCCCGCTCCCGCCGCGTCGCCGAGCATGTCCCGCATCGCCGGTCCGTCCTCTAGTGTCGGTGGATGCGAGCGAACGTAGGCCGGCCGGGCACGGGCAGTCTTGAATCGTTGTGCGACCGCCTTCCCGCGACGTCGTCCGGAGGGCACCGGCTGCGGTTCGGCGGCGGCGCGGCCGGGATCGAGCGGCTCGAGGCCGCGCTGCGGGGCGAGGCGTTCGCACCGCACCGGCACGACACCTACGCGATCGGCGTGACGCTCGCCGGTGTGCAGACTTTCCGCTACCGAGGCGAGCAGCGGCACTGCCTGCCCGGCGAGTGGCACGTGCTGCACCCCGACGAGCCGCACGACGGCGCTCCCGGCACCGACGACGGCTTCGGCTACCGGATCGTCTACCTCGACCCGGCGCTCGTGCAGGACGCGCTCGGCGGGCGGCCGCTGCCGTTCGTCCCCGATCCCGTGCTCCGCCCTGACGGCCCGGATCGAGCGCTCGGCGGCTTCCTGCGCCACATCGACGAACCGCTCGACGAGCTGGAGGCCGCCGAGCTCACCTCCGCGATCGCCGACCTGCTCGCCCGTCACGCGGGCGGGCCCCGTTCGCGGACGGGCAAGGCGGCGCTCGACCTCGCCGCGCTGAAGCGGGTGAGGGCGCTGCTGCTGGACGACCCGGCGACGAGGCATCCGGTCGAGGACCTTGAGCGGGTCGCCGGGCTGGACCGGTGGACGGTCGCACGGCAGTTCCGCGCGGCGTTCGGCACCAGCCCGACCCGGTTCCGCACGATGCGCAGGCTGGACCTGGCGCGGAGCCTCATGCGGGAGGGACATCGGCTGAGCGAGGTCGCGGTGCTCGCCGGCTTCGCCGACCAGAGCCACCTGACCCGCATGTTCAAGCGGACCTACGGCCTGACGCCAGCGGCGTGGCAGTCCGCCACGGCCTGAGTCGCTCAGAGCCCGCCCGCGACCCCCAGCACCGCGCCGTTGACATAGGACGCGGCGGGGGAGAGCAGCCACGCCACCGCCTCCGCGATCTCCTCCGGCCTGCCGGGGCGGCCGAGCGGCACGGCGGCGGCGACGCGCAGCGCCCGGCCCGGCTCTCCGGCGCGGGCGTGGATCGTGGTGTCGGTGGTTCCCGGCGCGACGGCGTTGACCCGCACGCCCTGCGGGCCGAGCTCCTTGGCCAGGCCCACGGTCAGGGTCTCCACACCCGCCTTCGCCGCCGCGTAGGCGACGTACTCGCCCGGCGAGCCCGTGCGCGCGGCCACCGACGACACGTTGACGATCGCGCGGTCCGCCGTGCCGTCCCAGCGCCGGGCGGCTTCCCGGCAGAGCCGCGTCGGTGCGACGAGGTTGACGTCCACCACCGCGCGCAGGTCCTCGTCGGACAGTGCGGTGAAGGGCCCGATCCGGCCGGTGATCCCGGCGTTGTTCACCACGGCGACCACCTCGCCGAGGCTCGACGCCGTGTCGAACAGGCGGCGTGGGGCGTCGTCGGAGGTGACGTCGAGCCGGATGCCCACGGCCCGGCCGTGCGTGACGCGCTCGACCTCGCCCGCGTCGGCCGGGGAGCTGGTGTGGGTGAAGACCACGGCGAACCCGTCGTGGCAGAGCCGTTCGACCACACACCGGCCGATGCCCCGCGAGCCACCGGTCACGACGGCCACCCCGGAGATACTCACGCGCGCTCCCTTCCCGCGGTGCGAGCCTCGATCGCCCTGACGACGGCGGCCATGTCGGCACCACCGTGGCCGAGGCCCACCGTGTCGGCGTAGAGCCCGTGGCACACGTCGAGCAGCGGCGACGCGAGTCCCGCCTCGCGCGCGGCCCCCGCGATGAGCCGGTTGTTCTTCAGCACGTCCGCGATCGAGGCCTGGACCGAGAAGTCACCGGCGACGAGCTTAGCGGCCTTGGTCCGCGACACGGCCGAGGCCATCGGCCCGGCGTCGAGCACGCGGGCCAGCGCGGTGACGTCGAGCCCATGGCCCTCGGCGAAGTGGAACGCCTCGGCCAGCCCGGTGACCATGGTGATCAGGAACAGGTTCACCGCGAACTTCAACAGCAGCGCGCCGGGCACGGGGCCGCACTCGAACGCCGCCGCGCACAGCGGTGCGAGCAGCGGGCGGACGCGAGTGACGTCGGCCTCCGCGCCGGCCAGCATCGCGACGAGCTCGCCCGCCTCGGCCGGCCCGCGCGAGCCCGACACGGGGGCTTCGACGTACGCGCCGCCCTCCGCCGCGATCTCCGCGTCGAGCCGCCGCGAGTAGTCGGCGGGAACCGTGCCCAGGTGCACGACGGTGCGGCCACGAACACGCGGGCCGAACTCCGCGGTGCCCCGGGCCAGCACGGCGTCCACGGCGGTCTCGTCGGCGAGCATCAGCAGTACCACGTCGGCGAGCTCGAACAGCTCACCGGAGCTGGTCGCCCGGCGGGCACCAGCCGCCACCACGGCATCGCAGGCGGCGGCCGTGCGATTCCAGACCACCAGCGGCGTGCCCGCGCGCACGAGGTTGAGCGCCATCGGCGCGCCCATCACCCCGAGCCCGGCGAACCCCAGCCGCACCTCGTCACTCCGGTCTTTCCCCATCGCACTCCTCACGTTCCGCTGGTGAGGTGGTTCTAGCGAGCGCGGGGACGGCGCGTCTTGAACGGTTGTGCGTCCTCACCCGCCCTCGTGTGCCCCGCCCGATTCATGTCGCACTGTGCAAGAATTCCGCGATGCGGCAGTGTCGTGGTGGCTCGCCGATGCTCTCCGGCGGAACCTGAGGCGTGGGCACCGCGTGGACGAGGCGGCGATACTCGGGCTGGAGCGTCAGGGCTGGGCGCTCGCGGGGTCGAGGCACGCCAAGGGCTTCTACGACCGGCTGCTCACCGCCGACGCGGTGCTGTTCCTGCCCGGCGAATGGCTGGACCGCACGCGCGCGCTCGAATACTGGCTGACGATGCCGAGATGGGCCGAGTACCGGCTGCTGCGGCCGAAGGTCATGCCGCTCGCCGACGTGGTCGCCGCGGTGTCCTACCGCGTCGTCGCGCGGGAGCAGGGCCGTGCCGAGCCCTACCGCGCGGACTGCGTGAGCGTCTACGCACAGGAGAACGCACGGTGGCGCCTCACGTTCCACGAGCAGACCCCCGTGGGAAGCTCGCCGGACTGAGCCGGTGTCGGCGGCGCAGCGGCAGCAGTTCGCCGGCGCCGTGGTGGTGTGGTCCGGGTTTCTGCGCGTTCAACCGCGCCGCACTGAGCCTGATCGCGGGCCTGCCATCGCGGCCGTGGCGTTTCCGGCGCCGGCTCCGGTGGCCGTGGTGACGTACCGGTCCTTCGCGTGCTGGATCGCGATCCCGTTGGCTGTCCGCCCGGTCCGTCGGCTACGGTCGAGACCGGTGATCGCGTCGCGCGAGATTTCAGGGAGTGCGCCCATGGTGGCCGAGGACGACATCTCCGGGTGATACCCGGCCCGGCCGGCGGTGCTCGCCAGCAGGCGGCACCGCGACCGGTCGTGTCCTCGTTCCCTTTCCCTGTTCCATATCCGGGTGGCTCGCCGCCGCCCGCGTCGCGCGTGAGGACTTTCCTTCGTGTCCAAGACTTTCATCGTGTGTTCCGGCCTGTCGTTCTCCTGGCCCGACGGCACCCCGGTGTTCGAGAACCTCGGCTTCACCGTCGGGGCGGGCCGCACCGGCCTCGTCGCGCCCAACGGAGCGGGCAAGAGCACGTTGCTCAAGCTGATCGCGGGGGAGTACGTTCCCTCGGCGGGTTCCGTCACCGTCGACGGTGTGCTCGGGTACCTGCCGCAGACGCTTCCGCTCGACGGCGAGCCGACCGTGGTCGAGGTGCTGGAGATCGCCCCGGTCGTCGGTGCGCTGGCCGCCATCGAGGCGGGTGACGCGAGCGAGGAGCATTTCGCCACGATCGGCTCCGACTGGGACATCGAGGACCGGGCCCGCGCGGAGCTCGATCGGCTCGGGCTCGGCGATGTCGAGCTGGACCGGAGGCTCGGCACGCTCAGCGGCGGCCAGGTCGTCTCCCTCGGCCTCGCCGCACAGCTGCTGAAGCGGCCCGACGTTCTCGTGCTCGACGAGCCCACCAACAACCTCGACCGCGCGGCGCGGACCCGCCTGCACGCGGTGCTCGGCGACTGGAAGGGCTGCCTGCTGCTCGTGAGCCACGACCGGGAGCTGCTCGACCGGATGGACCGGATCGCCGAGCTCGAGCCTGGCCGGCTTCGCGTCCACGGCGGGAACTTCACCGAGTACGAGGCGGCGAAGCAGGCCGAGCGCGAGGTCGCGGAGAAGAACCTGCGCGCCGCCGAGCAGGAGCTCAAGCGCGAGAAGCGCGAGCTGCAACAGGCCCGTGAGCGGGCCGCCCGCCGCGCGAGCGCGGGCGCGCGCAACAACGCCGACATCCCGAGGATCGTGCGGGGCATGTTGCAGCGGCGCGCCCAGGAGTCCGCGGCCAAGGCGGACGGCGTGCACTCCCAGCGCGTCGAGGGCGCAAAGGCCAAAGTGGACGAAGCCGACCGCGCGCTGCGCGAGGACGAGACGATGTCGCTTTCCCTCCCGGACACGCTCGTCCCTGCTGGGCGGACGGTGTTCCACGGCGAGCGGATCCAGGTCCGCCACGACGGCCGCGCGCTGTTCGCGGGCGACGGTCTGGACCTCGCGATCCGCGGCCCCGAGCGGATCGCGCTCACCGGCGGCAACGGGGCGGGCAAGTCGACGCTGCTGCGGGTCGTGGCGGGCCTGACCGAGCCCGACAGCGGGGTGATGAGCCGGGCGCACGGGCGTGTCGCCTACCTTTCGCAGCGGCTCGACCTGCTGGACCTGGAACGCAGCACGGCGGAGAACCTGCGCGCGTTCGCGCCGGGCAAGGCCGCCACGGAGACCATGCACCTGCTGGCCCGCTTCCTGTTCCGTGCGGAGCGGGCGGACCTGCCGGTGGGCGCGCTCTCCGGTGGAGAGCGGCTGCGCGCGACCCTGCTGTGCGTGCTGTGCGCCGAGCCGGCGCCGCAACTGCTGCTGCTCGACGAGCCCACCAACAACCTCGACCTGCCCAGCGTGCGGCAGCTGACCGGGGCACTGAAGTCCTACCGCGGCGCGTTCGTGGTCGTCAGCCACGACCACCGGTTCCTCTCCGAGCTCGGGGTGAGTCGCCGGCTGCGGCTCACCGGGGGCGAGCTGACCGAGACGGGGCCGCCGGAACCGGAGTGAGCGGAGCCCGGAGTGGCGCGGCCTCAGGAGGAGTGACGGCGGCGCGCCACGAACCAGCCCGCGCCGCCCAGCACCGCGGCGGCCAGCGCCACCCCGCCCCACAGCAGGGGAGCCGCGGCGCCCGGCTCGCCGAGCCGCACGTCCACTCCGGGCAGGGGCGTGCGGCCCTCCCCGAAGGGAAGGCTCTCCGCCGGCCCGATCGGGCGCGTGCCGTCGCACAGGGCCGTGGACAGCCGGGCCCCGGGCTCCCGAGTCCGATGGGCGAACACCAGCAGCGTGCCGCCCGGCGACAGGTGACAACTGCTGGTGCTTCCGGGGCTCTCGACCTCCTGCCGGGCCCGGACCCGTCCCTTGTAGACCCGCGTGACCTCGAAGATCGCCGTGTCGACGTGGATGTTCTCCGGCGTGCCCTGCTCCCGGCCGGTCACCGTGCCCGTGAACACCGCGTCAGCGCGGGCGAACCGTTCGGCGTCGGTGCTTTCGGCGCAGGAGCAGGCGTGCGCCGGCGGTGCCGGCAGCACCAGGGCGACGGGCACCAGCGCCAGCACGGCGAGGACGAGCAGGACGGTACGTCCCGTACGGCGGATCATCGAGGGCTCCCTCCGGCCTCGGCGCCCACACCGCTGCAGACGGCGCCGGGTGCGCGAAGGGTTGCACCGCTCAGCGGTTCGCCGCCTCCCGGGCCGCGCGCTCCACGCGCTGCCGGTACTCCGCCCACCAGCTCTGGTCGCCGGGGGCCAGGTTGTCCACGTCGGCCCGCAGCCCCGCGGCGCCGTCGATGAGCTCGCGGACGATGTCGGCGTGCCCCGCGTGGCGGTGGGTCTCGGCGATCATGTGCACCAGGACCTGGTGCAGCGTCACGTCGCCGCGGTCCCCGGGCCAGTGCGGCACCCGGCCGGGCGAGTCCAGTTCCAGCGTCTCGATCGTGGTGTCCGCGTGTGCGCACACCCGCCGGTAGAGCGCGACGAGGTCGGCTCGCGACTCGTCGGCCGTCGCCCACATGTCCACGTTGGGCTCCGCGTCGTCGGTGAGCCAGGGCAGCGTCTCACCGAACGGCCGCCCGAAGGTGTCCGCGAAGTACCCCAGCTCGCAGCCGGACAGGTGCTTGACCAGTCCGAGCAGGTTCGTTCCGGTGGGGGTGAGCGGACGGCGGACGTCGTACTCGGTGAGCCCGTCGAGCTTCCAGAGCAGCGCGTCGCGGGCGATCTGGAGGTAGCGGTGGAGGTGTGCTTTCGCGTCCGGTGCGGTCATGCCGTCAGCCTCCCACGACCCGTTGCCGGTGTCGGCGCGGTCCACTGTGGAGTCGGTAACGGCGGGGACCGCGACGATCACGCTATTGACACGATCGGGTGAGCTGCGTCACTCTGTCTGGGCGCTGAGCGGACTGGTTGGGATTTACCACCTGCGGTGAGATGAGGCGGCCGTATGACGCAAACCGGTGGCCCGAAGCGAGATCAGCCGACCCTGCCGAGCAAGTACCTGCCGCCGGTCGAGCTCAGGGACCTGCCGGAACCGGTACGCCTGCGCAAGATCACCGGTGCCAGCGTGATCATCCTCGCCACGGCCATCGGGTCGGGGGAAATGATCCTCTGGCCCTACATCACCTCCCAGGTCGGCTTCACGTTCATGTGGGCCGCGGTGGTGGGCTTCGGCATCCAGTTCTTCCTGAACATGGAGATCGAGCGCTACACCCTGGCCACAGGGGAGTCGGCCATCACCGGCTTCGCGCGGCTCTGGAAACCGTGGTGGTGGCTGTTCATCCTGTTCGCGCTGTTCCAGAACTTCTGGCCGGGCTGGGCGACCGGCGCCGCCACGGCGGCGTCGTTCGTGTTCGACCTCGGCGAGGACGCGCCGATTGTGCCGATCACGATCGCGGCACTGGCCGCCATCGGCATCACGCTCACCCTGTCACCGGTCGTCTACCAGTGGGTGGAGAAGATCCAGGGCGTCCTGGTGGGCCTGATCATGCTGTTCGTGATCGTCGCGGTTCCGGCCGCCACGACGACCGACGCGTGGGGATCGCTCGTCACCGAGGGCATCGGCGACATCGGTTTCCCGATCGGGCACGAGGGCCTCAGCGTCGCGTTGCTGCTCGGCGCTCTCGCCTTCGCCGGCGCGGGCGGTGCCAACAACCTCGTGCAGAGCAACTACATCCGCGACAAGGGTATGGGCATGGGCCAGCACATGCCGCGGATCGTCTCGCCGCTCACCGGCCACGAGGAGGCCCGCCCCTCGCTGGGCTACGTCTTCCCGACCGACACCGAGAACATGCGCCGCTGGCGCGGCTGGTGGAAGGTCGCCAACTGGGAGCAGTTCATCACGTTCTTCCTCATCGGAGTCGTGAGCCTCGTGGTGCTCTCGGTGCTGGCCTACTCGACCCTGCCGGTCGGCACGGTCGACGAGGAGGACCTGGCCTTCCTGCTCCTCGAGGGCGAGACCCTGCAGGACACCGTCGCGCCGTGGTTCGGCACCGCGTTCTGGTGCGCCGCGGTGTTCGCCCTGTTCTCCACGAACCTCGGCATCATCGACTACACCTGCCGGCTGATCGCCGACCAGCTCAAGATCAACGCTTTGAAGGACAGCACGTTCTGGTCGGAGAGCAAGATCTACGCCGCGTTCGTGTGGCTGATGATCGTGGTCGGCTCCGTGATCCTGATGTCGGGGGTGGACCAGCCGTTCCTGCTCGTCGTGATCTCGTCGTCGATCGCGGGCGTGCAGATGTTCATCTACTCGGGCCTGCTGATGCTGTTGAACCGCAAGGCGCTGCCGAAGCCGATCCGCACGGGATGGGTGCGGATGGCCGTCCTGGCGGTGTCCTTCGTGTTCTTCGGCTTCCTGTCCGTGCTGCTCGTCATCGACAACCTCGGGCTGTGACCGGTGCTGAAACAACTGTGGCTGCGCGTGCTCGTGGGGCTGACGATCTGGCTCATCCTCATCGGCCTGATGTGGGCGGTCGGGATCCTCTGACCGGTCAGTCCAGCGACGCGGGCAGCCCGAAGGCGGCGAGGTGCTCCGCGCCGATGAACGTCGTCAGCTCGGTGATCCGCTCACCGCGCAGGGCCAGCACCGTGATCGACCAGCCCGCGTGCCTGCCCAGCGCGTCGTCCCAGAGGTAGGCCCCAACGGCGGGCTGGCCGTTCGCGCTCGTGGGCAGGTGCCGCCAGCTGCCGCAGCTGCCCAGCGGCACCCGCGTCGCGAAGTCCGTCACCGGGCCCAGGCCGCGGTACCAGTGCGGCAGCGGCGGCATCGACCACGTGACGTCCTCGGTGAGCAGCGCGAGCAGCGCGTCGGCGTCGCCCCGTTCGAGCGCGGTCGTGTAGCCGGTGACGATCTCCCGCACCCTGGCGTCGCCGAGCGAGCGCAGCGTCCGCTGCTGCGTCACGTCCGGCACCTTCTCGGCGACGATCTTCCTCGCCCGCTGCAGCGCGCTGTTGACCGACGCGGTGCTCGTCCGCATCACCTCGGCGATCTCCGCGGCCGAGAAGCCGAGCACCTCGAACAGCAGCAGCGCGGCCCGCTGGTTGCCGGGCAGGTGCTGGCACGCGGCCACGAACGCGAGCTCCACGGCCTCCCGCTGCTCGTAGGCCGACTGCGGGCCGAGCGTGCCCTCGGCGAGTGCCGTGTCGGGGTAGGGGCCGAGCCATGCGACGTCGGTGCGGGGAGCGTCGCCGGTCACGGCCTGTTCGCTGGCCGGGCCGAGGTCCACCGGCAGCGCGCGCCTGCCGCGGCTCGCCACCGTGTCCAGGCAGGTGCGGGTGGCCACCGTGTAGAGCCACGACCGCAGCGAGCTGCGTCCCTCGAACCGGGCGAGGCCCTTCCACGCCCGCAGCAGCGCGTCCTGCAACGCGTCGTCGGCGTCGTGCACCGAGCCGAGCATGCGGTAGCAGTGCGCGTGCAGCTCGGGACGCAACGGCTCCACCAGCCGCGTGAAGGCCGCGTCGTCCCCCTCGCGCGCGCTGGCGAGATCCGACTCGGAAATCTGGGTCACGAGCGATGATTCTGCCCCATCGCGGCAGTCACGTACGTCGACAACGCATTTTCCCGCTCCACGGGGAGGACCACTGATGAACCAGACCACCGCTTCAGTCACCACCGGCACGCTGCGGGTTCCCGACGCCACGCTGTACTACGAGGTGCGGGGCAGCGGTCCCGTCGTCGTGCTCGTCGGCGCGCCGATGGACGCGCGCTCGTTCGAGCCGCTGGCCGACCTGCTCGCCGCCGACCACACCGTGCTCACCACAGACCCGAGGGGCATCAACCGCAGCAAGGTCGATGATCCCGGCCGCGATTCCACCCCCGAGCAGCGCGCCGACGACCTGTCCCGCCTGCTCACCCACCTCGGCGCCGGGCCGGCCGCTGTGCTCGGTTCCAGCGGCGGAGCCGTCAGCGTGCTGGCCCTCGCACAGGCCCACCCCGAGCAGGTGCACACCGTCATCGCCCACGAGCCGCCACTGGACGAGCTGCTCGCGGACCGCGAGGAGCTGCGAGAGCGCACCGAGGACATCATCGCCACCTACCTCGCCGGTGACGCGCTCGGCGCGGGACGGAAGTTCCTCGCCGTCGCCAACATCCACCTTCCCGACGAGGTCGTCGAGCACATGTTCGGCGGCGAGCAGGGCCCGCAGGACGCTGCCGACGCCCACTTCCAGTACGCGCACATGCTTCGCCCCACCACCCGCTGGGTGCCGGACTTCGATCGCCTGCGCTCGGGCTCGCCGAGGATCGTCGTGGGCATCGGCGAGGAGTCCGGCGGCCAGCTCTGCGAGCGCACCTCCCTCGCGCTCGCCGACGGTCTCGGCATCGCGCCGACCCGGTTCCCCGGCGACCACGTCGGCTTCGCCGAGGACCCCGGCGCTTTCGACACGCGCCTGCGCGCCGTGCTGCGCGGTGACTGAGAAACCCGGCTCGACCGGCTCGTAACGGCTTCGCCCCTGCGCGCGACTATGGGCGGAGTCGGGTTCGTCCGGGAGTGGTCATGGCTGCGATACACCGGGGCAAGTGGGCCGCCGAGATCGAAGGGGACTTCGTGGTGTTCCTCATCGGCGCCCGCGTGAGCCCGCGCCATCCCCTCGCGTGGTTCCGCGACCTCGGCGGCCGCCGGGGGATGCGGCACATGCTCGACCAGCTCATGGCGGATCCCGACAGTGGCCTGCTCGGCTACGTCATGGGGATGCCGGTGATCGTGCAGTACTGGCGCAGCTTCGACCAGCTTGAGGCGTTCGCCGCCGACACCGCCGCGGCTCACCCCGCCGCAGCCAGGACCTACTGGCAGCGGGTGAGCCGCCACGGCCACGGTGCCGGCATCTGGCACGAGACCTATCTCGTGAAGGCGGGCGAGTACTAGACCGTCTACGGCAACATGCCGTCGTTCGGTCTCGGCGCCGCGCGCGGAAGCACTCTGCGGCGGGCCGGTGACGTGGCCGGGGAACGGCTACGACGGGCCCGGTCCGCCGCGTCAGGCACAACCTAACGGCCGAGGGCCTTCTCCAGCTCCTTCTTCGTCATCTTGGAGCGGCCCTGGATGTTGCGCTGCTTCGCCTCGTTGTAGAGCTGGTCGCGCGTCGGTCCACCAGGGCCCTGCCGGTTGCCGGACCGCTTGCCGCCGCGCCGCTGCGGAGACATGTCCTTCGTGGACGTCTTGCTCGCCCGCTTCGACTCGCCGGACTGCGCGCGGTTCTTGTTCACCGTGCGCGCGGCGATCTCTTCGGCCCTGTCCTCACCGGCGCCGCGCTTCTTCTGCGAGGACTTGATGTGCTCGTACTGACGCTCGCGCTTGTTGCTCCAAGCCTGCTGGGGCATCGTGCACCTCCTTGACACGCGACACGCGATGTCCCGCCCGGGGTGCCCCGTCGCTGCGCTCGGTAAACGACCGACGTCAGGAGCGCGCCGCGATCCCACTGATGTGCGACGAGAACGGCGTCCGAGCGTCCGGAAAGCGGTAGCGGTCCAGTCTTTCGATCTGGAACCCGGCGTGCTCGATCGCGGCCGCCGTGTCCCGCCCCGCGTGACAACCGCCCGCCAGTCGCGGCCAGAACGTGGCGTCGAGCAGCCGCTGCACCCGCACCATCCCCGGCGAGTCGGCCCGCACGTGTTCGAGGAAGCGAAGCTTCCCGCCCGGCACCAGCACCCTGCGCATCTCCCGCAGCGCCGACGCCTGGTCGGGCACCGAGCACAGCACGAGCGACACCACCACGGCGTCGACGCTGCCTTCCCCGGCCGGCAGCTGCTCGGCCGTCCCGTCGACCACCTCCACGGGCACCGCGGTCTTCCGCGCCTCGCCCTCCGCCAGCTGCCTCAGGTGCGGCTCCGGCTCCACCGCGATGACCCTGTCGACCGTGCCGGGATAGTGCGCGAAGTTCAGCCCGTTGCCCGCGCCGACCTCGAGTACGGTGCCGCTCAGCCCCGCCAGCAACGCCTCCCGGTGTTCGGCCATGCCGCCGCGTTCCATGGCGCGGCTCAGCCGGGAGTAGAACCGCGCGAAAATCGGATGGTTGACCGCCATACCGTTCACCCTGACACAGGAACCGGCGTGCTGCGGTAGTGCAGGCCCTCGGGTGTGGTGACGCTGAGGATGCCGGTGTGGGTGTCGACGTCGTAGTGAGCCGTCACGGGTTCCTGCCGCTTCCATACGGGTGCGGCTCTCGGGTGAGGCAGCGTGGTGGGCCTGCTCGTGTTCGGCCGGACAGGATCTGGCCGATCGAGCTGCGCGGTCGGCGGTGGTTCCACCAGCCGACCCAGCCGGGGTCGCGTACCCGATTCGACCAGCGCACTTCGACGACTATCCCGTGCGGGTCAGTTCGGTGCTGCTCGGCGAGCTCAAGGGCATCCCCGGGATCTTTTGCACCTCCTGAGCAGCCCCGCCCTCAACCCTGCCGCGCACGCATCAGGTCCTCGACCGACTTGGGGAGGGTGGTCTCGAAGTCCAGCAGCTTCGCCCAGCCGGGCGTCACGATGATGCGGGTCATCCGCTGGTACAGCGCGCGCACGCCGGCCTCCCAGCCCGCGAACTCGTCGTCGGGCACCACCTTGCGCGCCGCCGTGATGTACTCGTCGGGAACGCCTTCGACGTCCTCGACGTGCGCGCTGCCGCGGACCAGCAGCACCCGCGGCGGGAAGCTGTCGGTGTCGATCGTGATCGCCACCCTGGGATTGGCCCGCAGCGCCTTCACCTTCGCCGATGTGGGCACTGTGGACATCACCAGCTCCGCGCCGGTCCAGTGGAACCCGATCGGGACCACGCGCGGGCCGCCGTCGAGCCCCACGTAGGAGAACCGCGCGGGGATCGACGACCCCAGCAGCTCCCGCGAGATCGGCTTGTCCATCACCTCGAAGACCTCGTCCCGCCTCATGACCGTCTCCTCCCGTGCGGGTAGCGCCCATGACGGCGCTCTCGACAGGTGGACGGAACCGCCGCGCGGTTCTCGACACGGCCCGCCAGCGAAACGCGAGAGATCTCGGCCGTGCCGGGTGGAAGGCGTCTCGGCCCACCCGCCGTGGCCCGGCCTCGCCTTGGCGACGTTGCCGGAGCTGGTGCCCAGCGTCGGCGGGCTGGTGCGGTAAGCGGCTGTGTGCGATCGCCTCTGGTCCGAGGGCGCCACGTGCTCGAGGCGGTCGCCACCGCGCGGCACAGCCGGACGTCCACATCTGCTGCGCGGGCAAGGCGCTGCCGACGCGCGGTCGTCCGCTGGGCGCGCGGGGAGGGGCTCGCGCTCTGGCCGTCCGGCCGGTGAGTTCGCCGTCGCCCGCGCCGGGACGGGCGGGCGCTGGTGCTCGTGCGCCCGGAACCGAGGAGGACCTGCTCACCCGCGACGTCGGCCGTTGAGCTCAGTCCGGCAGAGCGCTCGCGACGACCATGTCCACGAGGCGGTGGATGTCGTGGCCGGTCAGCACGTCCGGGGTCGTCAGGTGCTCCACGAGCAGCCCGGTCATCGCGAAGTACAGCAGCAGCACGGTGTCCGCCCCGCCCGGCAGTCCAGCGTCGGTGTGGAAATCGATGTTGAAGGCGAGGTTCTGCCGCAGCGTCTCGGTGAGCGCCGTTCGCAGCGCGGGCCGTCGCGTCGCCTCCAGCCGCAACTCCAGCAACGCCAGGTACCCGGCACGGTCGGCGAGCATGCGCGCGCGCAGGTCGTGCATGAGCCGGAAGACCAGCTCGCGCGTGCGCGGCGCCGCCATGACCCTCTCGAGCGCGGCCGGGTCAGGGGCGAGCCGCACGTGGATGTGCAGGCCCGCCTGGCGCAGCAGGTCGTCGCGGTTGGCGAAGTAGTTGGACGCGGTGCCGGCGGGCACCCCCGCCTCGGTGTCGACGGCCCGGAACGTCAGCCCGCGCGCGCCGTCGCGGGCCAGCACCTCGATGGCCGCGTCGGCCAGAGCCGTCCTTCTCGCCTCGTTACGGACCATGCCACCCGGACCTCCGTGCGGAAACCACTTGCAACCACTTCGGGCATAGTACTACAAATAGAGTGGTTGCCGGATGTTCCGGCATCGCGAGTCCCCGAGGAGCGCCGCATGCGCAAGCTGACCTACTTCGTCGCCTCGACCATCGACGGCGTCATCGCGGGCCCAGGGGGCGGCGACCCCTCCGGCCCGGACGGCTTCTTCGTCATGGAGGGCGATCACCTCCAGGACCTGTTCACCGACTGGCCGGACATCCTGCCCGGTCCCGCCCGCGCCGCGCTCGGCATCGACGTGCCCCCCAAGCACTTCGACACCGTGCTGGAAGGCCGCGCCTCCTACCAGGTCGGGCTCGACGCCGGGATCACCGACGCCTACCCGCACCTGGAGCATTACGTCTTCTCCCGCACCATGACCGAGGCGCCGGACCCGGCCGTGCGTCTCGTGTCCGGCGACCCGGTGGAGAAGGTGCGCGAGCTGAAGCGGCGCGACGGCCTCGGCATCTGGCTCGTCGGCGGCGCCACGCTCGCCGGCGCCCTGCGCCCGGAGATCGACGAGCTGGTGGTGAAGCTCCACCCCGTGGTCGCGGGCGCAGGGATCCCCCTGTTCTCCGGCGAGTTCGGCCCCCAGCGGTTCGACCTCGCCGACGTGCGCCGCTTCGACAGCGGCGTGCTGTACCTGACCTACACGAAGAGGTGAGCGGTCACTTCTCCCCGGCGTAGCGCTCGCGCGCCAGCTCGAGGTCGGCGGGGTCGAGGTCCAGGTCCAGCGAGCGCAGCGTCGCGCCGAGGTCGGCGGGCGCGACCGTGCTCTTCTCCTCGGTGCCGTCCGCGTACTCGGTGACGAGTTGCTCGCCGATGAGCTTGCGGCACACGCCGTCGGACAGGCGCATCACCACGAGCCTGCCGGTGAACGGTGAGCGCGGATGCGTGGCGACGTAGTGGTTGAAGACCTCGTAGTCGATCGGGTGCTGCGGCACCTCGTCGAACGAGTACTGCGTCTGCCACTCGCCGTCGCGCAGCATGTGCAGGCGCCAGCCCCGCTCGTCGGCAGTGAGCCTGTGCGGCCAGCCCGCCTGGTCGAGCTCGCTGCCGTCGAGCAACGGCATCGGCCGCATGATGCTGGCGCCGAAGCCGACGTCGGCGAGGTAGTCGGCGCCGTCCACCCGTACCCGCAGGTTCATGTGGGTGTTGGGGCCGGGGTGGTCCGGCTGCACGCGCGCCGCCTGTCGGTTCACGTCGTACCCGAGGCGCTCCAGCACGGCCGCGAACAACAGGTTGTGCTCGTAGCAGTAGCCGCCCCGGCGCCGGTGCACGAGCTTGGCGGTGATGTCGGCCAGCTCCAGTGACGGCGATCGGCCCAGCAGCGGATCGATGTTCTCGAACGGGATCGTGCGCACGTGGGCCTCGTGCAGCGCGGTCAGCGCCGCGGCCGAGGGTGCCTCGCGCCGCTGCCCGACACGCGCCAGGTAGGCGTCCAGGTCGAGCTCGGCGATGTTCCAGACGTCGGGGGTGGTGGCCGGCTTCGTCGTCGTGTTCATGCCGACCAGCTTCACACCTCCAGCGCGCTGGAGGTCAAGCGCGAGAAAGGAAATCGAGTCCAGCCGGGCCCGGCGGCAAAGCCGCGGTGCGGATCAGCAGCTGCCCGCGCGCGGTGACCTGGACGAACGTGATGCCGCCTTTCGACAGCCGCGCTCGGTAGGAGCCGGGCGCGGGCAGCGCCGTCCCGTCCTCGACGGTCAGCGCCCCGGTACGCCAGCCCGCCATCCGCGCGAGGCCGTCGACGCGGTGCGGCCTGCCGAGTGCGCGCGCGGCGCCTTCGACGTCGCCGCGCGCGAGGCACCTCCGGATGAACGTCGACGAGCACGGCGTGTGGCCGTCGGTGGCGGGCAGCAGGTCGACGCCGTGCACGGCGACGTCGTGCCGGGCGCCGAGCCGCCGCAGCATCGCGAGGTCACCGCGGGCCTGGTGGCCGAACGTGAAGTTGGCGCCGACCACGACGGCCGCCGCCCGCAGGTCGCCGACCACGATCCGCTCCACGAACGCCTCGGGGCTCAGCCGTGCCAGCTCCTCCGTGAACGACAGCACGCACACGCCGTCGACGCCGTGCCGCCAGGCCAGCTCGGCCCTCCGGTCCACCGTGCTGAGCGCGGTGGTGTCCCTCGGCGCCCCGACCACCCGCGCCGGATGCGGATCGAACGTCACGAGCATCGTCGGCAGGCGATGCTCGCGCCCGACCTCCAGCGTGCGGCCGATGAGACGCGTGTGACCCCGGTGCACGCCGTCGAAGACGCCGATCGTCACCACCTGCGGGCCCAGGTCCGGCGGCAGCTCCGTGAGCCCCCGCCACAGCCGGGACCGCCTGCCCGTGGCCGGTGCCGTCATGGCCAGCTCCTCGTGGTCGCCCTGGTCCCGGCGGGACCGTCCTCGCCACCGGGACCAGGGCCGTCCGGATAGGACGGTGGAGGTCACCCGCGTTCGAGCACGAAGTCGTACTCGGAACGCAACCTGCCGTCGCCCTGCTCCACCGGAGTCAGGACCAGCTCGGGCTTGGTCGCCTGAGCGATGTCGCTGTCGAGCCACTCGCCACCCTCGAAGTACAGCTGGGTGGTGATCGGCCGGTGGCCGGGCGCGCGCACGATGAGGTGCAGGTGCGCGGGCCGCCACGGGTGCCAGCCCGCGGCCTCGATCAGCTGGCCGGTGGGGCCGTCGGTCGGGATCTGGTACGGCGCGGGCTGCACCGTGCTGATCTCGAACCGGCCCTGCCCATCGGTCACGACGACGCCGCGCAGGTTCCCGTCGGGCAGGTGCGGCGCGAAGCCCGAGTAGTAGCCCTCCGAGTCGGCGTGCCAGATGTCGAGCTCGGCTCCCGCGACCGGGTTGCCGTCGGTGTCGCGGACCTGGCCCGCGAACACCAGCGGCGTGCCCTTCTCGTCGGGCCGGGCGGGCAGGCTCGCGACGGACGGGAGCTGCTGCTGACCCGGCAGGTAGTACGGGCCCAGGATGCTGCCCTTGGTGCCCTGCTGGGTCTCCGCTGCGACGTCCTCCACGACGTGCTCGACGAACACGTCCAGGAACAGCGGCCACTCGCCGCCCTCGCCGAGGTCGATCAGCCACTGCTTGGCGGCCTGGAACTCGTCGTAGGTCACCTTCTCGGCGCGGATCGCGTCGTGCACGCCGGAGAGGATGCGGCCGACCACCGAGCTGACGCGCTCGGCGGACACCGCGCCGGTGGTGTGCTCTTGTCTGCTCGCCCGGAACGCCTGCGTCGCTGACGTGCCCGAGCCGCGCGCGGTGGGGGACTGGTCGGTGCTGGTCATGGTCTGCTCCTGGCTCAGCGTTTGGTGCTCATGAGATCGGGGACGGTCCAGCCGTCGAGGTCGTACTCGGCCATGCACCGCTCGGCGAAGCCCTTCATGGCGTCGGCCGCGCCGGACTGCTGGGCGGCGAAGAGCAGTTCGGCGCGCACGCCCTCGTGGTTGCCGGAGTAGTTGCGCTCGTAGAGCTCGTGGCGGCCGCCGAACTCACTGCCGATCGAGTCCCAGATCAGCTTCATCAGCTTCACGCGCTCGATCGCGTCGATGCCGTTGGAGCCGCGCACGTATTTGTCGAGATACGGCCGCGTCTCGGGTGACTTGAAGTCGTCCGCGTGCGAGGGCAGGTAGATCAGCCCGCTGCCGAGGTCCTGCATGATGATCTCGCGCACGCGCGGGTAGCCGACGGTCATGAACCAGCGGTAGGCCAGGCCGTAGTCCAGATGCGGCAGCACCGCGCCGTCGACCCACTGGTCCGGGTTGGCGGCCATCGCGTCGGAGATGGCCCAGAACATGTTGCGCCAGCCGATGACCTCGCCGACGCGGGTCTGGATGCCGCGGAAGTCCTTGGTGCCGGTGGCTTCCACGCCCTTTATCAGCAGTCCGGCGATGAAGTCGAGCTTGACGGCCAGGCGGGTGACGCCGTGGAAGGTGAAGCGGTGCAGGAAGCCGGAGCCGGGGAAGAACGTGCTCGCCTTCTCGGGATCGCCGTAGATGAAGACGTCCTCCCACGGGATCTTCACCTTGTCCAGGATGAAGATCGTGTCGTTCTCGTCGAACCGTGACGAGAGCGGGTAGTCGAAAGGACTCGACATCACGTCGGCGGTGTTGGCGTAGGAGTGCCGGCAGATGAGCTTCATGCCCGGTGCACCCATCGGCACGGTGCACACGAGCGCGAACTCGCGCTTCTTGATCGGCAGGCCGTAGTGGGCGATGAAGTTGTAGT
>NZ_QEQT01000104.1:0-3742 GCF_003311655.1 Prauserella sp. PE36 | reverse complement strand
TCACGGAGCTGGCGCGCCCGGCGGGGCGAGCAGCGCAGGGTCTTGCGGATGGACTCCGCCGAGGTGGGGTCGACCGCGTTGGGGTTGGCCTCGATCGCCGCGCGCAGTTCGGCCCGTAGTTGCTCGATCGACCGGCCCACGCGCCCGCCGATCCGGGCTCGATCGGGGTTCGATTTTGGCTGGTCAGCGTCCCGGTCGAGGGTGTCCACCGACGCCCCGCGGAACAGGGTCGATTCGTCGTCGCCCGCGTCCCGATCGGACATGCCGACGGACCGCTCACGGGTGAGCAGATCGGCGAGGGCGGTGTCCCAGTCGGCCACCTCGGTCGGGCTGGTCGGGTCCTGATCGACGGGCAGGCCGGGCACGATCGCGGTCTCCAGACGGCGCCCCCGCCGTCCGGTGAGCACGTAGCGGCCGGGGGTGTAGACCAGGCGGGCGGTGCCGTCGGCGTCGATCTCCGCGACCGCGTGCCGCACCGCCGCCCGCCGCACCCGGGCGACCTTGCGCGCCTCCCGCCGCGCGATCCTGGCCGCCGCGCGCTCGGCCGCCGGGCGGGGCGGGGTGGCGAGGGTGAGTTGGTGGGCCGCGATCCCGGACACCGCCACGATCGCCATCACCACCCCGGCCGACCAACCCTGATCGAGGCCGTGCAGGAAGTTCAGCCCGGCCGACAGCGCGGCGAACACCCAGACTCCGGCCTGCAACATGCCCACCGGCCGCGCCGGGTCGGTGCGCCGGGCGATGAGCACCGCCACCGCGAACGCCAGCATCAGCAGCTCGCTGATGCCGGGCAGCAGCCAGCCCAGCGCGGAGCCGTAGACCTCGGCCCCGTAGGCCGCCATCGACGGCCCGGCCATCGCGAACGCGACCAGCACCGCCGGGTAGATCAGCAAATCCACCGTGTGCGCGGCCGCCCACGAGCGCAGCGCCGCCCGCTTCGCGCCCCGCCGCGCCCGCCGCTCGGCCCGCTCGGCCTGCCGCTGCTGCGTGCGGGCCTGCTCATCACGACGGGCCTGCTCGGCCAGCGCCTCCCGCTCCCGGATCCGACGCGCCGACGCGGCGTCGGCGTCCAGGCGGGCCTGCTCGGCCGCTGCCGCGCGGTCGGCGCGGCGCTGCTCGGCCCAGCTCATGCGCTCACCCCCTTGTCTCGCTTGCCCTCACGGGCGTCCTCAGTGGCCTGTCCGGCGGTCTCGTCGTCCGTGGCGTCCTGGTCGGCGGGTGCGGGCGGCAGGGCGCCCTGCTGGCGCACCTGCTGCTGTTCGCGGCGGGTACGCGCCTCGTGCAGCACCCACACACCCCCGGCCAGCACCGACAACCCCAGCAGCCACCACGTCACGGTGACCGCGAGCAGCAGCGGCAACCCCACCGCGACCAGCTCGCCGATGTGCCAGCCGATCCACGACACCGCCGCATCCGTGCGCGTGTACTCATTCGCCACCGCGCGCCGCTCCAACTCCTGACGCTGCAACTCAGTCACCGGCCTTCACCTCCTCACGCGCAAACAGACGGGAGAACAGCAGCCCGAGCAGATCGGCCACGGCATACAGCGCCTCGGCGGCCACGGCGCCGAGCAGCAGCAGCGACCAGACCACCCAGCCGCCAGAGACGGCCTCGGTGACCAGCCACAGCGCCCCCGACGCGGCAGCAGCGCCGACCAGCGCGTGCGTGCTCTCCCACACGATCAGCCGCCGCTCGTCCGCTGCGCGGGTCTGCTCATCGGCGGTCAGCAGTTCAGGCGTAGACACGTGCACCCTCCCTTGTGGACGCAGAACCAGCGAAGAAGTCGTTGACGGGCTTGCGTGGTGGCGTGCTCGCCTGCCGCGTGGCGAACCCATCCAGGCGCCGCATGGCCACCTCCAGCACCCGCGCGGCGAGCACCAGCGGGATGCGGACCAGATGCAAGACCAGGAACAGCACCACCGCCCCGGCGAAGCGCAGCAGCGCCGCCGTGCCGTACTGGCGCAGAACATCGAACGTGGACATCACCGCTCACCTCCCGGCTGTTCGGTCGGGGCGGTGATGCCCGCCCACTGCCTGGCCTCGATCTGGCCGCACCCACGGCTCTCCACCGCGTGCAGGGCGGTCGCGGCGGCCAGCGCCAACGTGGCGTGCACCTGCGCAGCGGCCAGCGCCCAGCGCTCGTACTCGCTGCCGAGTTCCTCCTTGGCAGCCTTCTCCAGCAGCCATTCGGCCCTGCGGTAGTGCTCGGGTCCCGTCATCACGCGCCACCTCCGAAGATCGCGCCCCAGCACGGACGGCAGTAGCCATTCCGCTCTGCCGGGCGCGAGCAGTTATCCGTGGCGCACCCACCGGCCGCGCGACGGCGTTCCTGCTCCCGCGCTCGCCGACGCTCGCCCGCCCGCACATTGCGCTCCAAAGCCTCACCGGAGGCCTGAAAGTCCTGCTTGAACCGCTCGAACCGCTGCCGAATCCCCATCACGCGGCCCCCTCACTGGTCGGGAAGAGTTCGAACTGGCCTGGCGCCTGCCACGCCCCGTCCCGCCACTCCGCCTCCAGCGCGATGCCCAGCTCGGCGCGGATGACCGGCAGCGTCTTCGCCAGCCACCGCTCCTGCTCACGGCGGTCGGCCTCGGTCCACTTACGGCCGGTGGCCTCGCGGTAGCGCTCACACGCCAGCCGCTTCAACCCCGTCGGCGACACCGCAGCCATCACCGCTCACCCCTCTCGGCGCGCAGCTCGGTCAGCTCGGCCCGCAGCGGAGCGGTGGCCTGATCGATCAGCGCGTTGAGCTGGTGCGGCGTGTAGACCACCGCGTCGGACTCGGCCATCGCGGCGTCCAGCTCGGCCACCACGACACCCAGCCACTCCGGATGCCGCTCCCCGCGCAGATGACCATGCACAGCCGCCGCGAGGAAGCCGTACGCGCGGGCCAGGTCGCCGCCGTAGCGGCGGATGCCCTCCCGCAGCCCCTCCGAGTAGCAGGTGGTGGCGCCTACCATGAGGTGTCCCTTCGAGTCCTGTGCTGGCTGGTTGGAGACACCCGGTCCGGCGGCAGTCTTGGCGGAGTGCGCCGGACCGGGCTCCGCAACAGCGATCCGTGTGGTCATAGCCGCACACCCCGCTTCTCGGCCGCCTTGCAGGCCGGGCACGTGATCCGCGTAAACCAGCCCTGCTCCTGCTCATTGCCGGGCAGATAGACCAGGCCGCACAACGTGCGGACCTTGCCCGACCACCACGAGCGCCTACCGATGTGCACGACATCCGTGCCCTTCCTGCCCATCAGGCCGCCACCTCTCCATCCAGCAACAGCGCCAGCGCCGCCGTGCTCTTGCCCTGCGACTGCACGCCTGCGATCAGCGCGTTGCGGTCCAGCAGCGACAGCGCGTCCCGCACCGCCCGCCGCTGCGACCGGCGAGCCCGCTCCACATCGGTGAACGGACGCAGCGCCCGGTGCCCCGCCGCACCCGCCTCCGCCGCCAACTCGCGATCAACCTCCTCGATCAACGCATCGATCTCCGCGACCTCCGCCGCCATCTCTTCCTCCCTCGTGGCATTCCAAATGTCCTGGTCAAACGCCAGGTCGACCGTCTCGCGGGCCTGGCGACTGGTAATCCGTGCGGTCTTCATGTGCTCCCTCTTCGACTTGATGACTCACATTAACTCAACATAAGTCATGATGTCGCTCCGCTATCCGGGTGAACTAAGTCAGTTGTGGTCATCCCCGGCTATGCTCGGGTTTGTGATGAGCGAAGAGCTGGGCCTTGCTCGCTACGAACAGGTA
>NZ_QEQT01000103.1:0-7931 GCF_003311655.1 Prauserella sp. PE36 | reverse complement strand
CAGAACAGGTGCTGCCAGAGGATCGCGCCGCCGTTGGCGGGGTCGAACACGTGCGCACCCAGATGCCGGTCGGCGGCGAGCGCGAACAGCGCAGCCGTGAGGATGGGGAACGCGGCGAGGATCAGCACGCTGGTGAACAGGATGTTCCAGGTGAAGACCGGCATCCGCCACATCGTCATGCCGGGGCATCGCAGACACACGATCGTGGTGATCACATTGACGGCACCGAGGATCGTGCCGAGACCGGACACAATGAGCCCGAAGATCCACAGGTCACCGCCAACGCCAGGCGAGTACTCGGCGCGCGACAGCGGCGCATAAGCGGTCCAGCCAAAATCAGCACCGCCACCGGGCGTCAAGAACGACGCGACCACGATCGTGCCACCGAAAAGAAACAACCAGTACGACAGCGCGTTCAGCCGGGGAAACGCCATGTCTGGAGACCCGATCTGCAATGGCAGTACGAGATTGGCAAAGGCGAATACGACCGGTGTCGCGTAGAGCAGCAGCATGATCGTGCCGTGCATAGTGAACAGCTGATTATACTGCTCCTGCGACAGGAACTGCAGACCCGGTCTGGCGAGCTCACCCCTCATCAGTAACGCCAGCGCTCCACCGATCATGAAGAACGCTAACGACGTCGTGAGGTAGAGAACGCCGATCTGCTTGTGATCGGTAGTCCGCAGCAGCGACAGCAGCCGCGAGCCCTTAGGTGGCGGACGGACAGAAGCACGCCGTGCGGCAATACGGCCGGGTTGGACTGCCATGGCCGGACTCCACTTCACACGACAGTAGCCACGTTCCACTATGCTAGATAGTAGTTCAGTGAGGAAGGTCACGCGAGTGTTGCACCGCCGCAGGTCAGGACCGCACGGCCCAGCTTGCACCCACCAGACAAGACCGGCGATAAGCAATGCCCGTACCCTCGTCCTGGCCCAGCTGACAACACGACCCTCGCGTTGAACTACCGAGCAGCAGAGGCATTAGTTCCCGTCGGTCGACGCCCACTGGTCAGTCGCTATCGTGATACCTATGCGAGCGAACACGCGCCGAGCACAGCACGTGCTCCTACTGTGCGCCCTCGCTCTGGCCGTGCTCAGCATGCACCACGTGCCCTCTCTCAAAGCGCACTCGACGATGGACGGCGAGCCGGCAGCAAGCACCGAGATGCCACATTCCCCGGTCAGCCCTGCCGCGCTGCCGGAGACCCCCTCTGCCGGCACTCCAGACCCAGGAGTCGACCACCACGACCTGGTCCATCTCTGCCTCGCCGTGCTGCTCGCGGCCACCGGCCTCATGCTGCTCGCCACATGGCTGACGGTCACGATCGACGCTCGAACGCTTATACACCATGCCCGGACGCGCTCGTTCCCATGCCCAGGAAGCAGGTCACCACCTAGAACTGGACGATCGCTACTCACCTCCATCTGCCTTCTCCGCATCTAGATGGTCACCCAGCGTATTCAAGTAGATACGCAGGGAAGTTCTGGATGTTGACGAGTCAAGAAGACAGAAGGTTGAACTCTCATGAAAAAGACATTGATCGGCGCGGGCGCCGCAGCGCTCCTCGCACTCGCCGCCGGCTGCGGTGGCAACGATGACGACATGTCGGGCACGGATATGGGCCAGAGCGGAAGCTCCGCCCCTGCCACGAGCGCGACGCAGGCCGGGCACAACGACGATGACGTCGTGTTCGCACAGATGATGATCCCGCACCACCAGCAGGCGGTGGACATGGCCAAGATGGCCGTCGAACGCGCCACCGACCCCAAGGTGAAGAACCTCGCCACACGGATCCAGGGCGCACAGGATCCGGAGATTCAGCAGATGACCAACATGCTGAAGACCTGGGGCGCACCGACAACGCCCACCATGTCGAGCATGCCCGGGATGGACATGCCCGGCATGGAGGGCATGGAAGGCGGCATGAGCGATCAGGAGATGCGGCAGCTCGAGCAGGCATCGGGGGCCGACTTCGATCGGCTGTGGATGGAGATGATGATCAAACATCATCAGGGTGCCGTCGACATGGCCAAGGACGAACTGAAGAACGGCAGCAACGCCGAGGCCAAGGCGCTGGCACAGCAGATCATCAACGCCCAGGAAGCGGAGATCACCGAGATGCAGGCGATGCTCGACCAGCAATGAGCTGAACCATGAGCTCTGTGCGGGGAGCGGCCTATGGCTACTCCCCGCACGGGGGCCGCCTCGCGTACGATGTTGCTTCGTAAGGAGGTGCCATGCACGGTCTGGGCGAGCTCGAGGCTGCGGTGATGGATGTGCTCTGGCGGACGGACGAGCCGATGAAGGTCCGCGACGTGCTGGAGCAGCTCGACACTGGCAAGCAACTGGCCTACACCACGGTCATGACCGTGCTGGACAACCTGCACCGCAAAGAGTGGGTAGAGCGGGAGCTCCACGGCAAGGCCTACTACTACGAAGCGTCGTTCAGTCGGGAGGAAGCCGCCGCACAGTCTTTGCGCGACGTGCTCGAGGCCTCCGGCGATCCCGAAGCGGTTCTGATGCACTTCATCGCCTCGGGATCCGATGAGGAAACCGACCTGCTCCGCAGCGCGCTGCGGAAGAAGCGAGTCCGGCGCCGATGACGATCGCCGTGGCGTTGCTCGCCGGCGCACTCGCCGTAGGATGGCTCGTCCCCGGTGTCCTGCGGCGGGCGGACCTGCGGCGCCGCGACCCCCTGCTCCTGATCGTGGCATGGCTGATCTCGATGGCAGGTGTCGTGCTCGCCGCCGCCGCCGGGGTCCTGCTGTTACTCACGCCGGGCCACGGTGCGGGCGCCCCCCTGTTGGTGTTGATCGACCGGTGCTGGTCCGCCGTCCAGCACGGCTCACCACCCCGAGTTGAGGAGTTCGCGGGCCTGTTGGGCCTCGCTCTACTGGGCGCCTTCGCCGTCCGACTCGTTGTCGTCTCCAGCCGCGGTGCCCGGCGCAGAGCCCGTAAACGTCAGGAGAACCTCTCACTGCTACGACTGGCCGCCCGGAAAGAGACCGGACCACCTGACACCCTGTGGCTCGCACATGACCGTCCATTGGCGTTCAGCATGGCCGGTCGCCCCGGCGTCGTCGTGGCGACTGAAGGCCTCACCCGCCATCTAGATGATCACGCGGTCGCGGCCGTCCTCACGCACGAGCAGGCACACCTCGCCGGCCGGCACCATCTGCTGGTCGCCACCGCGGATGCCTTGCGCGCGGCCTTGCCGTTCGTGCCATTGTTCACCCAGGCTCCGCGCGCAATCCGCGAGCTGGCCGAGTTGGCAGCCGATACCGCCGCCGTGCGCCACTGTGGACCGGCCGCGGTCCGGACGGCGCTGCAGAAGGTATCCAGCCACGGTGCTCCGAGCGCGTCACTGGCCATGGCGCAGGAAGCCGTGGACCTGCGGCTCGCGCGCCTGCGCCACGGATCGGTTCCGCCGGGCGGACTGCGCAGGGCAATCTCGTGCGGGATCACGGGCGTAACGGCAGCCGCCCTTCCCTTCCTCACCGGAGCTGTCCTGCTCCTGCTCATCACACTTGTCAGCTGCCGCTAGGCCGCTTAACCGACCCTCCCTGCTCGACGCCGCAGTACGAGGGCGCCCGAAGCGCACGACTCGAAGACGCGGCTTCCGAACGCGGCTCCAGCGAAACACCGACGTCGTCCTCCACGACTTGATGATCAAGCACGACAGCTTGATCTACGGAGGCACTATGCAGCCCACGCCCTGGGACCTTCACGCCGACGTCGTCATGTCATTGCCGCTCGACGACCTCGCTCTGCGCGTCCTGAAGGATGCCCACAACAGCAAGGAGTGGAACTGGCAGAATTGGCTCAACTCGGCACGCCAACACGCCTACTCCGGGAACAGATCAGCGCTCCGGGCCCTGTCGGAAGCTTGGGCCTGGCTACTCAACCGCGGACTCGTGATCTGGGATCCTGAACAGTCTTCGCCCGCTGCTTTCGTCATCAGCCGTCAAGGACATGAGACTCTCGAGCGCGACCTTCCGTGGCTCCGCGCAGTTCAGCGCCTCGACCTTCAACTTGTCCCGGAACTCGAAGCCAAAGCCCGACCGCAGTTTCTTCGAGGCGATTTCGAAGCCGCGGCATTCATGGCCATGAAGGAGGTCGAGATCCGAGTACGGGCCTTGAGCGAACTCTCCGATAGTCTCGTCGGCACGAAACTCATGCAGGCCGCTTTCCGGCTGCCGCCCAAGGACGATGTCGACCGAGCTTCAGAGGCGGGACCGCTCTGGCGACCCGACATCGACCCCGGCGAGTCGGTCGCGCTCATGGATCTCTTCAAGGGAGCCATCGGATTGTTCAAAAACCCGGCAAGCCACCGCCGGGTCGACTACACCGACTCCACGGAGGCCGCGGAGATCCTACTACTCGCCGATCTCCTCATGCGTCTACTCGACAAAATCGGAGCGACCTCAACAGGCGACGACTCGCCGCCACCCCGGTCCCGTTGAGGACGAGTTGGCTCCGCTGGCGTTCCATCGGACATGCCAGCGAGTCGGGGGACCCATCGCTGCCGGCCCTACAGGGGCGCCTCGGCGCTACGCCGGGGGGCCGAAAGGTCAATTGCCGAGGTTCGGAATGGGACCCTCGGTAGCGGCTGATCGCGCCTAGGCAGCACTCTCTCATTTCGGGTCCCGAGGGATGGCCGCGCCCAGCGCGTACGGGGCGACGAGCGGAACCCGCGGCCACGGGCGGAAGATGTCGAGCTCGCGGACGGTGAATCCGGCCGCGCGAATAGCCTGAACGGTGCGACGGTTCGGTCGACAGCCCGCGGCGATGCGCGCCCAGGTCGACTCGATCCGGTCTTGAACCCAGCCGAGCAGCCCGTCGGCACGGATGTGCTCGAAAAACACGAGCTGACCTGTGGGCTTGAGCACCCGTCGGATCTCGACCAAGGCCCGATCGAGGTCGGTGACGCTGCACAGGACGAGGCCGCACACGACCGCATCGAACTTCGTCTCGTAGAACGGCAGTCGCTCTGCGGTCGCATCCACGATATCCACCGGTACCTGTACTGCGGCTACGGCGTCGCGCAGACGTTCGCGCATCGCTGCGGACGGCTCGGCAGCGACGAGCTCGCGAACGCCGCGGTAATGCCGGAGATTGGCACCTGTCCCGGCACCGATTTCCAGGACGGTGCCCGTCAGCGACCCCACCATCCTTGCCCGCCGGGCGCCGGCCCAGCGGCGCTCAGCCGGGGCGTTGAAGCTGTCGTAGTAACGGGCGAACCGTTCGGCAGCCTTGCCGTCCAGATACTCACGAGTCATCACGCCGCCAATCTACTACATTCTCGTAGTAGCCAACCGTAGCCGGGATGGAGCAGTGAGGACGCGAGAAATGCGCTCACGACCAACCAGCTCATGAGCAGCAATCCCCTGCACTGATCGCGATCGCCCGGCGCGCCGGTCGCCGCCGGGCCACCCGCGCGCCCTCCAGTTGCAGCACACGGGCCTCCAACATGTCCCGGTCGCCGAATCCCGAAATCACGTCAGCAGCCAAGGGAACCGGTGGCGCACTCGCGATCAGCAAGGCCCGCGCGAGCACGGCCGGACCGATGCGGGGTGCAGCGCGCCTGTCAGCGGCCAGCTCCGCATCGCACCGGGCGCGCTGCGCGAGATGCGCGAGCACTGGCATGAGGAGCGATCTCAGCACGGCTATCCGACAGAGGAAGATGCGGAGCGGGTCACGTACTCGCACGTGTTCGGCCTCGTGTTCCAGGACGGCCGCCAGTTCGTCATCGGAACAACGGGCAATCAGGCCGTCGCTGATCACGATGCGCGGTCGCCACAACCCGTATGTAAGCGCGAAGGCACGATCGTCCGACACCCGCTCCACGCGCGCGACCAGCCCCCGTCGTCTGACGAGTGACCGCAGCCCCGCGGTACCGGGAACGCTGCGAGCCGGAGCCGTCGATGCGCCCGCAGCGCGGCCCCGGACAACTTGATCTCTCGGCGTAGCGCTGCGAGGTTCAGCGCTATCAACGCGAGAGCCGGGAGCACCAAGTACCACGTCGCGACGAGCCGCCCGGCTCCGCCTGTCAACAGAGTGTGGAGAACGGCAGTGATCGCCGCGCAGGACCCGATCAATGCAGTCGTCCGCAGGAGCAGGCCAGCGCCGATCAGGCTCCAGAAGGCACCGCCACGGGCCGACATCAGCTTCTTCCTTCGATGATCCGACGCAGCCGTTCCCGGAGATCGTCGTCAGCCTCCGCCTCCGCGAGGAAATGCGCAACGGCAGCCTGACCGTGCTCGTCGATGACCCGCCTCACTGCAAGTGATGCGGGGTCGCGACCGACCGGCTCGTAGGCATAACCTCGGCCAGCCGGACGCCGCCGCGCCGCACCCTTGTCGGCCAGTCGCGCGAGAACCGTCATGACGGTCGTATAGGCCAGCGGACGGGACCTCGCCGCGTTGAGCTGCTCCAGCACGTCGCGCACGGTCAGCGGACCAGCACCCGCCCACAACAGCTTGAGGACCTCTCCCTCCAACCTGCCCATGACCACACCTCCCGACGACCTCCTACTACAACATCGTAGGAGACATCTCGAGCGAGGGGCCACCCCTATCGCGTGCTCCACGAGTACGCCCCTATCGGCCCGAGCACGGCCACGCACCCGTGTCGATCGACACAAAAAGCCGGTAATCTACTATCTAGTCTAGTAGTTTGGTGTGGCTGTGGCGCCACGAATGGAGTTCGAGCATGGCTGTGACACCGGCACCTGTTGCTCCGCGCCCGTCGCCGGTGCGTGAGGCGCCGGAGGGTTCGTACCTGCTGCGGTTGTTCCGCACAACGGATCACAAGCAGATCGGCATCATGTACCTGGTCACGTCGTTCGCCTTCTTCATGGTGGGCGGGGCGATGGCCATGTTCATCCGCACCGAGCTGGCTCGCCCCGGGCTGCAGTTCCTGTCGCAGGAGCAGTACAACCAGCTGTTCACCATGCACGGCACGATCATGCTGCTGCTCTACGCGACACCGGTGCTGTTCGGATTCGCGAACTTCATCCTGCCCCTGCAGATCGGCTCACCGGATGTCGCCTTTCCGCGGCTGAACGCGCTCAGCTACTGGCTGTATCTCTTCGGCGGCCTGACCGCCGTCGGTGGGTTCCTCACCCCGGGCGGCGCGGCCGACTTCGGCTGGTTCGCCTACACGCCACTGTCGAACGCGATCTACTCCCCCGGCGTGGGCGCGGACCTGTGGATCACCGGCCTGCTGGTGTCCGGCCTCGGCACGATCCTCGGTGCCGTCAACATGATCACCACCGTCGTATGCCTGCGCGCGCCAGGAATGACCATGTGGCGGATGCCCATCTTCACCTGGAACATCCTGGTCACGAGCATCCTCATCCTCATCGCCTTCCCGATCCTCACCGCCGCCCTGTTCGGCCTGCTCGCCGACCGCCGCCTCGGCGCCCATGTGTTCGATCCGGCCAACGGCGGCGTGATCCTGTGGCAGCACCTGTTCTGGTTCTTCGGCCACCCAGAGGTGTACATCGTCGCGCTGCCGTTCTTCGGCATCGTGTCCGAGATCTTCCCGGTGTTCAGCCGCAAACCGGTGTTCGGCTACAAGGGCCTCATCTGGGCCACGCTCGCCATCGCGGCGCTCTCGGTGTCCGTGTGGGCGCACCACATGTACGCCACCGGCGCGGTGCTGCTGCCGTTCTTCTCGTTCATGACCTTCCTGATCGCCGTGCCGACCGGTGTGAAGTTCTTCAACTGGATCGGCACCATGTGGAAGGGACAGCTGACCTTCGAGACGCCGATGCTGTTCTCGGTCGGCTTCATCGTCACGTTCCTCTTCGGCGGTCTGTCGGGTGTGCTGCTCGCGGCCCCGGCGATCGACTTCCAGGTGTCCGATTCGTACTTCGTGGTGGCGCACTTCCACTACGTGCTCTACGGCACGATCGTGTTCGCCAC
>NZ_QEQT01000102.1:0-27307 GCF_003311655.1 Prauserella sp. PE36 | reverse complement strand
TGATGATCGCGTGGTTCCAGTACAGGACCTTTTCCTGTGACTCGGTGTACCAGCGGCGGGCGTTGCCGGCGAAGGGCTCGTAGAAGTCGGCGTTGGCGCCGAGCGTGCCGAGGAAGGCGGCCTTGTAGTCGGGGCTGCGGCCCATCCAGCCGTAGGTCATCTTCGCCCACTCGGCGATCGCGTCGCGGTCGGCGAACAGGTCGGCACTGGTGTGTGGCGTGCGGAAGAACGGGTGGGTGAACCCGCTGCTGCCGGTGTCGGTGGGCGCGGTGAGCACCGACTGCCTGTCCGGGTCGTGCAGCGCGTCGTAAAGCCGAGCGGTCATCCGCACCGAGTTGCGGAACGCCGGGTGGGTGGTGACGTCGGCGACCCTGTCGCCGTAGATGAACACCTCCCGGCCGTCGCGGATGCTCTCGATGTACTCGTCGCCGGTCATCGGGCGCGTGTTCCGCGGAGCGCTCGCTCCGTTCGCGGCGCTGCCGATGGCTTCGTCACGCTGCTCGACTGTCATCAGTAGTTCCCTTCTCCATTGATGGGGATCGTTGACCGCGTCGCGGTTCAGGCGGGCACGCGCTGGTAGGCGCCCGCGGCGGGCATGCCGAACCAGCTGCTCTCCGGGCAGTCGACGGACGCGGCCCAGTGGTGGCCGCTGTCGAGCGCGCGCAGGGAGCGGAACCGGCCCGCGAAGAACAGCAGGGGTTCGGCGTCGGTGAGCTGCAGGTCGACGACCTCGCCGAGGACGATCAGGTGGTCGCCGCCGTCGTAGGTGCGCCAGGGCCGGCACGAGATGGTCGCCGCGTTGCCGAGGAGCACGGGGGCGGTGGGTCCCTGTGCCCAGAGGGGACCGGGCTCCTGCGGCTTGCCCGCGAAGTGCCACGCGATGTCCTGCTGCTCGGCGGCGAGCACGTTCACGGCGAACGGCGCGCCGTCGAGGTAGCCACAGGCCTTGGACCTGCGGGTCAGCGTCACCTGACACAACGCGGGCTCGAGCGAGACCGCCGTGAACGCGTTGACGGTCGCCCCGTGGGGCTCACCCGCATCGTTCTCGCAGGTCACCACCGTCACGCCGGTGGCGAACCGGCCGAAGCCGTTGCGGATCTCGCGCTGGTCCAGGGTCATCGTCGACACCTCCGGTACGCTATGCGTACAGTCTGACCGCTATGCGTTCAACACGTGGAAGGGTGCACCTCGGACGGCTTGGAAGTCAAGACCGCGACTGCGGGAGGATGGCGGGCGATGACCAAGGACGAGAACTCGCGCGATCACATCCAGAGCCTCGAGCGGGGCTTCCAGGTGCTGCTGGCCTTTGACGCCGACCGGCCCAACCCCTCGCTCGCCGAGCTCGCCTCCGCCACCGGGCTCTCCCGGCCCGCGGTGCGGCGGATCCTCATCACGCTGCAGAGCCTTGGCTACGTGAAGGGGGAGGGCGGGCACTGGTCGCTGACCCCGCGCGTGCTCAGCATCGGCCAGCACTACTCGGCCTCGCACGCGATGATCGAGCTCTCCCAGCCGCACCTCATGCGGCTCGCGGAGCAGACGAGCGAGTCCGCGTCACTCGCCGCGCTCGACGGCACCGACGTCGTCTACATCGGACGCGTTCCGGTGCGGCGCATCATGAGCATCAACATCGCGATCGGCTCCCGCGTGCCCGCGTACGCCACGTCGATGGGCCGGGTCCTGCTGGCGTGGGCTCCGCCGAAACACGTCGACGAGGTCATCGACGCGGGCCTGCGCCCGCTCACCAGGAACACCGTGACCGACCCCGACGAGTTCCGCCGTGAGCTGCGCACGGTGCGCGCCGAGGGCTACTCGATCGTCGCCGGTGAGCTGGAGGAGGGCCTGCTGTCGGTCTCGGCCCCCGTCCGCGACCAGTCGGGCACGGTGATCGCCGCGCTGGCGTCGTCGACCTCGAGCGGCCGGGCGACCGTCGAGGAGCTGCGCTCCGAGATCGCGCCGCTCGTCGTGCGCACCGCCGACGCCATCAGCGCCGACTACGGCCACCGCGCCTCGGGCAAGTCGACCTCCACCGTGCACCGCGAGCACGAGGGCTTCTTCTGACGCGCCCGTTCAGCTCACCGCGCTCGCGGCGACCCACGACGCGACCTGGGTGCGCGACGAGAAGTCGAGCTTGCGCAGGATCCGCTCCACGAGACCGTCAACCGTGCGCGGTGAGATCGTGAGCCGCTCGGCGACCTCCTTGCTGGACAGTCCGTCCGCGATGAGCGTGGCGACCTCCTGCTTGCGCCGGGTGAGCGGCGCGCCGGGTCGCTCCCGCAGCTCGCCGGGCCGCCCGCTGAGTTCCCGCACCTCCCGGCACGTCCGGAGCGCCTCGTGCTCCCGGCCCGCGTGCGCCTGCGCCATCGCCAGCTGGGCCGCCGCCGTTAGCTCCGCACGCCGGCGCTCGCGTGGTTCGGGACGCGGCATTTCACCGGGCGTGTCGTTCCTGCGCGAGCACCTGCGCTGACGTGCGCCGGCTCCCGCTACGGGGCGAGCGGGAGCCGGGCGTACACCACGAGCCCGTCCGGTTCGCTCAGCTCCAGCCACGCCTCCGCGCGGCGTCCCGTCAGCTCCAGTGTCGCGATGGCGTTGGTGAACCGCGGTCCGAGCACGCACGACCAGTCCAGCGGCGGCGGCTCCACCCCGGACAGCCGCGCCCACCGGCCCGCCAGCCAGGCCAGCGGCCGCCACCAGCCCGCGCGGAACGCCAGCCGCAGGTACGACGGCGCGGTGTTGTGCACCGGCGAGCACGTCAGCTGGTAGACCGCCGAGCGCAGCCGCCGGGGGAACCGAGCGCGGGCGAAATAGCTGTGGTGCACGTCCCCGGACAGCACGCAGATCGTCGCCGGTGCGCCGTCGGCCGAGCCCGTGCGCTCGACCAGCCGCGCGAGCCGGTCGAACGAGGACCGGAACGCGGCCCAGTGCTCGAAGTCGCCGGTCTGCCGGACCCACTCCGCGACGCGGCCCCGCCGGCCTGGTCTGCGGCACGCGGCCTCGTTGAGCGACTCCAGGTCCGAGAACGCCGGCGGCAGCAGCCACGGCAGTGAAGTCCCGATCAGAAGGTGGTCGTGCTCGCCCTCGGCGCTTTGCTCCACCCAGCGGAACTCCTCCTCGTCGAGCATCGACCGCCGCCCGCCGCCGAGGATGCGCCCCGCCCTGCTGTCGATCACCAGCAGCCGGACGCGGCCGAACCGGCGACGGTAGCTCCACCGCGCGTGTTTCACCGCGCCCAGTTCGTCGTCGGCCTCGTCGGCGAGCCTGCGGAGCAGCTCGGTGCGGTCGCCGGGCCCGTCCAGCACGGCGGCCGCGGTGGGGTCCTCGGCGAGCTCGCCGGGGCCGAGGTTGCCGAGGTGCTGGTACACCCAGTACGACATGAACGCGCCGCGCAGCCGTCCGGTCCACCACGGATGGCGCCGCATCCGCTCGCGCCACACGTCGGAGGTGTTCCAGTCGTCGCGCACGTCGTGGTCGTCGAAGATCATCGACACGGGCACGGTGGAGAGCAGCCAGCGCACCGGGGGATCGCACCACGTCTCGCGGTAGAGATGGGCGTACTCGTCGAAGTCCGTCACCTCGGTGCCGGGCGGTTCGCTCAGGTCCCGCCTCGTGGCGAGCCAGGCCTGCGTCTCGGCCGTGGTCTCGTCGGCGTAAACCTGGTCGCCGAGCAGGAGCAGCGACCGTGGCCATTCGGACTCGGGCAGCCCGCGCATCCGCTCCGCATAGGACACCAGCGCGTCGGTGCCGAGCGAGTCGTGCTCGTGCGGCTTGCGGCAGGACCCGAAGACCAGCCGGAACGGCGCGCCGTCCTCGGGCAGCGTGCGGATGCGGCTCGCCGGGAAGGGGCTCTCCGGTTGCGGCCACACCGTCCGGCCGTCGAGCCGCACCTCGTACGGCGTGCTGGTGCCGGGAGCCAGGCCCGTGAGCACCACGAGCGCGTAGTGGTGGCCGCACACCTCGAACGTCGGGGCGCCAGCGTGGAGCACCGTGACCTCGCACGGCCCGCTGGTCTCCACCCACACCGTCGCCGACGACTCGTCGACATGCCGAAGCAGGGGACCGAGTACGAGCTCGACGTCGTCCACGGCTGGATCCTAGCCGTGGCAAAGGTTCCCGGCAGTGCTTCGTTCACGGTCACGACTTCGTCTCGTCCCGGTGCGGGAGCAACCGGGACCCGCGCCGCGCGTCTGCCTGATACCCGGCGCTGGGACTCCCGTTCGCCATTCTCCCGGCAGGAGGTCAACGATGACCACCCTCACGCGGCGCGCGCTCGCGGCGCTCGCCGCCACCCTTCTGTTGCTCGGCGGTCTCGCGGTGTCGGCGTCGTCGGCCGCGCAGCCGACCACCCCGGTGCTGACCGGCATCCGCACCGGCCTCAACACCGGCTTCGACCGCGTCGTGCTCGACCTGAGCGGGCCGCGGCCGGCCGTCGCCCACCGGCTCGTCGATGAGTTGATCGCCGACGGCTCCGGTGAGATCGTCTGGCTCACCGGTGAGCACTTCGTCGCCGTCACCGCGACACCCGCCGCCGCACACGGCGCCAGCGGTGCACCGACGTATCCGGGCCCGGTGAAGTTCCGCACCCGCAGCCTGCGCAACGTGATGGCGGTTGCGGTCACCGGCGACTTCGAGGGCGTCCTCTCGGTCGGGCTCGGCACCCGGTACCGGTCGTGGGTGCGCGTGTTCACCCTCGGTTCGCCGACCCGCGTCGTCATCGACATCGGCCACTGAGGACGGACCGGGGGCCGTGTCCCGCCACGGCCCCCACAGCCGCTCCACAGTGGACTCCCACCCGCTCGCGAGTCGTGCGTTCCCTCATCAACACGGCGCGTGGGCCGATCGTGGACGAGAAGGCGCTGGCCGGCGCGCTGCGCGACGGCGTGATCGCGGGGCCGGGCTGGATGCCTACGAGCTGGAGCCGGAGCTCGCGGACGGCCTCGCGGAGCTGCCCAACACCACCCTGCTGCCGCACGTCGGCAGCGCGACCAGGTCCGTGCGCGTGCGAGTGGCCGAGCTGTGCGCGCGCAACGCCGTCGCGATGGCGGAGGGCCGTCGGCCGCCGCGCCCGGTGAACCCGGCGGCGTGGGAGGTCACGCGGGGAACCGGCCGCCAAGGGCCCGGGTGATCCGTTCCGCCTGTTCGACCAGCACGTCGACCCGCTCGACGCACTTCTCGTACGGCATCCGCAGCGTCGGGCCCTGGATCATCAGCGCGCCGACCACGTCGGCGGCCGAGTCGAACACCGGGGGCCGCGAGGCCTGAGGCGCCGTCGACGCGTCACCCACCGTGATGGCGTAGCCGTCGGCGACGGTCTGTTTGATGAGCCTGCGCAGCTCGCCGCGGTCGGTCACGGTGCTGTCGGCGAGCTGCGGCGGCTCGTGCTGGGGGACCTTTTCGGCGAGGTCCGGGTTCGAGGCGAGCAGCACGCGGCCCGAGGAGCCGACCGTGATCGGCGCGATCCGCCCGACGGACATCTCGCGGCGCAGGGCGTGGTGGGTCCCGGCGACGGCGATGCACACGCGGTGCTCGCCCTCGGCGCGGAAGAAGCACGCCGTCTCGCCGGTGACGTCGCGCCGGTCCTTGAGCACCGGGTTGACCACGGCGAGCACGTCGAAGTCCTTGGCGGCCGCGGCCGCCCAGTAGGCCATTCGGACACCGATGCGGAAACCGTCGTCGGCGCGGTCCAGGAACCCGTTCGCTATCAGGTTGGTCACCAGCCGCTGCACGGTCGACGCGGGCAGGCCGGTAGATTGCTGTATCTCGCGCAAACGTCAGCGACGGCCGCTTCAGTGTGAAGGCGTTCAGGATCTCTGTGATCTTGCCGAGCACGAGCAGCGGCGTGTGCGTGGCCCGTCGGTCGCCCTGGCGGGGTCCCGCCCATGCTCGTCGCGGCTATTCATGGCACGAACATGCGACAGGAGGACCGTGTTGTCTGAGAACGCCCCGGACGCGGGTGTGGTGAGCGCGGCGGACGTCACTGAGGCGGCCGTCCGGTTCGCCGACGTGATCGAGCCGAGCCCGCTGCAGCGCAACGAGCGGCTTTCCCAGCGGCACGACCTCGACGTGTGGCTCAAGCGCGAGGACCTCAACACGGTCCGCTCGTACAAGGGCCGCGGCGCCTACAATCTCATCGCCTCGCTCAGCGACGGGGAACGCTCGCGGGGCGTCGTGTGCGCCAGCGCGGGCAACCACGGGCAGGGTGTCGCGTTCGCTTGCGCGGCTCTCGGGGTCAGCGCGCGGGTGTATCTGCCGAGGACGACGCCGAGGCAGAAGCGCGACCGCGTCGCCCGGTTCGGCGGCCAGTACGTGCAGATCGTCGTCGAGGGCGAGACCTACGACGACTGCGCGGCGGCCGCGCGCGAGCACGCCGAGCAGACCGGCGCGGTCCTCATCCCGGCCTTCGACGACCCGCGCACCATCGCGGGCCAGGGCACCGTCGTCAAGGAGATCATCGAGCAGCTCGGGCGGGTTCCCGACGTGGTCGTGGTGCCGGTCGGCGGCGGCGGGCTGCTCGCCGGGACTCTGACCTGGCTCCGGGAGACGCACCCAGGGGTGCGGGTCGTCGGCGCCGAGCCGCAGGGCGCGGCGAGCATGGCGCGCGCACTCGCCGAGGGGCAGCCGGTGGCGCTGGAGCACGTCGACCCGTTCGTCGACGGCGCCGCGGTGCGGCAGGTCGGGCGGCACACGTTCGCCGTGGCGGCGCAGGGCCGGCCGCGTCTCGTGGCCGTGCCGGAGGGGCAGATCTGCGTCGAGATGCTCGACCTGTACCAGTCCGACGGGATCATCGCGGAGCCGGCGGGGGCGCTCGCGTCGGCGGCGCTGCATCTCGACCTGGGGCTGCCCGAGGGCGCGACCGTGGTGTGCATCCTCTCCGGCGGCAACAACGACGTCAGCCGGTACAACGAGATCGTCGAGCGGGCGCTCGTCTTCGAGGGCCGCAAGCACTATTTCCTGGTCGAGTTCCCGCAGGAGCCGGGCGCGCTGCGCCGGTTCCTCGACGACATCCTCGGTCCCGACGACGACATCACGCTCTTCGAGTACGTCAAGCGCAACAACCGGGAGACCGGCCCCGCGCTGGTCGGCGTCGAGCTGGGATCCCCGGAGAACCTGGAGCCCATGCTCAAGCGGATGGACGCCGCCCCGCACCGCATCGAGCAGGTGTCGCCGGACAGCCCCCTGTTCACCTTCCTGGTCTGACCCTTTCCGCGAGTCCCCCGCTCCGGCCCGTGAGTCCCCCGCTCGGGCCCGCGAGTTGCCCGTTCGGGCCCGGGAGTTGCCCGCTCGGGACCGCGAGTCCCCCGCTCGGGCCCGCGAGTTGCCCGCTTGAGCCCGCGAGTCGTGCGCTCAGCCCGCGAGTTGTGCGTTCCCGACCGCGAGTCGTTCGTTCCGGTCGTGCGCGGGAGCGCGCCATTCGCGGACCGGAGCGGGGCACTCGCGCGCCTGAGCGGGGGACTCGCGTGCCTGGGCGGGGGACTCGCGACCGGCGTAGGCGCTTCGGCTCCGCGCCGTTGCTCCGTTTGTCGTACCACTTCTGTCTCAACGCAGCATAAGTTCGCCTATTTTGACCGTAGATATTTACGGGAGCACCGGAAGTAATTAACTTTCCCCCTGGAACCCTCGGCGCTGAAGGCGAGGCAGCGTGAGTCGAACGTCGCGACAGGCGGGATACGCGCGGATGCCGCAAGCACTACGGCATGCGCTCCTCCGCCGTTCCGTCGGCAGTCCGGTGACCGGCTTCCCGCCCGGCCCAGCCCCGCCCTGACCGGACCCCGCCACCGCGCAGAAGCCCGCAGAAGCCCTTCCGAAGAACCCCGAACCCCGCGGTCCAACCGCCTCCACCCGGGCGAGCCACGCTCGCCCGGCGGCGCGCCGTGCCGCGGCGAACCCAATCTGTCCACAAGCGACACACGCGCACGGCAAGGATTCACCCCGCTCGTTCCCCACCCCGACCCCGGGCCCGCACGTGCCGCCCGGGTACGCGAATGGAGACCCCATGGCTGAGAAACCCGCCCGCCCGCGCCTCGCGCGGGCGATGTCCCGGCGTTCCATGCTGGCCGGTGCCGCGGCGGCGGGCGTCACCGTTCCCGTCGTCGCCGCCGGTCTCGGCTCGGCCGCGGCGGCGCCGGAGACGGCACGCCCCGCGCGCGCGGGCGTGACGCGGCGGATCACCGTCTACGCCGAGGAGATCGGCGGCGGCCTGTTCGGCTACGGGCTCTCACCGGGCACCGCGACCGTGCCGGGACCCATCCTCGAGATCTGGGAGGGCGACACCCTCGAGATCGACCTGGTCAACAACACCGACCGGCGGCTGTCCATCCACCCGCACGGCGTGGACTACGACGTCGACTCCGACGGCAGCCCGCTCAACGCGTCGTTCAACGAGCCGGGCCAGCGGCGCAAGTACATCTGGAAGACCAGGGCACCGTACCAAAAGGACGGTCGCTGGATGCCGGGCAGCGCGGGATACTGGCACTACCACGACCACGCGATGGGCGGCGACCACGGCACGGACGGTCTCCGCGCCGGGCTCTACGGCGCGCTCATCGTGCGCCGCGAGGGCGACCTCCTGCCGAAGCGCCAGTACACCGTGGTGTTCAACGGCATGACCATCAACAACCGCGTCGCGCCCGACATCCCCGTGATCGAGGCCAATCTCGGCGAGCGCGTGGAGTTCATCGCCATCGGCCACGGCGACTTCTTCCACACCTTCCACCTGCACGCCCACCGCTGGGCCGACAACCGCACCGGCATGCTCAGCGGCCCCGACGACCCGACGCAGGTGATCGACAACCGGGACCTCAACCCCGGCGACTCCTTCGGGTTCCAGGTGATCGCAGGGGAGGGCGTGGGTCCAGGCGTGTGGATGTACCACTGCCACGTGCAGTTCCACTCCGACGGTGGCATGGCGGGCGTCTGGCTGATCCGCAACGCGGACGGCTCGATGCCCGAGGGCGCGCAGGAGACGCTCGACCGCTACCACCAGCACCACCACGTGACGCGGGAACCACAGCAGCTCGAACAGCAGCAGCCCGGCACCACCCACGAAGGCCACTAGGGCGCACCACGAGTGAATGGAGTAGGGATGGGTCGAAGAAGATTGGCGCTCCCGCCCCGCGGCGGCCGATTACGGCCGAGACCGTTGCGGCGTGGCATGATCCTGCTGACGAGCGCGGTACTGACACTGGGGCTGACCGCGCTGCCCGCCACCGGCGCGCCCGCAGAGCCCGTGGCGGCGCAGAACCAGGCCGCCGCGGCGGCGAGCCAGGTCAACGTACTGGTGTTCCGCGGTGTCGCGGCCGAACAGGCCGACCCGGTAGTCCGTGCCGCGCGGGCGATCGAGGAGCTGGGGGAGAGCAACGGGTTCACGGTGGACATCTCCACCGATCCCGCGTCGTTCACGACCGAGAACCTCGCTCGCTACCGCGGCATCGTCTTCCTCTCCGCCGAGGGCAACGAGCTGAACGCCGGGCAGGAGTCGGCGCTGCGGCGTTACATCGAGGAGGGCGGCGGCTTCCTCGGCATCCGCGACGCCGCGAAGGCGCAGGCCCGCTCCGAGTGGTTCGGCGGCCTCATCGGCGCCCGCCCCGCGGGCAACCGGCCCGTGCCGGAGGAGGTCGCCGGCGTCACGGTGAGCGGCGAGAACCCGCCCAACGAGACCGGCGCGAAGCTCGTGGACGGCAACGCCAACAGCAAGTGGCTGACGTTCGCGCGCACCGGCTGGGCCGCGCTGGAGCTTGCCGAACCCGCCGCCATCTCGCACTACGCGCTGACCTCGGCCAACGACTTCCCCGGCCGCGACCCGCTGGATTGGACCCTGCAGGGCTCCCAGGACGGGCAGACGTGGACCGATCTCGACCGGCGCACCGGCGAGGACTTCCCGGAGAGGTTCCAGCCCAAGGAGTACCGCTTCGAGAACACGCAGGCGTACGCGCACTACCGGCTCGACATCACCGCCAACGCGGGCGAGTCGGCGACGCAGCTCGCCGAGATCGAGCTCTACACCGCCGACGCGACCCCGCCGCCGGGCGCCGAGCCCGAGCCGCAGCAGGCCGTGGTGAGTGTGGTCGACCGGCAGCACCCCGCCAACGAGGGCCTGCCGCTGACGTGGAAGCGCTCGGACAAGTGGCTCAACTGGGAGACCAACCCGGTGGGGGAGGTGCACACGGTCGCCCAGGTGCAGGAGCACACCTATGACGCGGGGGCGAACGGAAACGGCGCGTTCCACCCGATCTCGTGGTGCCGGGACTACGACGGCGGCCGGTCCTTCTACACCGGGATGGGCGGCACCGTCGGCAGCTACGGCGAGGCCAAGTTCCGCGGTCACCTGCTGGGCGCGCTGAAGTGGACGACCGGTGTGGTCAGGGGCGACTGCCAGGCCACGATCGCCGCGAACTACAAGACAGAGCGGCTCACCGGGCAGAACCAGCCGGGTCAGCTCGACCAGTACGGCGAGATGCACGGCGTCACGGTCGCGCCGGACGGCACGGTGTTCTACGTCGGCAAGGCGGCCTGCCCCACCGGCCCCGTGCCCAACTGGGACCAGGAGAACGTGGGTCTCGGCTGCGGCACGATCCACCAGTGGGACCCGGAGACCCGCAAGGTCAAGCTGATCACCACGCTCGAGGTGTTCGGCAACCGGGGCAGCGGGGACGAGCTCGTCAAGAGCGAGGAGGGTCTGCTCGGCATGACCCTCGACCCGGAGTTCGCCGACAACGGCTGGATCTACGTCTACTGGATGCCGTACGAGTCGATCGACAAGGAGAAGCGGATCGGCCAGCGCACGGTGTCCAGGTTCACCTACGACGCCGCGACCGACACGCTCGACCTGAGCAGCCGCAAGGACATCCTGCAGTGGGACACGCAGATCCACAGCTGCTGCCACGCCGGTGGCGGCATGGACTTCGACAAGGCAGGCAACCTCTACATCGCCGTCGGCGACAGCAACTCCTCGCAGGGGTCGCAGGGCTACTCCGGCAACAACTGGACCCAGGAGTACGCCGGTGTGTCCTTCCAGGACGCGCGCAGGACGTCGGGCAGCACCAACGACCTGAACGGCAAGATCCTGCGCATCCACCCCGAGGACGACGGGACGTACACGATCCCGGAGGGCAACCTCTTCCCCGAGGCGGAGGATCCCGGTGACAAGACACGCCCGGAGATCTACGTGATGGGCGTGCGCAACCCGGCGCGCCTCGACGTGGACCCCGTGCACGACTGGGTCACCACCGCGTGGGTCGGTCCCGACGCCGGCGCGCCGAGCCCGGAGCTGGGCCCGGCCAAGTACGAGACGGCGACCGTGCTCACGTCGGCGGGCAACCAGGGCTGGCCCTACTGCATGGGCAACAAGCAACCCTACCGCGACCGCAGCGACACGGACGCGTCGGTGCTCACCGGCTGGTACGACTGCGACAACCTGAAGAACACCTCGCCGCGCAACACGGGACTGGTGGACATCCCGCCCGCGCGTGACAACATGATCTGGTACTCGCCGCAGGGCGGCGGACCGGTGTTCCCGGAGCGGCCGGACGGCAGCGGCATCCCCACGTACAAGGAGGAGGACAGCACCTACACGCTGCCGTTCGTGAGCGGCGGCTGCCAGGCCGTGATGTCGGGTCCGACGTACCACAGCTCGCTGGTGGACCCGGAGAGCGACGTGGCCTGGCCGTCCTACTGGGACGACAAGTGGTTCATCGGTGACGAGTGCAACCCGAACAACCGCGTCGCCGTGACCCTGGACCCCGCCACGGTGCAGCAGCAGGGCCCGCCCGCGTTCGCGGAGGACCTGCGCGACATCATCAAGGCGGGCGGTGCCGACACCCAGCTGCAGAGCTGGATGGGTGCGCAGTTCGGCCCCGACGGTGCGCTGTACCTGATCGACTACGGCAGCGGCTTCTTCAGCCTCGCCCCCAACCAGAAGCTGCTGCGGGTCACCTACGAGGGCGGGCCGGCCACCCCGGCTCCGGCCGCGAGGGCGACCGCGCTGCAGAACAAGCCGCTGACGATGGCGTTCAACGGGTCCAGGTCCGGTGGCGTGTCGTACGAGTGGCGGTTCGGTGACGGAGCCAGGTCCACCGAGGCCAACCCCGTGCACACCTACGGCAGCATCGGGACCTACACGGCCACGCTGACGGTGACCTACGCCGACGGCGAGAAGGCGACGACCACCACCAGGGTCGACGTCGGCTGCGCGGTGCCCGACACGCGGGAGACGGTGTGGCTGCGGGACACCGACACGGGTGTCGAGAACCACGAGGTCGGCAACGGCTGCACGGTCAACGACCTCATCGACGACGAGAGCACGTGGCCGACGCACAAGAAGTTCGTCGACCACGTCTCGAAGGTCGCCCGCGACCTCATGCGCAAGGGCGTGCTCGTCCGCGCCGAGCGCGACGCGCTGATCAGCGCGGCCAAGCAGTCCCCCATCGGCAAGGTGGGTGACTCGGGCTGGGAACCGATCTTCAACGGCACGGCCGAGTCGCTGCGCGGCTGGGAGATGGCGCCGTCGGGCCGGTTCGACATCCAGCCGGACGGGTCGCTGCGCAGCTCCGGTGGGCTCGGAATGCTGTGGTACGCGGCGAAACCGTACGCCGATTTCTCGCTGAAGCTGGAGTACAAGGACATCGCACCGGGGCAGGGCCGGGCCAACAGCGGCGTGTTCGTCCGCTTCCCCGACCCGAGAACGCCGCTCGAGCAGCGGCCCGCGGGCAGCTGCGGCACCGTCGGCTCCGCAAGGGACTCGCAGGCCTGGGTGGCGATCTACTGTGGACACGAGGTGCAGATCTACGACGGGGAGTCCGGTGAGCCACAGAAGACCGGATCGATCTACAACTTCGACCCGGTCGGGCTCGACCAGGCCGGCGCGACTCCCAAGGGTGAGTGGAACACCTACGAGATCCGCGTGGTCGGGCAGCACTACACGATCCTGCGCAACGGCGTGGTGATCAACGAGTTCGACAACCTGCCCGGCAAGGAGTCGTCCCGTGCCGGTGACCCGCCGACCGATCTGCGGCAGTTCCGCAACGGGTTCATCGGGTTGCAGAACCACGGGGACAACGACCTGACCGAGTTCCGCAACATCCGCGTGCGGGAGCTGTAAACCGAGGCAGCCGGCCGGTGCGGGCGCTCTTCCGGACGTCCGCACCGGCCGGTACCACTTCACGAGAGGTGCAGCACGCTTATGTACCAACGATTACGCACATCGCTGGGCGTGGCCGCCCGGCGGGGCACCGTGGGGTTGCTGGGCGTTCTCCTGGTGGCGTTGTGGGTGGTGCCCGCCTCGCTCGCCGGCGAGCAGGTCCAGCAGGCCCGGCAGGCGGCGCAGACGCAAACGGAGACCTCCCGGCAAGCCCAGGCACAGCAGCAGATCCTGACCTGGACGGCCGACGACAGCATCACCGAGTACGCCTCGGCGCCGGCCACGGCCACGGCGGGCGCGGCGACGCTCGTCTTCGAGAACAGCACCGCGACGGGCAACACCACGGGGATGCCGCACACCCTGACGTTCGACACCTCCACGCCCGGCTACAACCACGACGTCAACGTCAACATCACGGCGAGCCCCTTCGACGCGAACCAGGGCCGCTACGAGGTCGACGTCAACCTCACGCCGGGCCAGTACCGCTACTACTGCGCCCTGCCCGGGCACGGCCAGATGGCCGGCGTGCTCACGGTCACCGACGGCGGCGGCGAGGACACCACCGCGCCCTCGGTCGCGGGCGAGGTCACCGGCGAGCAGGACGCCGACGGCAACTACGTCGGCACGGCGACGGTCGCCGTCTCGGCGCAGGACACCGAGTCCGGCGTCGCGTCCGTCGAGTACCAGCTGGACGGTGGAGGGTTCCAGCCGTACACGGAGCCGGTGGCGGTGAGCGAGCCCGGTGAGCACATCGTGGAGTTCAGGGCGACCGACAACGCGGGCAACGTGTCGCAGACCGGGTCGGTGACGTTCACGGTCGTCGAGCAGGCGCCGGAGGACACGACTCCGCCGACGGTCACGGGTCAGCTCAGCGGCACCCAGGACGCCGACGGCAACTACCTCGCCAAGGCCACGGTCACGGTCACCGCGCAGGACACGCAGTCGGGCATCGCCTCGGTGGAGTACGAGGTGGACGACACCGGGTTCCAGCCCTACACGGGTCCGGTGGAGGTCACCGAGCTCGGCGACCACTCGGTGCAGTTCCGGGCCACGGACAACGCCGGCAATCTCTCCGAGACCGGCTTCGTGACGTTCCGCGTGGTCGAACCCCCGGAGGGCGACACCACGCCGCCGCACGTGATGGCCGAGGTGACCGGGGAGCAGAACACCGACGGCCACTACCTCGGTTCGGCGAGCGTGGAGCTGACCGCGCACGACGCGGAGTCCGGTGTGGACAGCGTCGAGTACTCGCTCGACGGCGGCGAGTTCACCGCCTACACGGGTCCGGTCGTGGTGTCGGCGCCGGGTGAGCACACCGTGAGCTACCGGGCGACCGACAACTCCGGCAACACGTCCGAACCGGGCTCGGTGACGTTCACCGTCGTCGAGAACGGCCAGGAGGACACCACGCCGCCGGAGGTCTCGGCCGAGGTGACCGGCGAGCAGGACGGCGACGGCAACTACGTCGGCTCGGCGACCGTGTCCGTGACCGCGGTGGACGAGGGGTCCGGCGTGCACGGCGTGGAGTACGCGCTCGACGGCGGCGAGTTCACCGCTTACACCGAGCCCGTCGAGGTCGCCGCGGAGGGCGAGCACACCGTGCGGTTCCGCGCCACCGACCACGCAGGCAACACGTCCCAGCCGGGGTCGGTGACGTTCACGGTCGTGCCCGGCCAGCAGGAGGACACCACGCCTCCCGTGGTCACGGCGCAGCTCACCGGTGAGATGGACGCCGGCTGGAACTACCTCGAGTCGGCGAAGCTCACCCTCACGGCCACCGACGAGCAGTCGGGCGTGGCCTCCGTCGAGTACAGCTTCAGCGAAGGGAGCTTCCGGCCGTACCGCATTCCGCTGACGATCGCCGACGCGGGCGTGTACACGGTTTCCTACCGCGCCACGGACAAGGCGGGCAACGTCTCGGAGACGGGCAAGGCGACGTTCACGATCGTCGACCCGGAGCCGGCCTGCTCGGTGTCCGACACGCGGGCGACCGTGTTCGTGGGCGCCGAGGACACCGGCGTCGCCAACGCCGACACCGGCAACGGGTGCACAATCAACGATCTGATCGACGAGGAGGCCGAGTACCCGGACCACACCGCGTTCGTCACGCACGTCCGTGAGGTCACCGCCGGCCTGCTGGCTGACGGCATCATCACCAAACAGGAGCGGCAGCGCATCGTGCAGGCCGCGAGGAACGCCGAGATCGGCGTCTGACCGACGCCGTCCGGGCCCGCCTCGCCGCGGGCCCGGACGGCCAGGCGAAAGGGGCTCACGGTATGCCGGCACCGAGCCGCACCGGGCTGGACCGGCCCGCGCTCAGGGCGGACCTCCGCGCGGCGGTACCCGACGCGACCATCGCGCTCGGGATCACGGTCGCGATCTTCGGCTGGCTGTACGAACGTGTGCGGGCCGAAACGTCGGCGACCGTCGCCGTCATGCCGTTCCTCGCAGACGCCAACGAGTACTGGATGTACTGGGCCTGCCAGGCGTTCGGCTGGTCCGCGCTGCTGTGGGCGTGGCTGACCACGATGCTGGGCCTCCTGCGGTCGGGGCCGGGGCCGCGGCGGCTGCCGGTGTCCGCGGTGCGGCTGGAGCGCTGGCACCGCTCGACGAGCCTCACCACGATCGGACTGATGTTCGCCCACGCGGCCTTGTTCTTCGCGGAGCTGGTGCGGGCCAACTCCGACGGCCTCGGGCCGCTCGGGCGGGTGTGGAGCGCGTTCGTCGAGACGTTCGTGCCCGGCGGGTACGGCTCGGGCACCGGCGTGGTCGCGATCCTGCTGGGGCTGCTCGCGCTGTACCTGGCGATCCCACTCGGCCTGCTGTACTACTTCCGCGGCGGCACGGGCGCGCGGCTGTGGCGGGCGCTGCACCGCTTCGTGATCGTCGTGTACGTCCTGAGCGTCTGGCACACGTTGCTCTACGGAACCAACGTGTGGTTCGACGGCTGGCCGCGCACCACCCTGTGGCTGCTCCAGCTGCCCGTCGCGCTGGTGCTGCTCGCCCGGCTGCTGGCGCCGGCGCGGCGCGCGGAACGGGCGCGGGACGCGAGCAGGCCGGCGTGGGCACGGGTGTTGTGGGGCGGTGCGGTGACCGCGGTGCTCGGCGCGATCGCCGTCGTCGTGGCCGTGGTCGTCACGGGCCGGGACGGCGGGCGGACGCCGGACGTGCCGAGCGCGCCGCTGTCGGTCACGCAGGGAATGGTGTGGGCCGGGCTGGCCGTCTTCGCGGTCGGCGTTGCCGCCACGATTCTGGTGGTGCGCCGGTCCCCGGTGCGCCCGCCGCGGCGCACCGGGGACCGCACCGCTACGGGATGACGAGCGGGGTCTCCTCGCACGCCTCCGCCAGGGCCTGCCGGTTGGCGGCCGCGAGGTCGTGGGCCGTCTGCCGGGGCGGCACCCCGTCGACGATCCACTGCCCGAGCAGCAGCGCGACCTTGGCCTGCATCTCGGTGCGCAGGCGCAGGAACGAGTCCGCCGGGTCGGCGCCGACCTGCCCGAGCAGCAGCCACCACGCCCAGGCCGCGGCGCCCGCGTTGGCGACGAAGTCCGGGATCACCGGGATGCCGTTGGCGGCGAGCATGGCCTCGGCCTCCGGCGTGGTCGCGGCGTTGGCCGCCTCCACCACGACCTTCGCGGCGACGTCCACCGTGTTGTCCGGCGTGATCGCGTAGGAGATGGCGGCGGGCACGAGGATGTCGGCGGCGGTGGAGATCACCGCGTTCCTCGGCAGCCGCTGCACCTCGGCGGGCACGCGGTCGCGGTCGATCTCGCCGTAGGCGTCGCGCAGGTCGAGCAGGGCCGGAATGTCGAGCCCGTCCGGGTGATACAGCGTGCCCGCGGCGTCGGCGACGGCGACCACGCGCATGCCCGACTCGTGCAGGTACCAGGCCGCGCCGCCGCCCATCGTGCCGATGCCCTGGATCGCGACCGTGGTCTCGCCGGTCTCCCAGCCCCACGCGCGCGCCGCGCCGAGGCACGCCTGTGCCACGCCGTAGCCACCGATGACGTCCCCGAGCAGCAGCCCGCCGGGCACGGGCGCGTTCAGCCCCGCCGTCACGCGCCGCAGCGTCCGCTCCGGGTTGGCCGCGCGGCTGATGGCGGCGTGGTAGGACTGGCCGAGGCCGAGCCTGGCGAAGACCTCGTCGATGAGGTGCTGCGGCACCCCGAGGTCCTCGGCGGTCACCCAGTGCGCGTCCAGCCACGGGCGCATGGCCTGGCAGAACCGCTCCAGCACCTCGACGGCGCGGGGGTCCTTCGGGTCGAAGTCGATCCCGCCCTTGGCGCCGCCGACGGGCAGCTCGAAGGTCGCGGTCTTGGCCGCCATGCCGAACGCGAGGTCCTCGACCTCCGACATCGTGCAGCCGGCCCGCATGCGGGTGCCGCCGGTGGCCAGTCCGGACACGAGCGTGTGGACGACGAGGTAACCGTGGGCGCCGGTGACCGGGTCGGTCCACGTCAGGCGCAGCAGTGGCTCGCCGCGCCGGGGCTTGGCCGCGCCGGTCGCGGCGTCGGGCGTTCCGGTGCTCGTCTGTCCCCACGGGTCGTGCATCGTGGTCACCTGCAACCCACCTCCAAAGTTCTCTCGACGGCGTCTCCTGCTCCGGGCTCGTGTGGTGCACTGACGCGGGCGCAGGACAGCGTGCCGCCTCATCTGCCTGACGATGGACGGCTTGTCTGAACTGCCGAGTTCGCGGGCGGTGCCCCCCTTGTGCCGGTACCTCCACTGTGCGTGAGTGTCGCGGGCCACGTCTAGTTAAGGATCATGCACGGTTGCGTTCAGGCTTCCTGCACAGCGCGAGATCGTTGCCTACGCTGAGCGGCATGGAGCTTTCGTTGCACAGGTTGCGAATGCTTCGAGAGTTGCATCGCCGGGGCACGGTCACGGCGGCGGCGACCTCGCTGCACTACACCGCGTCGGCCGTCTCGCAGCAACTCGCCCAGCTGGAACGCGATGTCGGCGCGAAGCTCTTCGAGCGGCTTGGCCGCCGCGTGCAGCTGACCGAGCTCGGGATGCTGCTCACCGAGCACGCGGAGGAGATCCTCGGGTCGGTGGAACGCGCCACCATGGCGCTGGAGGAGGCGCAGGACGCAGTGTCCGCCCGGCTCACGGCGGGCGTCTGGGCCTCGGTCGCCTCCGGGCTGCTGCCCGCCGCGCTCACGGCGCTGGCCGCCGAGCACCCGGGGATCCAGGTGCGGACGAAGGAGCTCGCCCCCGAGGACACCGCGGGCGCGGTGCGCGACGGCAACCTCGACTTCTCCTTCGTCATCGACTACTCGGACTACCCGATGCCCTGGGACCCGTCGCTCGCGCGGGTGGTGATCGCGGTGGAGCGGTTGCACGCCGCCGTGCCCACGGGCGTGGTGCCCTCGGGCACGATGGCGTTGACGGAGCTGGCCGAGCACCCGTGGATCCTGGCGGGGCCGCGGTCGCACTTCGGCCGTGCGGTGCGGATCGCCTGCCAGCGCAACGGGTTCGAGCCGAAGATCAACCACGAGGTGGGCGAGCAGGCCACCGCGCTCGCCATGGTCGGCGCGGGGCTGGGCGTCACGCTCGTGTCGGATCTCGGGCTGTCACTGCTGCCGCCGGGGGTGGACATCGTCGCGCTCACCGACCCCGTGATGCGCACGGTCTCCATCGCCCACCGGCTGACGGCGACGCGCAGGCCGTCGCTGCAGCTCGTGATAGAGGCCGTCCGCTCCGCCGCGGCGGAGAAGGGCCTCGGCGCCAGCTCGCCGATCCCGTAGCGAAGGGCCCGCTCGGGCACGCGTCCCTGACCCGACCCGATGATCCCTTACGTTGACCACCATCAACGCAGCCCGGGCGGCTCGACCGGCCTCAGCGGGCAGGACATTGGCCCGGCGGGCGCCCGGCGCGCTCTTCGGAGCTGCCGAGCCACGCGGGCGGGCTCAGTAGCGCCGTTCTTCCTTCGGCATGATCACCCAGAGCACCAGGTAGATCAGGAACTGCGGCCCCGGCAGCAGGCACGAGAGCACGAACACCCATCGCATCGTGCGCGGCTCCCAGCCGGCCCGGCGAGCGAGCCCCGCGCACACGCCTGCGATGACCTTGTTGTCGCGTGACCTCGTCAACGTTGTTGTCGCCATGCCTCCACCCTGCCCCGGCCCAGGGCCGTCCGCATCGGTGATGACCCGGAGGCGTCCCCGGAGTTCCCCGCCCGCGCTCCGGGGCCGTCCGCAGTCGAACATGACTCCCGCCGCGTCACTGCGCGACGAGCCGGCCCCCGCGGTCGCGTGGCGGCGAGACCGCGCCGACGCCGCCGGCCTTGCCGGCCGGTGGCCGCTCACCCGCGCTGGGGCATCGCGACCGGCACCCGCGCCCCGGCTTCCCGCACGGCGTGGTCGGCGCAGTCGACCGCGTGCTGCTCGTCGGCGAGCGGATCGAGACCGGAGGGCGGGCCCTCGCGGTCCGCGATCTCGGCACCGAGGCGGGAAGCGGCACGGCTCGGTGCCGGCGCGATCGTCGACGGACCGCGCACCAGCGAGGTCATCCATCGGCTCGGTGTGCGCGCGTCGTCGCAGGTCAGGGACCTGTGTCCAGCGCGGTCCCGCCCGCCGTGTTATGCATGAGTCATGCATGAAGAACGAACCGCGAACCTGCTCGGAGCCGCCGCGTTGACGGTGACCGACCTGGTGCTCGCGGGCGCGACCGGGGCCACCGGCGTCAGCGCGAGCGGAGCGGCGGCGCTCGTGGTGCTGTCCGCCTCGCCGGGCCTGAGCGGCACGGAGCTCGGCAGGAGAGTCGGGCTGAGCCAGTCCGCGGCGGCGCGGATGGTCGACGCGCTCGAGGGGCGACGGCTCGTGGAGCGCCGTGCCGGTCAGGGCAGGGAAGTGTCCATCCGGCTCACGCGGGCAGGCCGGCGCGCCACGGGTGAGCTGCTGGCCGCGCGGGGCACGCGCCTCGCCGGGGCGCTCGCGGTGCTCGACGACGATGAGCGCGCCGTGCTCACCGGGTTGCTGGAGAAGCTGCTCACCGGTCTCTACGGCGAGGTCGGCGACGCGCAGCTCTTGTGCCGTCTGTGCGATCGCGGGTCGTGCACGGAAGGCGCGCCGTGCCCCGTCGGCCAGGCTGAACGGGATCGGGACGACCGCTCGTGACCATGGGCCCGGTGCTCGCCCTCGCCTCGGCCGCCGCCTACGGCCTTTCCGACTTTGCGGGCGGCCTGCTGGCCAGACGCGCGCATTTCGTCACGGTCGCCCTGCTCGGCCAGGCGGGCGGGCTCGTGGTCGCACTGCTCGCGGCGCCCGCGTTCCCGTCGACGCCACGACCGGAGAGCGTCGCGTGGGGCGCGCTCTCCGGAGTCGGCACCGGCATCGGCATGCTGTTCCTGTTCCAGGGACTCAGCCGCGGTGCCATGAGCGTGGTCGTGCCCGTCAGCGCGGTCGGGGGAGTGGCGCTGCCCGTGCTGGTCGGCGTGTTGTTCCTCGAGGAACGGCCCTCCGTCCCGTCGTGGCTGGGAATCGCCGTGGCGGTCCCGGCGCTCTGGCTCGTCTCGCGCACCCGCGACGGCACCGGGCGCGGCGCGGCGGCGGCCACCGCGGACGGGCTGGTCGCGAGCGTGGGCATCGCGCTGCAGTACCTCGCACTCGCCCAGGCCGACCCGGCATCCGGCATCTGGCCCGTGGTCACCGGTCGAGTCGCCGCGATCCTCACGATCCTGCCGCTGCTGCGCGCCACACACGTCCGCGCCAGACCGTCCGCCGCTACCGTCGGGTGGGCGGCGGTGACCGGCGCGCTCGCCGCGCTCGCGCTGGTCTGCTACCTGCTGGCCACCCGGCAACAGCTGGTGGTGATCGCCGTGGTGCTTTCCTCGCTCTACCCTGTGATCCCCGTGCTGCTCGGCATCACCGTCCTCCGCGAACGCCTGGGGTGGCGGCAGACGCTCGGCCTCGTGGCCGCCGGTGCCGCCATCGCGCTGCTCACCCTCGGCTGAGGCCGTCGCGGAGTGCTCGGTGCCGCCTTCGAAACGGGCGGTGCCGGAACCGTGGACTGGTCCATCCGCGGCACCGCACCAGATGTCGCGCGCAGGGGGGCCGACGGCTAGTGGCGCCACGTGCTCGACAACCCGTTCGGCACGGGCGGACCGGCGTGACCGCTCACGCGTCAAGCCCGTCGCGGTCGGCCCAGTCGAGGAGCGTCTCCAGTGAGTACGCGGTGTCGTCGATGCCCTCGTGGAGGTCCCCGAGCTTCGCGAAACGGGCGGGCATGGTCGCGATCGTGCAGTCGCCCGGCTCCACGTCGTCGATCTCCTCCCACGTGATGGGAGCCGACACGGTCGCCTCCGGCACACCGCGCACCGAGTAGGCGCTCGCGATCGTGTGGTCGCGCGCGTTCTGGTTGTAGTCGACGAAGAGGAGCCGCGGGTCGCGGTCCTTGCGCCACCACACCGTGGTCACGTCGTCCGGCGCCCGCCGTTCCACCTCCCTCGCGAACGCCAGCGCCGCACGGCGGACCTCTCCGAACCCCCATCTCGGTTCGATCCGGACGTAGACGTGCAGTCCCTGACCGCCGGAGGTCTTCGGGTAGCCGGTGATGCCGAGCTCGTCCAGCACCTCGTGGGCGACGTGCGCGACCCGCCGGACGCGGTCGAACCCGCACTCCGGCATCGGGTCGAGGTCGATGCGCCACTCGTCGGGCCGTTCGGTGTCGGCCCGGCGGGAGTTCCAGGGATGGAACTCCACGGTCGACATCTGGACCGCCCAGATCACGGAGGCCAGCTCGGTGACGCACAGTTCGTCGGCGTGCCGGTTGTAGCGCGGGAAGTGCACCCGCACGGTCTCCAGCCATGGCGGCGCGCCGTGCGGCACGCGCTTCTGGTGCACCTTCTCGCCAGCCACCCCCGACGGGAACCGGTGCATCATGCACGGCCGCTCCCGCAGCGCGCGCACGATCCCGTCGCCCACGGACAGGTAGTACCGGGCGAGATCGAGCTTCGTCTCGCCCCTGGCGGGGAAGTACACCCGGTCCGGACTGGAGATTCGCACCGTGCGGTCGCCCACCTCGAGTTCCACCGCGGAATCCTTCGCCATAGGGAGACGCTAGCCCGAACCGGCGCTTTCCGGTTGACCTGGAGCGCACTCCAGCGGTTACGGTGAGCGAGCCCGGACCCGAGCGAAGGAGAACCGCTCCATGGCACCCGCCATCGCGACCGCGCAGCGCGTCGACCGTGCCGCCCTGCTGGAGTTCCTGCGACCGCGACACCGCGGCGTGCTGATGACCACCCGCTCGGACGGCTCGCCGCAGCTCTCGCCGGTGACGTGCGGGGTGGACGAGAGCGGCCGGATCGTGGTGTCGACGTACCCCATGCGGGCGAAGGCGACGAACGCGCGCCGCGAGCCCCGCGTGTCGATGTGCGTACTGTCCGACGAGTGGAACGGGCCGTACGTCCAGGTCGACGGGACGGCCGAGGTCCTCGACATGCCCGACGCGCTCGACGGCCTGGTGGAGTACTTCCGGTGCATCTCCGGCGAGCATCCGGACTGGGCCGAGTACCGCGAGGCGATGGCGCGGCAGAACAAGTCGCTGATCCGGATCACCCTCGACCGCTGGGGCCCGGTCGCCACCGGCGGGTTCCCCCCTGGCCTGGCGCGGGACTGACACGGCACCCCGCGCCTGGCATCGTGAGCCGTCCGACCACCACCGAGGGGAGAAGGGGTACCCGATGATCTTCATCACCGCCAAGTTCCGAGTCCTGCCCGAGCACGCGGACCGCTGGCCCGAGATCGCGGCCGAGTTCACCGAGGCGACCCGGAACGAGCCCGGCAACCTGTGGTTCGACTGGTCGCGCAGCATCGGCGACCCGAACGAGTACGTGCTCGTGGAGGCGTTCCGCGACCCCGACGCCGGCGTGGCGCACGTCCAGTCCGAGCACTTCAAGACCGCGCAGCGGACGCTGCCCCAGTACCTGGCGGAGACTCCTCGCGTCGTCAACACCACCGTGCCGCAGGACGACTGGTCCGAGCTCGGCGAGATGGCCGTGCCCTCGAAGGACTGAACGCGATGGCCGATCGGTACGAGTACAAGGTCGTGGAGATCCGCGAGAAGATGATCGGCGGCAAGATGTCGGGGGCGCGGCTCGAGAACGTGCTCAACGACCACGCCGCCGAGGGCTGGCGGCTCAAGGCGATCACCACCGCGGAGGTGAAGGGCCGCCTCGGTCCGGGCGGCGTGGAGGGAGTGCTCGTCACCTTCGAGCGCAAAGTGGGCTGAGCCGCCGCGACGACGATTCACCCGAACCGCCGAGCGGAGATGCTTGTTGCTCGCCCGGCGGTTTCTCCACGTGCCGGTGTTTCGCCGCGCGCGAGCGTCCCGGCCCGGCGCCGTCGCTCGACGGGCTGACGGGCCGGGGGCCGGGAGGTGCTCGCGCTGGTCGCGCGGTTTGTCCAACCAGGACATCGCGACGGGGCTCGGGATCGGCCTGCGCACCGCAAAAACCCACGTCGGCCCGCCTGCTCGCCAAGCCTGGCGCGCACGACCGGGCCCGGCTGGTGGTCGCGGCCTACCAGTCCGGGCTGGCCCGGCCCTGAGCGTGCGCGGTCACGTCGCCGCGGCGGCGAACGCCGCGAGCGAGGGGAACTCCCAGTCCGGGGTGACGGGCTGGCCGGGGTCGGGCGTGGCTCCCCAGCCCGGCCGGTCGTGCCGCCGGTTGATCCACACCCCGGGCAGCCCGGCCTTCCTCGCCGGGACATGGTCGTGGAAGAGGCTCTGCGCGACGTGCAGCAGCCGGAGCCCTTCGCCGCGCGCGTAGTCCGTCAGCACGTCGAAGTTGCGCTGGGCCGGCTTGTAGCTGCCCACATCCTGCGCCGTGATGACGTGGTCGAACTCGACACCGAGCCGCTCGCGACTGCCCTCGAAGCTCGCGCGGTCGACATTGGACAGAATGATGAGCCGGAACCGGCGGCCCAGCGCCACGAGCGCGTCGTGCGAGTCGCCGAACGCGGGCCAGTCCGGCACCGAGGCGCCCAGTCGCTCCGCGTCCTCGTCGCCGACCGGGTGGCCGAGCCGCTCGCCGACGGCGCGGAAGGCCTCCGCCAGCACGTCCGGATAGGGCAGGGCGGGCTGCTCCCTCGCGACCCTGGCCTCCTCGGCGGCGTAGGCCACGAGGAGTCGCTCGTCGGTCAACGCGGCGTCGAACCGGCGTGCCCACGGGCCGATGACGGCGGCGATGCCGGCCTCCCAGTCGATGAGCGTGCCGTAGCAGTCGAAGCTCAGCGCGTCGTACTCACCGAATGTTGTTGCTGTTTCAACCATTCCTCACCCTTCTGGAAGTCCACAGTGGAGTCACTGTCGGCGCTCCCTCGTGACACTGCGTCGATGTAACCCGCGCCACACTCTCCGAAGGCGCTTCCGGGGAACAAAGGGGGCCCGCGCCGTGCTGAAGATCGCGTCAGAGCCGACCTTCCTCGCTTGCCCCTGATCCGAAAGGTAGTGATGGACAGAGTCGCGTTGCAGAGCCGCCCGGCGGAATCACCCGCCGGGGATGCGACCACACCCGAACCAGGACGGGCCGAGCGGATCCGCGTGATCCTCGTGCTGGGCGCGCTCATCGCGCTGGGCCCGTTGACCATCGACATGTACCTTCCCGCGCTGCCCGCGATCGGCGAGTATCTGGACGCCTCGTCGTCGACCGTGCAGCTCACGCTCACCGGCACGCTGCTGGGGCTCGGCCTCGGCCAGCTGCTGGTGGGTCCGTTCTCCGACGCGGTCGGGCGCAGGGTTCCGCTCATCGCGGGCACCGTACTGCACATCGCCGCATCGCTGCTGTGCCTGATCGCCCCCAACGTCGGGGTCCTGGGGATCTTCCGCACGTTGCAGGGCGTGGGCGCGGCCGCCGCGATGGTCGTCGCGCTCGCGGTGGTGCGGGACCTTTTCTCCGGTAACGCAGCCGCCACCGTGCTGTCCCGGCTCATGCTCGTCATGGGCGCCGCGCCGATCCTGGCGCCGACGCTGGGCGGGGCCATCCTGCTCACCGGTTCCTGGCGCGGTGTCTTCGGTGCGCTGGCCGTGCTCGGCGTGCTGCTGCTCGTCGTGGCCGTGTTCGCGCTGAAGGAGACCCTGCCACCCGAGCACCGCAGGGCTCGCGAGGTCCGCCCGGTGCTGCGGATGTACCGGACGCTGCTCACCGACCGCGAGTTCGTGGTGCTGGCGCTGGTGGCCGCACTCGGGATGTCGGCGCTGTTCGCCTACATCTCCGGCTCGTCGTTCGTGCTGCAGGAGCAGTTCGGGCTCAACCAGCAGGAGTTCGCGCTCGTGTTCGGCGCGGGCGCGGTCGCCATCATCGGGGCGTCCCAGTTCAACGTCGTACTGCTCAAGCGGTACGGCCCGAAGCGCATCGTGCTCGGCGCTCTGGCGGCGGCCACGGCGTCGGGTGCCGTGCTGACCGTGCTCGCACTTGGCGATGTCGGCGGGCTCGCCGGATTCGTCGTACCGCTGTGGTTCGTGATGGCCGCCGTCGGCTTCGTACTGCCGAACGCGCCGGCCCTCGCGCTGTCGCGCCACGGCGAGGCCGCCGGCACCGCCGCGGCGGTACTCGGGGCCGTGCAGTTCGGTCTCGGTGCCCTGATCGCCCCGCTGGTCGGCGTCCTGGGCAACGACGGCCCCGCCATGGCGATCACGATGACGGGCGGCGCGGCGGTCGCGCTCGGCGCGCTGGGGGCCGTGGTGGTGCGTGGCCGTCGCCGGGTGCCCGAGGCGGCCCCGGCGGTGTGACCTGGCGGTTTCCGGATTACGTTGGGCAGCGGATTGACTGGCGTAACGAAGGTGTTTAACTTCGGGGCGCGGGAGTGACTCAGGCCACTCCCGCGCCCCGACTGTCAGCGGCCGGCACAGAGGCAGGACACCGCGATGGCACAGACACCCGCGTCCCCGAGGTCCGCGACCCAGCTCAGGAGGGCCGTGCTGTCGAGCTACCTCGGCAGCGTGATCGAGTACTACGACTTCCTGCTCTACGCCACCGCCGCGGCGGTGGTGTTCAACAAGGTCTTCTTCTCCAGCCTGGACCCGGTGGTCGGGACCATCGCCAGTCTGGGCACGTTCACCACCGGGTACCTGGCCCGGCCGCTCGGCGGGGTGATCTTCGGGCACTTCGGCGACCTGCTCGGCCGCAAGCGGATGCTCGTGATCACGATGACGATGATGGGCGTGGCCAGCACGCTCATCGGCCTGCTGCCCACCTACGCGCAGATCGGGGTGTGGGCGCCGATCCTGCTCGTGGTGCTGCGCGTGCTGCAGGGCATCGCGGTCGGCGGCGAGTGGGGCGGCGCGGTGCTCATGTCCGCCGAGCACGCCACCACCCGGCGGGGGCTCTGGGCGAGCTTCACCAACGCGGGTGCGCCCAGCGGCATGGTCGTGTCGACCCTCGCGCTCACTCTCGCGGCGAACCTCACCACCGACGAGCAGTTCCTGTCCTGGGGCTGGCGGGTGCCGTTCCTGCTCAGCGTCGTGCTGCTCGCGATCGGACTGTTCGTGCGGCTGAAGGTCGAGGAGACACCAGTCTTCGCCGAGACTTCGGCTCCTGGGGAACGCGGGTCGCCGCCGCTGCTGGAGGTGCTCCGCCGGTACCCGAGGAACCTCCTGCTCGCGGTGGGGGTGGGCTTCGGCGCGTTCGTCGCGCAGGGCACGCTCACGACGTACGTCGTCTCCTACGCCGTCGGCCAGGGTTTCGAACGGCAGACGGTCCTCAACGCACTGACGCTCTCGTCCGTCGGAGCGGTGCTCGGCGTCGTCGGCTACTCGGCGCTTTCGGACCGGATCGGCAGGCGGCCCGTGGTGCTCGCCGGTGCGATCGCCACGGCGGGGGTGTGCTTCCTGCTGTTCCCCATGATCGACACCGGTTCGGCCGCGATGCTCACGCTGGCCGTCGTGCTCGGCCAGTCGGTCGCGCACCCCGCGATGTACGGTCCGCTCGCGGCGCTCTACACCGAGCTGTTCGGCACCCGGACCCGCTACACGGGCGCGTCACTGGGATACCAGCTGGCCGGCCTCGGCGCGGGGATCGGCCCCGTGGTGTTCGCGAGCATGGCGGGGGCGGGCACGCTGGCGGTCTCGGCCGTGATCGGCGCCTGCTGCCTGCTCACCGTGGTGTGTGTGCTCGCGGTCGGGGAGACCCATACGGCGAGCCTGCGGGACGAGCCGGTGCCGGACTCCGCGGGCCGGCGC
>NZ_QEQT01000101.1:0-152582 GCF_003311655.1 Prauserella sp. PE36 | reverse complement strand
AGCGTGCCCGCCAGGAAATTCAGGCCCCACTGCCCGGTGTAGCCGTAAGCCGCGCCTTCCTTGCCCCGGCCGAACACGCGGGTGATCTTGGAATCCAGGTCCAGAAACGCCAACCGGTCCGCTCCGGGCAACAGCGGCGTGTGCTCGGTCAGCCGCCGCAACACCTCGCCGCCCAGCTTTTCCAACTGCGCCACATGCCCGGGCGTGAACCACCGCAGGAACGTCCCGATCGTCGAGGCGGCCCGGACATCGGTGAACAACCTGCCCATCGCCCCCGACCGCAACCGGTCAAGATCAGAGATCGAGTCCGCGCCGGACGCCATGCCCGCCACGATCGTGGTGATCTTCGCGGCGGGCTTCGCGCCCGCGCTACCCCCAACCGGACCAGCTCATCCGCCAACGCGGGCAACCCGACACGCTCCCCCAGCCGCACCAAGGCCACCAGCCCCGCGTCCGACACAAGATTCCCATCATCGAACAACGCGGACACCGCGCCCGCCGTATGAGACGATCGCATCCAGCAGATGCCCTCTCACTCAGAGTTGATCGGTACTGTCGCAAGACCAATCATCCCAAGTCAGAGGGCATCTGCCCGCCTACAACACGGCCAACAACCACCCCACCTTCAGCGGATCCAGGTTCAACGCAGTGAAGGTGGCCTTCACTGCACGGCGCTTGCCGCTAGTTGAGGCTTGCCAGGTACCGCTGCAGCTTCTCCGGCTCGAAGAACCACTCCGCGAGGTCGGCCGGGTTGTTCATGCCGTTGGCGAACCGGTCGGCGACCGCCTGGTTCTCCTGTGCGATGCCGAGGACCTGCTGGACGTGCTCGGGCGGCGGTTCGAGCATGGTGTTGGTGAACTTGGTTACCCACTGCGCGTGGTCCCAGTAGGACTCGAAGGTCTGCCGCATCCAGTCCGCGTCGAACGGCCGGTCACCGCGCGACAGGATTCCCTCGAGGTAGTACTGAGCGCACCGCGCGGCGTTGTTGGAACCCTGCCCGGTGATCGGGTCGTTGGCCACCACCACGTCGGCCATGCCGAGCACGATCTGGCCCGATGGGAGCTCGCCGACGGGGTTGCGCACGATCGGCGTGTAGCCGCCCACGAGCGTGCCCCGCTCGTCGGTGAGCTCCGCGTCGCGGAACCGTTCGTACTCCCACGGGAAGTGCTTCCGCATGTTCTCGAGCTGGCGCCGCCACACCTCCTGCGAGCCGGGCTGGTCGCGGAAGCAGTCGAAGTCGCCGCCGGGGATGCCGGCCATGAAGACGATGTCGCACGCGCCGCTGAGGGTGTAGCCGGGGATGTTGATGTTCTCCCCGGTGCCAGGCGAGTTGTTCATCCACACGTCGATGGAGCCGGGGGGCCGCTCCGGCCGCTGTCCGGCACCGTGCACATAGGACACCGACAGTGCCCGCTGCGGCCGGGTGTACCGCGAGCGCTCGTTGTCGCGGTCGAAGAGCTGCACGAGCTCACCCTTGCCCGCCGCGACGATCGTGAGCTCGTACATGCGGGCGAGCGCGTTCAGGTCGGCCGTGGTGACGCCGTGGACGACGACCTTGCCGCCCCGCTCCTCGAACAGCTCGAGCCACTCGGCCATCTTCACGCGCTGGTCCACCGACTGCGCGGGCCCCACCCACTCGCCCTCCCAGTTGAGGAGGCGGTTGCCATCGGGACCCGCGAGCGAAAGACCCTGATGGGTGATCGCCGGAGCCTTGTCGTCCCAGAGGTTGAGCCCGTGCGACCGCTCGATCGTCAGGGCGTCGTGGAACATACACTGGGTGGACAACACCCGGCCTGCCCGGATCTCGTCAGGAGTCCGCGCCGACATCATCGTGACGTCGTATCCGTGCTGCCGCAGCGTGAGCGCCAGCTGCAGCCCCGACTGTCCCGAGCCGACAATCAGAATCTTGCGCATCGAGACGCGAACCCTCCCAGTGTTCTGTTGTCCCGTCGCCCGTCCCCGTCCCTCAGCCCGAGACGCTCGCCAGGTACGCGGCGGCCTTCTCCGGGTCGAGGAACCAGTGCTGGAAGTCGGACGGATCCGTGAAGCCGTTCGCGAACCGCTTTGCCACGGCGGGGATCTGGCCAGCGGCTCCGATGATCTCTAGTACGTGCGGGGGCGGCGGCTGCAGCATCGCGTTCGTCCACTGTGTCACGTGCTGGGCGTAGTCCCAGTAGCGGTCGAACGTGCCCTGCATCCACTCACGGTCGAACGGCTTGTCGCCCCGCTCCAGGATCCGCTCGAGGTACACCGCCGCGCACTTGGCGGCGTTGTTGGAGCCCTGGCCGGTGATCGGGTCGTTGGCCACCACCACGTCGGCGATGCCGAGCACGGCGTTGCCCGACGGCAGCTCGCCGACCGGGTGCCGCACCACCGGGGTGTACCCGCCGGCGAGCGTCGCCTTCGGATCGGTGAGCTCCGCGTTCGCGCAGCGCTCGTACTCCCACGGCAGGTACTTCTGGACGAGACCGAGGAACCGCTCGAAGTGCTCCTGGGGCCCGGGCCGGTCCTGCCAGCAGTCCAGCGGACCGCCGGGGATGCCCTCGAAGAACAGGATCTCGCAGTTCCCGCTCAACGTGTAGCCGGGGATGACGAACAGCTCCCCGACCCCGGGGATGATGTTGAACCGCACCGCGGAGAAGTCCGGGTGTTCCGGCCTCGGCGTCATGCCGTGCACGTAGGCGACCGACAGCGCGCGCTGCGGCGTCGTGTACGGCGAGCGCGACGGGTCGCGGTCGAAGAGCTCCACGAGCTCGCCCTTGCCCGCCGCGACCACGACGAGGTCGTACATCCCGGCGAGCTTGTCCAGGTCGGCCGTGGTGACCCCGTGGATCACGAGCTTGCCGCCACGCTGCTCGAACAGCTCCAGCCAGCCGGCCATCTTCACGCGCTGGTCCACCGACTGCGCGTAGTCGTCCAGCCGCCCGACCCAGTCCAGCACCCGGCTCGAGTCGGGGCCCGCGATGGACACGCCGAGCCCCTCGACCTTGACGGTCTGCTCCTCCCACAGGTTCAGGCCGTACTTGCGCTCGTGCTCGAGCGAGTCGTGGAACATGCACTGCGTGGACATGACCCGGCCCTTGCGGATCTCGTCCGGCGTGCGCGCCGACATCACCGTGACGTCGTAATCGTGCTCCCGCAGGCTCAGCGCGAGTTGCAGGCCGGACTGACCCGCGCCGACCACGAGGACCTTAGGCATGTGCTCTTACCCTTCCCGGTTCCGTCAGTTCCGCCAGCGACAACGTATACGTGACCAGCGCACGCAACGCCTCCGCGGTGGACGCCGGATCGCGAGCGTCACAGGTGATCAGCGGGACCGACGGGTCGAGGGCGAGGGCGTCCCCGACCTCGTCCAGGTCGTGCTCGATGGTGCCGTCGAAGCGGTTGACCGCGACGATGAACGGCAGGTCCGAGTCGTTCTCGAAGTAGTTGATGGCCGCGAACGACTGGTCGATCCGCCGGGTGTCCACCAGCACGATCGCGCCGAGCGCGCCGCGCGAGAGGTCGTCCCACAGAAACCAGAACCGAGCCTGCCCCGGCGTGCCGAACAGGTACAGCAGCAGGTCCGAGTGCAGCGTGATGCGGCCGAAGTCCATCGCCACCGTGGTGGTCGACTTCGTGCCGTCGGGCGGCAGGTCGTCGACGCCGGTGCCTGCCTCGGTCATCCAGGCCTCGGTGTTGAGCGGCGGAACCTCGGAGACCGAGCCGACGAACGTCGTCTTGCCGACCCCGAAACCACCGGCGATCACGATCTTCGCGGAAACCGTGAGCAGCCCGGCGTCGGCGTCGGTGTCCGAGGCCACGGCCGCCGCCTCAGACCGGTAGCCGCTTGAGTCCATCGAGGATCCTCTCGAGTACGTTCCGGTCGTGCTGGTAGGCGTGTGCCGTCGGGTGGATGTAGATCGCACCCTGCGCCGCGAGGTCGCTCACGAGGACCCGCACGACACCGAGCGGGATCGTGAGCAGGACCGACAGCTCGGCGATGGACACACGCGTGCGCGCACGCTCGTACAGCATGCGTGACTCCGGCATCAGCGAGTCACTCAGGCTCGGGTCGTAGTGCGGCACCGAGATCAGCGTCTCGACCAGCAGGTCGTACCGGGCCTTCGTTCTACCCCCGGTCAGCGCGTAAGGGCGGATCCGCTTGCTGCGCATCTTCTTGTGGTGCGCGGATCCGTTCTCTGTGGACACAGTGATCACTTCCTCGCCCGGGTCACGCCTGCGCCCGCCGGGCGGTCAGCACGCGTCGCAGATCGGCACGGATCTCGGGGGTCAGCGCGTGGCCGGCGTTCCGCACGAACTGTGTCATCTCGTACGCGACGACCTTCATGTCGCAGTCGGGGCCGGTGAGCACGGCGAGGCCGGCTCCGGAACCGATGCCCATGAACAGGAAGTAGCCGTGGGTGAGCCGGATGATGATCTGCTCACACGTGCCCTTGTCGAACAGCGTCGCGCTGTTGCGGGCGAGGCTCAGCAGGCCGCTCGCGATCGCGGCGAGCTGCTCCGCGTCCTCGTTGCTCACCGCCTCCGAGGCCGTCAACGGGAAGCCGTCGGCCGACATGATCAACGCGTGCGTGACACCGTGGACCTTGCGGACGAAGTCGTTGATCAGCCACGAGAAGTTCTGGCCCTGGGAGCTGTCGATGTCGGCTGTCACTGCTTTCCTTCAGAACTCGGGTCGGCTTCGTCACTGCTGCGCTGCTCGTCCCGGGCCGCCTGCTCCCCGTCGGAGAACGCGCCGAGGTCGGCGAGCAGCTGGTCGTGACCGGCCTCGATCGACTCGGCGTCGTCGGCCGGCGATGCGGCCGGCGTGACGTCCTTCTCCCCCGAGGGGTTCTTGAGGCTGCGCGACACGCGCCGGGGCAGCCCGCTGGCGGTGGTGCCGCCGACGACCGGCGACGACGGCACGTGCCGGGGCCGCGGCGACGGCGTGTCGTTGCGGTGCGCCCCGCGCCGGGGAAGCTCGCCGGAGATCGCGCCGGGCTCCTCGGTGAGCACGGCCGACGGCACCGGCTCTGGCTGGTCCTGCGGCGTGGAGTGGTTTCGGCCACCCTGCGCGAAGATCACGGTCTGGGTGCCCGACCACGTCGCCTCGGGCAGCTCCGACACGAGGCTCGCGGGCAGCAGCACGGTTGCGGTGGTGCCGTGGGGGACGCGGCGGTCGAGCGTCACGCGCATGTCGTGCCTGCCCGCGAGCCTGCGCACCACGGCGAGTCCCATGTGCCGCACGGCGTCGTCGTCGAGCACCGGCGCGTGCGAGAGCCGGTCGTTGAGCTCGCGCAACCGCTCCGGCGGGAGGCCGATGCCCTCGTCCTCGATGCGGACGAGCACGCTGCCCTGTTCCGTCAGGTGCGCGCTGACCCGCACCGGCGAGTTCGGCGGCGACTGGTTCGCGGCGTTGTCGAGCAGCTCCGCCAGCAGCCTGCTGAGGTCCTCGGCCGCGAAGCCGACCACGCCGAGGGAGACGATGCGCCCGATGGTGATCCGGGAGTACTGGTCGATCGACGACATCGCCGCGCGCACCGTGTCGACCAACGACGACGTCTCCGAGGACGTCTCGCTCGCGTCCCGGCCGGCCAGCACACGCAGGTTCTCCGCGTTGCGCCGCAACCGCGTCGCGAGGTGGTCGAGCCGGTACAGCTGGCTCAGGCGGTCGTGGTTGTCCTCCTTGGTCTCCATCTCCTCCAGCTGGGAGAGCAGGGAGTCCACGAGGTTGAGGTCACGCAGCGCGATGCTCGCGCAGATGTCGACCAGTGCTGTCTCGGGTGCGCCGTCCCGGATGTCGGGCTGATCGTGCTGTGGCGCCGCCGGAGCGGCCTCCAGCGCCGGTCTTTCCGAGAGGTACCGCGGTGGATCGAGAAACTGTGCCGCCGCCACCCGGGAACGGTCGAGCAGCACACGTGAGCGATCCAGGAATTCTCGCGCTCTCGCCCGCCTCGCCATGCATCCACTACTTTCTCGTCGCGTACGGGCCCTGTGGATCGGCCACCCCCGATGGCCAACGGACGCTATGCAAGCAGACACCGCGGTGCTTGTCCACAACCGGTCCCCGTTTCGTCGCTGGCAGTGAAACCCCGCTCCGCCGCTGGCCTCGGGCGATGCGCGCGGCCGTCACGGTCGGTACCGAAAGCCCCCGTTCCTCACCCGGATGTCGTAGTCGCGTTATGTGACCGGGCAACACCACCCTGCGTCGACAACCGGGTTCGGGCCTTGGCAAGATACGGGCCTCCGGGAGCAGCTTGCAGCTCGAGTGGCACGCGACCGTGGAAGGATCCTGAGTGAACTCCCAGACCACGCAGGTGGACGATCTCCGGCTCGTCGCACTGCCCAGCGCCCTCAACTGCAGCGACCTCTTCGTTCGCTTCTCGCTCACCGAGTGGTCGCTGCCCGCCATGCGCGACGACGTCACGAGAGCGGCACGCAGACTCGTGCAGGCCGTCATCGACACCACGGACCCGCGCGCGCCTGGCTTCGTGACGCTGCGGCTGCGGCTGGCGGGCGACTGCCTGGTCATCGAGGTGGAGGACGACCAGCTCGCGCGCATGCACGACCGCGCGCCCACGGTGGACGGCAGGCAGACGGGCGCGGTGCCCATCGACGGCAGGGGGAAGCTCGTGTGGTGCGAGATCCCGTTGCCGGGCGGGATGTCGGCCTCGGGCGTGCGACTGCCGAGGCGGGACGAGCGACGCTCGCCGCTCGCGGGCGCCGACCTGCCGCCCGAACCGCCGCGGCCGGGCGGTCCCGATCCCGCACTGGTCGACCGCGTGCTGGTCGGCCTCAAGCGCAACGACTGGTGAGCCGGCTCCCGCCCGGCGAGGCGTTCTACGACGTGCTGCACCGGCGCCGCGACGTCCGCGCCGAGTTCACCGGCGAGCCGGTGGACGACGCGGTGCTGCACCGGATCCTCGCCGCCGCGCACGCGGCGCCGAGCGTGGGCATGAGCCAGCCGTGGGACTTCGTGCTCGTGCGCGATCTCGCGACGCGGCAACGGTTCCGCGACCACGTGCTGGCCGAGCGGGCGGTGTTCGCGGACGAGCTGACCGGTGAGCGCGCGGAGACGTTCTCGCGCATCAAGGTCGAGGGCATTCTCGAGTCGACGCTGTCGGTGGTCGTCGCCTACGACCCGGAACGCGGCTCCCCCGCCGTGCTCGGCAGGCACGCGATCGCCGACGCGGGGCTGTACTCGGTGTGCCTGGCGATCCAGAACCTGTGGCTCGCGGCGACCGCCGAGGGCCTCGGCGTCGGCTGGGTGAGCTTCTACCGCGAGCCGTTCCTGCGCGACCTCCTCGGCATGCCGGACCGGGTGCGGCCCGTCGCGTGGCTGTGCCTTGGCCCGGTGACGCGGCTGGCCGAGGTCCCCGACCTCGAACGGCACGGCTGGCGCGACCGCCTTCCGCTGGAGGCGGTGGTGCACGCCGAGCGCTACCCCGAGGAGGCCGACGCCGCCACCCGCAGGATCGCCTCGGCCGAGCGGTCGACGTCGGCCTCGGTGGTCGACCAGTTCGACACGGACACGCGCAGGTAGCGCCTGCCACGCCAGGTGGTGCCGCCCAGCCAGCACGTGCCCTCGCGCTGCACGCCGTCCACCACGCGGTCGGTGCGCGCGTCGTCGTCGAAGCGCACGAGCACCTGGTTCAGCACCACGTCGTTGCCGATCTCCGCGCCGCCCTCGGCGAGCGCGGCGGCGAACCGCCTCGCGAGCAGGCAGCACCGGTCCACGAGCTCCGCGACGCCGTCGCGGCCCAGCTCCCGCAGCGCCGCCCACACCGCGAAGCCGCGGGCCCTGCGCGACGACTCCAGCGTGTAGTCGGCGGGGCCCATGGTGCCGCCCTCGGTGACGAGGTAGGGCGCGGTGTAGGACACGGCGGCGGTGTGCACGTCCGGCCTCGCGCAGAAGGCGAACCCCGAGTCGTAGGGGACGTTGAGCCACTTGTGCCCGTCGGTCGCCCACGAGTCCGCCAGCTCGATGCCGTCGACGAGCGCGGCCGTTCGCGGGCTCGCGGCGGCCCAGAGCCCGAACGCACCGTCCACATGGGACCATCCACTGTGGTCACGCACGAGCGAGCACGCCGTGCGCAGGTCGTCGCACGCTCCCGTGTTGACGTTGCCCGCCTGCAGGCACACGATCGCGGGCCCGCCGCGTGCCAGCACCTCCGCGAGCGCACTTGTGTCGATCGCGCCGTCGCGGCCGGCGGGCACCTCCTCGACGGCGGCGGTGCCGAACCCGAGCAGCCGCAGCGACCGGTCGATCGTCGCGTGCCGCTCGGCGCTCGCCACGACGCGGACCGGTGGCGCGCCCGCGAGCCCGTCGCGCTCGACGTCCCAGCCCGCCTCGGCGCAGAGGTGGTGCCGCGCGGCGGCCAGGCCGACCGTGTTCGCCGCCTGCCCGCCGATCACGAAGCCGACCGACGCCGAGGCGGGCAGGCCCAGCAGGGCCTTGAGCCACTCCCCCGCGCACTGTTCGGCCGCCGCGGCGGCGGGCGAGGCGACCGTCAGGCCCGCACACTGGTCCCAGCCCACGGCGAGGATGTCGGCCGCCGTCGCCGAGGGCAGGGAACCGCCGGTGACGAAGCCGAAGAACCTCGGCCCCGTCGTGGCCACGAGCCCGCCCTCGGCGGCGCGGCGCAGCTCCTCGAGCACCTGTCCCGGCGGACAGGGCTCCGACGGCAGCTCGCCGCCGAACGCCTCCCGGATCGCGGCGGGGTCAACCGGTCCCGCGACCGGCCGGCCGGACAACGTCTCCCGGTAGCGGATCGCCGTCGCCGCCGCCTCCCCGAGCAACTCCCACGTCTGCTCCATGTCGCTGGACTCTACGCATGCTCACGGCTCCGGCGCTCGCTCCGACGACGAGCGCGATGCCGACGAGCTGGGCCGGCGCGAGGCCCTGGTCCAGCACGAGGAACCCGGCGAGCGCCGCGATCGCCGGCCCGAGGCTCATCAGCACCGCGAACGTCGCCGCGGCGAGCCTGCGCAGGGCCAGCAGCTCCAGCGTGTACGGCAGCATCGAGGACAGCAGCGCCACCACGGCGCCGAGGCCGAGAGTGACCGGGTCGAGCAACGCGGGGCCCGCGCTCACCAGGCCGGACGGCAGGCTCACCACCGCCCCGATGCCGAGGGCCAGCGCCAGCCCGTCGGCCCGCGCGAACCGCCTGCCCACCCGCGCGCTGAGGACTATGTAGCACGCCCACAGCACCCCGGCGGCGAGCGCGAACGCGACGCCGGCGCCGTCGAGGTCGGTGAGCCCGCCCCGGCCGAGCAGCCCCACGCCGGCGAGCGCGAGGGCCGCCCACACGACGCTGAGCATGCGCCGCGACGCCGCGACCGAAAGCACCAGCGGGCCGAGCACTTCCAGCGTCACCGTCGCACCGAGCGGGATGCGCTCGATCGCCTGGTAGAACAGGGTGTTCAGGCCGGCGAGCGTGAGCCCGAACGCGGCGACGAGCGCCCAGTCCCGGCGTGAGTGGCCGCGCAGCCGCGGGCGGCAGACGGCCAGCAGCAGCACCGCGGCGAAGCAGAGCCGCAGAGTCACGACGCCGAACGCACCGGCGCGGGGGAACAGCAGGGCGGCGAGCGCGGAGCCGAACTGCAGCGACAGCGCGCCGCCGAGCACGAGCGCCACGGAGGTGGTGGAGGACCGGGTCACGCCATCCGAAGCTAGGCACCGCGAGGACGGCTGTGAAATGCCGATCCAGCTCGGGTTATGCTCGGCACGCATGACTATCGAGCTGCGGCATTTCCGGTGCTTCCTCGCGATCGCCGAGGAGCGCAACCTGACGCGCGCGGCCGCCGTTCTCCATCTGACCCAGCCCGCGGTGTCGCGCACGCTGCGCCAGCTGGAACAGCGGCTGGGTGTGCGGCTCGTCGACCGCTCCACCCACCACCTGACCCTCACCGCGCAGGGCGAGGCGTTCCGCGAGCGCGCGGCCGCGGTGGTGGCCGCCGCCGACGCGGCGCTCGACCCCGCCTCGCTCACCCGCCCGCCGCTGCGACTCGGGCACGCCTGGTCGGCACTGGGCGCGGCGACGGCGACGCTGCTCCGCCGCTGGGAACGGGACCACCCCGGCACGCCGCTGGAGCTGCTGCGCGTCGACGACCGCACGGCGGGTCTGCTCAGTGGGCGGGTCGACGCCGCGCTGCTGCGCGGGCCGGTGGCCGCGGAGGGAGTCGTCACCCACTTCCTCGGCACCGAACCGAGGGTCGCCGCGGTGCCTACGGGCAGCCCGCTCGCCGCGCGGAAGTCGCTGACGCTCGCCGACCTCGCGGACGAGCCGATCGCGCTCAACTCCGTTTCCGGCGTGACGTCGCTGGAACTGTGGCCGCGGCAGATCCGCCCCGGCCGCGTGGTGACCGTGGCCAACACCGACGACTGGCTGGCCGCGGTCGCGGCGGGCAGGGCGGCCGGCGTGACCTCGGCGGCCACCGCCGGGGTGCACAAATATCCCGGTGTGGCGTTCGTGCCCGTCACCGACGCCGTGCCGATCCCGCTCGTGCTGGCGTGGCGACGCGGTGACGCGCACCCCGCGACGCCCGCGCTGGCCCGGCTGGCGCGCGAGATCGTCCGGGAGCAGCTGGACGAGTAAGGGGCCCTGAACCTAGGCAGTGAAGGCCACCATGCCTGCGTTCAACGCAGGCATGGTGGCCTTCACTGCATTCGGCCCGATCCGCGAACGGCACCGTTGGGGAGGTCAGGCTGCGGGCCGCGCGCGCACCGCGGCCATCACCAGTTCCAGCGGGTGCCGGGCCTGCCGGGTGGTGCCGTGGGCGATCTGCTGGCGGCACGACACTCCGGTCGCCGCGATCACGGTCTCCGCCGGCTCCGCCCGCACGGCGGGGAACAGCCGGTCGGAGCCGACGCTCATCGACACGTCGTAGTGCTCGGCCTCGAACCCGAACGAACCGGCCATGCCGCAGCAGCCCGCGTCCAGCTCCACCACCTCGGCGCCCGGGATGCGCTGGAGCAGCCCCACGGTCGCCGCGGTGCCGACCTCCGCCTTCTGGTGGCAGTGGCCGTGGAAGAGCACGCGCCTGCCCGAGGGCCACGCGCCGGGGTCGAGCTCGAGGCGTCCGTCGTCGATCGCCTCGGCGAGCACCTCCTCGATCTGCCGTACCCGCCCGGCGACCTCCCGGGCGGCGGGGTCGCCCGGCAGCATCGACAACGTCTCGTCCCGCAGCGTCAGCACGCACGACGGCTCGCAGCCCACGATCGGCGCGTCGGTCTCGGCGAGCTGCCCGACGAGCGCCGCCGCCTTGCGCTTGGCGTCGTCGACGAGCCCCTTGGACAGGCTCGACCGGCCACAGCATCCGCGCGTGACCATCCGCACGGCGTACCCGGCCCGTTCGAGCAGCTCCACCGCCGCACGGCCGATCGCGGGCTCGGTGTAGGTGGTGAACGAGTCGGCGAGGAACACGATCTCCCCGTGTGGCGCGGGTTTCCCCGTGCCGCCCCGCCTGCGGAACCACGCGCCGAGGTGACTGCGCTCGAAGTGCGGCAGCGGGCGGTTCGCGGTGATCCCGAGGTAACGCTCCAGGAGCCTGCGCACCGGGCGCAGGCGACCCGGCAGGTTCGACAGCGGTGCCGTGGCCGCGCCGAGCCGGTTCAGCGCCCGGATCGAGCCGAAGACCCGCGAGCGCATCGGCACACCGTGCACGTCGTGGTGGTGCGCCAGTGTCTCGCTCTTGAGCTTGGCCATGTCGACGCCGAGCGGGCACTCGCTCTTGCAGGCCTTGCACATCAGGCACAGGTCGAGCACCTCGTGCAGCCGCTCGTCACCGAGCGCCGCCTTCGGGTCCGGTTCGGACAGTGCCTTCACGAGGGCGTTCGCCCGGCCGCGCGTTGAGTCCTCCTCCTTGAGCGTGGCCATGTAGGACGGGCACATCGCGCCGCTCTCCTGCTTGCGGCACAACCCGATGTTCATGCACCGGTCGGCCGCGGCGCGCATGCCGCCCACCACCTCGAACGACAGCTTCGTGCGCAGCGGTCCCGGCTCGGGCAGCGCGGGGTCGCGCAGGTTGTCGGTCATCGACGGCGCGTCGACGATCTTGCCGGGGTTGAGCGTGCCCCGAGGGTCGAACAGCCGCTTCACCTGGCGCATCGCCTCGTACAGCTCGTCGCCGAAGATCTCGCGGTTGAACTCGCTGCGCGCGAGGCCGTCGCCGTGCTCGCTGGAGTTCACGCCGCCGTACGCGGTCACGAGGTCCTTGACCTCCTCGGCCACCGCGCGCATCTTCTCCACCCCGCCGGGCTCGGTGAGGTCGACGAACGGGCGGATGTGCAGGCAGCCGACGGAACAGTGCCCGTAGAACCCGGCCTCCATCTCGTGCCGGTCGAGGATCTCCTTGAACTTGGTGGTGTACTCCGGCAGGTGCTTCGGGTCCACGGCGGTGTCCTCGACGAACGCCAGCGGCCTGCGAGCCCCGACACTCGCGGCCATGAGCAGGCCCAGGCTGGACTTGCGGACCTTGAGCAGCGAAGCCTGCTGCTGCGGGGTCACGGCCTCCAGCGTGTGGTAGCCGTGCCCGTGCTTGCGCCACGCCGCGGTCAGCCGCCGCAGCCTGCCCACGAGCTCGTCGAGGTCGTCGCCGGTGAAGCTCACGAAGAGGAGCGCGTCGGGATCGCCCTCCAGGATCGAGCCGAGCGAGGCGTACTCGATCTTCTGGCGGGACAGGTCGAGGATCGTGCGGTCCATCAGCTCGACCGCGGAGGGGTCGCAGGCGAGCGCGTCCTCGGTGGCCGCGATCGCCGCGGGCGTCGAGACGAAGTGCCCCACCGCGATCACCGTGTGCTTCGGCTTGGGCACGAGGTCGACGAGCGCACTGGTCCCCACCACGAGCGTGCCCTCGGCGCCCACCACGAACTTCGCGAGGTCGAACGGCGTCGGGTCGGCGAGCCGGTCGAGCCGGTAGCCGGTGGCCCGCCTCCAGAACTCGGGGAAACCACTGGCGATCGCGTCGCGGTTCTCCTCGACGATCTTCGGCAGCTCGCGGTAGAGCGCGCCCTCGAGCGTCGGCGCCGCGGCCCTGCGCGCCAGCTCCGCCTCGTCCACCGGCCCAAAGTGCGCCGTGGTGGCGTCGGAGAGGACGACGTCGAGCTCGCGAACGTGGTCGATCGTCATGCCGTAGCGCACCGAGCCGCTGCCGGCGGAGTTGTTGCCGATCATGCCGCCGAGCGTCGCGCGGTTGCTGGTGGAGGTGTCGGGTCCGAACATCAGCCCGTGCTGCGCCGCCGCGCGGTTGAGCTGGTCCTGCACCACACCCAGCTCCACGCGGGCGGTGCGCGCCTCCGGATCCAGTTCCAGGATGCGGTTGCAGTGCCGGGAAAGGTCGAGCACGATGCCGGGCCCGACGGTCTGGCCCGCGAGACTCGTGCCCGCGCCCCGGGGCACCACCGGGACGTCGTGGTCGCGCGCGGCGGCCACCGCGGCGGCGACGTCGTCGGCGCCACGGGGGAACACCACACCCAGCGGGCGGATGGAGTACATGCTCGCGTCGCGGGAGAAGAGGTGCCGAGTGTAGTCGTCGAAGGCCACCTCGCCCGCGAGGTCCGCGGCGAGGCGCCGTTCCAGCTCGCTCGTCATGCGCCCGCCTTCCCGGTCAGCACCCGCAGGGCCGCCGCGACACCGCCCTGGTCGATCGGCACGCCCGCCAGTTCGAGGCCCATCTGCACGCCGGAAAGCGTTCCGGCCAGCGCGACGTCGTTGAAGTGCCCGAGGTGCCCGATGCGGAAGACGGTGCCCTTGAGCTTGCCGAGGCCCGCGCCCAGCGACATGTTGAACGAGTCGAGGATCAGCTCGCGGATCTTGTCGGCGTCGTGGCCGTCCGGCACCACCACGGCCGTCAGCGCGGCGGAGTGCTCGCGCTCGTCGAGGCACAGCACCTCCAGTCCCCACGCGCGCACCGCCGCGCGGGTCGCCTCGGCGTGCCGCAGATGGCGGGCGTACACGTTGGACAGCCCCTCCTCGTCGAGCAGGCGCAGCGCCTCGCGCAGGCCGTAGAGCAGGTTCGTCGCCGGAGTGCTGTGGAAGAAGCCGCGCCGGTTGGCCTCCAGTATCGGCTTCCAGTCCCAATAGGACCGTCGCAGGCCAGCGGTCTCGCTCACCCGCAGCGCCTTCTCGCTGACGGCGTTGAAGCCGAGTCCCGGCGGGAGCATCAGGCCCTTCTGCGAGCACGAGATCGTGACGTCGACTCCCCACTCGTCGTGCCGGTAGTCGATGGAGCCCAGCGAGGAGATGGTGTCCACCAGCAGCAGAGCGGGATGCCCCGCGTCGTCGAGCGCGCGCCGGATCTCGGCGATCCGGCTGGTCACGCCGGTCGAAGTCTCGTTGTGCACCACGCAGACGGCCTTGATCCGGTGCTCACGGTCGGCGGCGAGCCGATCGGCCGCGGCCTCGGGGTCGGCGCCGTGCCGCCAGTCGCCGGGGACGAATTCCACCTCGAGGCCCAGGTTCTCCGCCATCTCCCGCCACAGCGTGGCGAAGTGGCCGGTCTCGAACGCGAGCACGCGGTCGCCAGGGCTGAGGGTGTTCACGAGCGCGGCCTCCCACGCTCCGGTGCCCGACGACGGGTAGATGACGACCGGTCCCGTGGTCCCGAAAACGGGCTTCACCGCCTCGAGCAGATCGAGCGTCAGGCTTGCGAACTCGGGGCCGCGGTGGTCGATCGTGGGCGCGGACATCGCGCGCAGCACCTGCTCGGGAACGTTGGTGGGGCCGGGAATTTGCAGGAAGTGCCGGCCGATCGGCTGTGCCATCGGATTCTCCATTGGTCTATTCAGGACTCTTGACGGTCAAAAGTGTCGCGCGCCATACTTCCTCGGTGCGAGACCACGCTTTCGCATTGCGGAATCACTGAATTCCGTCGCGGCCGCGAGCCAACGCCTGCCTCGAGGAGCCACATGTCCATAGAGATTTATTCGATCATCGGCCTGGTTCTCATTTTTCTCCTCGCGACTCTGCGATCGGTGAACATGGGAGCGGTGGCCTTTCTCGGTGCCTTCCTGATCGGTACCTTCATTTACGACGAGTCCGCGGACGATCTGTTCTCCGGCTTTCCCGGCGACCTTTTCGTCGTGCTGGTCGGCGTGACCCTGTTGTTCGCCATCGCCAAGGCGAACGGCACAGTCGACTGGCTCATCCACGCCGGCGTCCGCGCCGTGAAGGGAAGAATCGCGCTCATCCCGTGGGTGATGTTCCTGGTCACGAGCCTGCTGACCATGGTGGGCGCCGTGGTGCCCGGCGCGGTCGCCATCATGGCGCCGATCGGGCTGAACTTCGCGACGCGCTACCGCATCAACCCGATGCTCATGGGCCTGCTCATCATCAACGGCGCCAGCGCGGGTGGTTTCTCGCCCATCAGCATTTTCGGCAGCATCACCAACGGTGTCGTGGAACGCAGCGGCCTTCCCGGGAACCCGGTTCTGCTGTGGGTGAGCTCGTTCCTGTTCAACGCATTGCTGAGCGTCGTGGTGTTCTTCCTCTTCGGTGGCAAGCAGTTGCTGCGCCGGCGAGTCACCACCGACGAGGAGGGCGGCGCGCCCGTCGACGAGCCGGGCGGCGCCGGCGAGCCCGTGGGCGGCGGCGGTGGTGGCGGCGCCACGACGGTGACGCGCACGAGCACCCAGCCCGTCACCCAGGTGACGACTCTCAACGCCCAGCGCACGGTGACCCTGGTCGGCCTGGTGGTGCTCGCGGTCGGCGCGCTGGCGCTGGAGTTCGACGTGGGCCTGCTGGCACTGAGCATCGCCACCGTCATCTGCCTGCTGTCGCCGAAGGAGACCAAGACCTGCTTCGGCGAGGTCGCGTGGCCCACCGTGCTGCTGATCTGCGGCGTGGTGACCTACGTGGGCCTGATGGAGCGCGTGGGCACCATCGAGTTCCTCGGCGACAGCGTCGCCGGCATCGGCGTGCCACTGCTGGCCGCGTTCGTGATCTGTCTCATCGGCGGCGCGGTGTCGGCGTTCGCGTCCACGACCGGCATCCTCGGCGCGCTCATCCCGCTGGCGGTGCCGTTCCTGCAGACCGGTCAGGTCGGCGCGGTCGGCATGATCATCGCGCTGGCGCTCTCCTCGTCGATCGTCGACTCGTCGCCGTTCTCCACCAGCGGCGCCCTCGTCGTGGCGAGCACGCCGCAGGAGCACCGGGACACGATGTTCCGGCGTCTGATGATCTGGGGCATGAGCATGATCGCCGTCGCGCCGGTGGTCACCTGCCTGATCTTCGTGGTGCCCGGCTGGCTGTGAGCCGTGGGGAGCCCGCCGGTGTCGGCGGGCTCCCTCCGCTCCACTGGCGGTTAGACTTCGGTCATGAGTGAGGGAATGCGCACCGTCCTCTCCGCCTTCCGCGTGCTGGAGGAGGTCGCGTACACGCAGCCGGTCGGGGTCGGCGAGCTGGCCCGCAGGCTGCGCCTGCCCAAGAGCACCGTGCAGCGCGCCCTCCGGACACTGTGGACAGCGGGCTGGATCTGCCCCGACGGCGCCGAGGTGACGCGCTGGGTCCTCACCACGCGGGCGCTGCACATCGGCCAGCGCGCGATCGCCGACCTCAGCGTGCGCGACGCCGCGACGGCGATCATGCACGAGCTGCGCAAGGAGACCGGCGAGACCTCGCACCTGATGGTGCGCGAGGGCGACCGCGCCGTGCTCATCGAGCGCGTCGAGACCGAGCACCCGATCCGCGCGGTGATCCCCCTCGGCAGCGCCGTGCCGCTGCACGGATCCTCCAACGGCAAGGCCATGCTGGCGTCCCTGCCGCGGGAACAGGTGCGCGAGATCCTCGGCGGGAAGCTGGAACGCTACACGGGCAGGACGATCGTCGACTGGGACGAGTTCTTCGCCGAGCTCGACCGCGTGGCCAAGCGCGGCTACGCCTCGAACGTCGGTGAGTGGCGCACCGACATCACGGCCGTCGCCTCGCCGATCTTCGACCACGACGGGACGCCCGTCGCGAGCATCTCGATCTCGGCGCCGGGCAGCAGGATGACCGAGGACCTCAGGGAGGGCTACGGCGAGCTCGTGATCGAGGCCGCGCAGCGGATCAGCGCCACGCTCGGCTACCGGCTTCCGGTGTGAGCCGCGCACGGCCCGTCACCGGCCACGCCACTGCGGGGTGCGCTTCTCGGTGAACGCGGCGACGCCCTCCTGGAAGTCCTCGCTGCCGTAGCACATCGCGATCAGGTCGTCGCCGGGCGGCAGCGCGTGCTCGCGCAGCCGCCGCAGCGCGATCTTCGCGGCCAGCATGGTGAGCGGCGCCTGCGTGGCGAGCTGCTCGCACAGCGCGGTCACGCGATCGTCCAGTTCGGACTCGGCGACCAGCTCCGAGACGAGCCCGGCCCGCTCTGCGTCCTGCGCGCCGACGAAGCCCGCGGTGTAGACGAGATGGATGGCCCGCGTCGCGCCGACGAGCTGCGCGAGGCGCGCGTAGCTGCCCATCGAGAGGCAGTTGCCGACCGTGCGGGCGATGGGCAGTCCGAACTTGGCCTTCGGCGTGGCGATGCGCAGGTCGCAAGCCGCCGCGATCGACAGCCCGCCGCCGGTGGCGTAGCCGTCGATTGCGGCGATCGTCGGCACCCGCACCCGCTCCAGGCGCGACAGCACGCCCTCGATGCGATTCTCGTAGGCGAGCCCGTCGTCGGCGCCCCGGAACTCCCGGAACTGCGCGATGTCGGTGCCCGCGACGAACGCCTTGCCGCCCGCGCCGCGCAGCACGGCCACGCGCGCGTCCTCGTCGGCGTCGACGCGTTCGCAGAACTCGACGAGCGCGTCGTACATCTCCCACGTCATCGCGTTGCGCGCCTCGGGGCGGTTGAACGTCGCGACCGCCACCGGGCCGCGGAACTCGGTCAGTACCTGGTCGGTCATCCCACGGCTCCCTCGGCTCGCAGCGTGGCGATCTCTTCGTCGGTCCAGCCGGCCGCGCGCAGCAACTCGTCGGTGTGCTCGCCCAGCGCGGGCGCGACGCGGCGGATGCTGCCAGGGGTCCCGCTGAGCTTCACCGGGATCCCGAGCGAACGAACCTTCCCCTCCGTGGGGTGGTCCAGCTCCACGACCATCTCCCTGGCGAGCGTGTGCGGATCCGAGCACGACTGCGCGTAGTCCCGGATCGGCCCGGCGGGCACGCCGGCCTCGAGCAGCGCGTCCACCCACTCGTCGGTGTCGCGCTCCTTGAGCGTCGTGCTCAGCTCGGCGGCGAGCTCCTCGCGGTGCCGCACGCGGTCGGTGTTGCCGGTGAAGCGCTCGTCGGCCAGCAGGTCCTCCCGGCCGAGCACGGCGCACATCCGCTGCCAGAGCCGGTCGTTGTTGGCGCCGACGGTGAGGTGGCCGTCGCGCGTCGGCAGCGCCTGGTACGGCGCGTTGACCCGGTGCGCGGAGCCGAGGCGTCCCGGCGCCTCACCGGTGGCCCACAGCTCGGAGGTCTCCCAGATCGACAGGGCCAGCGCGGCGTCGTAGAGGGAGGTGTCGATGGCCTGGCCCTGGCCGGTCACCTCGCGGGAGAGGCACGCGCTGAGGATGCCGACCGCGCAGAACAGGCCCGCGGACATGTCGGCGACGGGCACGCCACTCTTCACCGGGTCGCCGCCCGCGTCGCCGGTGACGCTCATGACGCCCGACATCGCCTGCGCGATCAGGTCGTAGCCGGGGCGGCCCGCGTAGGGGCCGGTCTGGCCGAACCCGGAGATCGACGCGTAGACGATCCGCTCGTTGACCGCCTTCAGCGAGGGGTAGTCGACCCCGAGCTTCGCCGCGACGCCGGGCCGGAAGCTCTCCACCACGACGTCGGCGTCGCGCACCAGGCGGTAGAACGCCTCGCGGCCACGGTCGCTCTTCAGATCCAGCGCGATGCTGCGCTTGTTCCGGTTCACGGCGAGGAAGGCCGCGCTCTCACCGTGCGGCAACCGGTGGCCGGTCGCCTGGCGGGTGGCGTCGCCCTTGCCGACGGGTTCGACCTTGACGACGTCGGCGCCGAGGTCGCCGAGGAGCTGACAACAGTACGGGCCGGCCATGACCTGGGTCAGGTCGATGACCTTCAGGTGTCCCAGCGCGAACGCCATAGTCCCTCGCTGACTGTGCCGTAATACGGCACGGTTGTCGTCTTACGGCACGACTGTACGGTCGCGGCGATCGGCCGGTCAAGGGAGTCGCGTCCCGGCCGCGCGTGCGGCATCGTGGGTGGGCATGACGTTCGAGTCGATGACGAGAAAGCGCCCGATGGCCGGCGCGACCGCGGTGACGCTCGCGGGCAGGCCCGTGCGGCTGCTCGACCGGGCACGGATCTACGCGTGCGGCATCACGCCCTACGAGGTGACCCACCTCGGTCACGCCGCGACGTTCGTGTGGGTCGACACGCTGCGCCGGGTGCTGCGCGTGCTCGGCGTCGAGCCCATCGTGTGCCGCAACGTCACCGACGTCGACGACATTCTCGTGGAGGCGGCGAGGCAGACGGGCGCCCCGTACGACCAGCTCGCGGCGTTCCAGCAGTTCAACTTCGAGGGCGACATGGCCGCGCTCGGCGTGCGCGCGCCGGACTTCGAGCCCAGGGCCCACAGCTACGTCGACGCGGTGCTGCGGCTCGCCGCGGCACTGCTCGACGCGGACGCCGCGTACGAGCGCGGCGGCGGCGTCTACTTCCGGGGCAGGCAGGTCGCCGAGCGCGCGGGGCTCACCGAGGCGGAGGCGCTGCGGCTCGCGGCCGAGTACGGCGGCAGGCCCGACGATCCCGCCAAGGAGCATCCCCTGGACGTCGCCGTGTGGCAGGCGGGCGAGCCCGGCTACCCGGCGTGGGACTCGCCGTGGGGACCGGGACGGCCAGGCTGGCACGCCGAGTGCGTGGCGATGTCGGAGTCGGTGTTCGGCGTTGGCGTGGACTTCCACGCGGGCGGCGCCGACCTGCGGTTCCCGCACCACGCCTACCACGCGGCGATGGCCGAGGCGCTGTCCGGCGTCACCCCGTACGCGCGTGCGTGGCTGCACGTCGGGACGGTGACCGTCGACGGCGTCAAGATGGCCAAGTCCACGGGCAACCTGGTGTTGCTGGAGGACCTCCTCGCGCGGTACCCGGCCTCGGTCGTGCGGCTGGCGATCATCGACCGTCCGTGGGCGCGGAGCTGGGACTACACGCCGGCGGTGCTCGACGCCGCCGCGACGCGGCTGGAGCGGCTACACCGCGCGGCTGGGCGCCCGATCGAGGCGGGCGACGCCGACATCGAGCGCATCCGTGCCCTGCTCGCCGACGACCTCGGCGTCTCGGCGGCCCTCGACGTGGCGATCGAGGCGGGCGGCGGCGCCGCCCGCCTGCTCACCGCCGCCCTAGGCCTGACCTGAGCGAACCGCGACCGCGAGTCCCCCGCCCCGAACGGCGAGTCCCCCACTCCGACGGGCGAGTCCCCCACTCCGGACCGCGAGTCCCCCGCTCCGAACGCACGACTCGCCGTCCCAACGCAGCACTCGCCATCCCGGGCGGACGACTCGCCGTCCTGAACGCAGAACTCGCCATCCCGGGCGGGCAACTCGCCGTCCCGAACGCAGAACTCGCCATCCCGGGCGGGCAACTCGCCGTCCTGAACGCAGAACTCGCGCGGTCCCGGGCGGACGACTCGCCATCCCGAACGCACGACTCGCCGTCCCCAACGCAGAACTCGCCGTCCCGAACGCAGCACTCGCCGTCCTGAACGCAGAACTCGCCATCCCGGGCGGGCAACTCGCCGTCCTGAACGCAGAACTCGCCATCCCGAACGAGCAACTCGCCATCCCCAACGCAGCACTCGCCGTCCCGAACGCAGAACTCGCCATCCCGGGCGGGCGACTCGCGGGCCGGCGTCAGCTCGCCGGCTGGACGTTCGGGATGCCGGTCTGCGGAGGGCCGGCGTGCTGCTCGGTGTACTCCGTGATCTCGGTGTCGCCGTTGCCGGTAACCAGCACCGGGCTGAGGTCCTCCGTGGCGTCGCCCTCGATGCGGACCACCTTCACACCGGCTAGGCCGGCGTGCGAGTCGGCCGAGTACCGGTACGGCACGAAGGCCGGACCACGCAGCTCGCCGCCGATCTCCTCGAGTGCCCGCACGATCCCCTCCCGCGTCGGCTCCGGGCCCGCCGCCTGCAACGCCTGCACGAAGGTGTACGCCTGCGACATGCCGTAGATCCGGTAGTTGGTCAGCTCGCCCCTGCCGCCGTGGGCGTCCCACACCTTCTGCCACAGCCTCGTCCACGAATTCTCCGGTGCGTCCACGCCCGGCAGGTACTCCGTGGTGATCGCGCCGTCCAGCATCGCCGCGTCGGTCACCTTGCCCTCGGAGAACCGGCTCAGCAGGGACCCGACCAGTGCCGGGTCGGAGCCGACGTTACTGTAGATCCACTGTGGACGGTAGTTGAGCCGCATCGCCGTCAGCTGGCTCAAGGCCGTGTAGGACGGCACGTTGAAGCCGATCACGACTTCGGCGCCGGCCGCCTGCAGCGCGGCGATCTGCGGCGCCACGTCGGTGTTGCCGGGCGCGTACCGCTCCGCCGCCACGATCTGGTCGCCGATGTAGGCCCGCGCGCCCTTCTCTCCGTCATCGCCGAAGTCGTCGTCCTGCAGGAACAGCCCCACCTTCGCGTCCGGCATGTGCTGCTTGACGTACTGGCCGATGATCTTGCCCTCGACCTCGTAGTCGGGCTGCCAGCCGAACGTCTGCGGGTTCTTCCCCGGCTGGTTCCACAGCAGGGAGCCGGACGACACGAACAGGTCCGGCACCCCTTCGCCGTTGAGGAAGTCGAGCACCGCGCTGTGGGTCGGGGTGCCGAGCCCGCCGACCATCGCGAAGATCTCGTCCTGCAGCACCAGCTCGTTCACGACCTGGCTCGTGTTGGTCGGGTTGTACGCGTCGTCGCGGTAGACGTAGTCGATCGTGCGCCCGTGCACGCCCCCATTGGCGTTGACGTAGTCGAAGTACGCCTTCGTCCCGGTGGGGATCTCGCTGTAGCCCGGCGCGGCGACGCCGGTCAGCGGGAAGTGCGCGCCGACCTTGACGCTCTCCGCGGTCACCCCCACGTCGGAGGCGCCACCGCCCTCACCGTCCTCCGGTCGTCCGCCCGCGCCGCACGACGAGATCAGCAGCGCCGCGATCGTCGCCAGGGCCCCGATCGCGAGACCGCGATGTCCCGGTCGCCTCATGTGCTTCCTCCTTGGTTGATTCCCCGACGCCAGAGCCGGCGGAGCAGTCCCATCACCCCGCCTGGAGCGAGCAGCATCACCACCACGAGCACCACGCCGTAGACCAACGGCGCGAGCTGCGCCGCCTGCACGCCGGTCAGGCCCGCACCGGTGCCCAGGTTCGTCACGGCCGGCGGCAGGAACACCAGCAGCGCACTGCCCAGCAACGCGCCCGTGAGGCTGCCGAGCCCGCCCACCACCACGGCGGTCAGCAGCGACAGCGAGAGCACGATCGTGAACCCGCTCGGCGCGGCGAGCCGCACCACCATCGCGAGCACCGAGCCCGCGAGACCCGCGCACGCGGCGCTCACCACGAACGCTAGGATCCTCAGCCCGCCGAGCCGCATGCCGGCGAGCTCGGCGGCCACCTCGTCGTCACGCACCGCCCGCCACACCCGCCCGTACCGGCCCGCCATCAGGTTCGCCAGCAGGAGCACCACCACGAGCAGCGTGATCCAGCCGACATACGCGAGGTACTTGGCGCCACCGAGCTCGCCCGCGGTGAGGAAGTAGTGCGCGTCGGCGAACCAGTCGGGCGGGCGCGGCGAGCGCACGCTCAGTCCCTGCTCACCACCGAGCAGGCCGTCGAAGTAGATCGCCAGGCCCGGCACTCCCACGGCGAGCGCGAGCGTCGCACCGGCGAGGTACGGCCCGTGCAGGCGGGCGGCCGCCGCGCCCACGACGACACCGGCCACCGCCGTCACCGCGGCCGCCGCGAGCATCGCGAGCGGGAACGGCACGGAGCCGCCCTCCAGCAGCAGGGCGGTGGTGTAGGCGCCGACGGCCATCAGCGCGCCGTGGCCGAGCGAGATCTGCCCGTTGAGTCCGGTGAGGACGGTCAGCCCGGCCGCCGCGATGGCGTAGTAGGACATCGTGGCGAACTGCGAGTTCCGGAACGGGCTCGTGGTCTCCAGCACGAGCACCACGACGACGAGCCCGGCCACCACGCCCAGCAGGTTGCGCAGCAGCAACGACCGGGGCACGAGACGACGCAGGACGGCACGCATCAGACCCTCCTCTCCGCGACACGGCTGAACAGCCCGCGCGGGCGTACCAGCAGCACCGCCACGAGGATGCCCAGCGCCGCGAGCGTCACCAGCTCGCTGCCGAGGTAACCGCTCACATAGGACAGTGCGAGCCCGGTGATCAGCCCGCCCGCCACGGCGCCCCCGGGGCTCTCCAGCCCGCCGAGCACGGCGGCGACGAAGCCGTACACGATCACCGCGTCCATGTACGCGGGATGCACCAGGTTGCCGCCCGCGATGAGCAGCCCGGCGAGCGAGCCGACGACGGCGGCGAACGCCCAGCCGAGCGTGAGCATCCGGCCGACGCGCACTCCGAGTAGCCGCGACACCTCCTGGCTGAACGCCGACGCGCGCATGCGCAGGCCGAGGTCGGTGAACCGGAACAGCGCGGTGAGCGCGAGCATCACCACCAGCACCGAGCCGATGACGAAGACGCTGAACGGCGTGAACGCGATCGTGAACTCCCCGACGGTGAACCCGCGCAGCCCGAACGGCGCGGGGAACGACTGGAACGTCGCGCCGAAGAGGATCGCCGCGAGCGCCTGGAACGCGACGAACAGGCCGAGCGTCACGATCACCGCGTTCAGCTCGGGACCGCCCTCCACGGGCCGCATCACGATCCGCTCCACGAGCGCGCCGAGCACCAGCCCGGCCACGAGCGCCGCGGCGAAGCCGACCCAGTAGGACTGCCCGCTCTCGATGAGGGTCAGCGCGAGGTAGGTGGTGAACATGGCCATCGCGCCCTGCGCGAAGTTGATGATCCTGGTCGCCCGCCAGATGAGCACGAGCGCCAGCGCGAAGGCCGCGTAGATGGCCCCCTGGCTGAGCCCGTTCAGCGTGATGTTGACGAACTGCTGCATGGTCTGCGTCGTCCTCCCTGCCAGACGGCTAGAACCCGAGGTAGGCGTGGCGGAGGTCGGCGTCGCCGGCGAGGGAGGCCGCGTCGGCCGCCGCCACGACGCGGCCGAGGTTGAGCACGAAGCCGGTGTCGGCGATGGACAGGGCGCTGCGCGCGTTCTGCTCGACCAGCAGCACCGTGATCCCCTCGCGGTCGACGAGATCACGGATGAGCGCGAAGAGCTGCGCCACGATCCGGGGCGCCAGACCGAGCGACGGCTCGTCCAGCAGCAGCACTTCGGGCGCGGACAGCAGCGCCCGGCCGATCACGAGCATCTGCCGCTCACCGCCGGAGAGCGAGTTGGCCTCCCTGCGCCGCCGCTGCGCCAGCGCGGGGAACATCTCGTACACCGTGTCGAGCCGGTGCTCCCTGCCGCCCTTCCCCCTTCGCGCGGTACCGAGCAGCTCGCCGAGTCGCAGGTTCTCCTCGACGGTGAGCTCGGTGATCACGCCGCGGCCCTCGGGCACGTGCGCGATCCCGGCGCGCGCGATGGTCTCCGCCGAGGCGCCGGTGAGGTCGCGCCCGCCGAGGAGCACGCTGCCGTCGGCGCCCTTGACGAGGCCGGAGATCGTGCGCAGCAACGTGGTCTTGCCCGCCCCGTTCGCGCCGAGCACCGCCGTGACCTGCCCCGGCGAGGCGGTGATGTCGACGGCGTCGAGCGCGGTCACCGGGCCGTAGCGGGCGGAGAGTCCCCTGATGTCCAGCGTGCCGCGGGGCTCAGCCATGCCGGGCCTCCTCGCCGAGGTAGGCGTCGATCACCGCGGGGTCGTCGCGCACCTGCGCGGGGCTGCCCTCGGCCACGACCCGGCCGAAGTCGAGCACGGTGATCCGGTCGCAGACGGACATGACGAGGTCCATGTGGTGGTCGACGAGGATCACCGTCATCCGCTAGGTCAGCGCGCGCACGAGCTCGCCGAGCTCGGCCATGTCGTCGGCGCCGAGCCCGCTCGCCGGCTCGTCGAGCAGCAGCAGCTCGGGATCGGCGGCCAGTGCCCGCGCGAGCGCGACACGCTTGCGCACGGGGTAGGGCAGGCTGCCCGGATGGCGGGCCGCGTAGTCCTCCACACCAACCTCGCGCATCGCGGCGGCCGCGCGCTCCCGCAGCCGCCGCTCATCGGCCCCCGCACGGGGCAGCGCGAACAGCGCCGAGGCGAAACCCGTGCGGCGGAAGCGATCCGCGCCCACCATCACGTTCTCCGCCACGGTGAGGCCCGCGAACAGCCCGAGCCCCTGCAGCGTGCGCGCGATGCCCATCCCGGCCAGCTGAGCCGGCCGCAGCGCGGGCACCGGTTCGCCCCGCCACCACAGGGTTCCGGTGTCGGGCCTGACGAACCCGCAGCAGACGTTGAAGAACGTGGTCTTGCCCGCGCCGTTCGGCCCGATCACGCCGTGCACCTCGTGCGGCTGCGCGGCGAGCGACACGTCGTCGAGCGCGACGAGCCCGCCGAACCGCACGGTGACGCCGTCGGCGGCGAACAGTGGTGCCGGGTCGGACCGGGCGCTGGGCAACCTCGTCTCGGATGTTTCCGGCAACGTCACGACTCGCGCCTCCCACCGTTGGGGTTTCGAGGGTCCTAAGGGTGATGCGCGGCGCCCAATCGCGGCCATAGGCGCCGCGCCCAAAGATGTGTCCGATTTATGGGCTGTCCGCCCGGAACGGCTGGACCTCGTGCCGCGGTCCGTGCCAAGGTCGGCGAATGAGATCGTCGGCCGAGGGCACCGGAGCGCTCGACTGCCCCGAACCCGCGAAGGACGCGCTGCACAAACTGAGCCGCGTGCTGCTCGACAACCTCGAGGCGCTCGCCGACCGGCTGACGATCATCGTGCTGCAACGCGAGCCTGCCTACGCGCAGCTCGGCATCGCGGCCCCCGACGAGCTGCGGGAGAACCTGCGCGGCAACATCGAACGTGGCCTGCAGTCGCTGGGCGGCAACGTGCCCACGGGCGAGGACCCGCAGGACACCTCCCGAGAGACCGGCCGCCTGCGCGCCCGGCAGAACGTGCCGCTGGAGGCGGTGCTGCGCGCCTACCGGCTCGGGGGCCGCGTCATCTGGGAGGGACTGCTGCAGACCTCCCGGGAACGGTTCACCGGGTACTACGACCACGCGCTGCTCGACGCGGCCGGGTACGTGTGGCGCGTGATCGACTCCAGCTCGTCGGCGCTCGTCGACGCCTACCGGCTCGAGGAGGCGCGGCTGCGCAGCCAGGAGCTGAGCAGGCGGCACGCGTTCCTCAACGCGCTGCTGGAGGGCCGCGGTGGCGACCCGGCGCTCGCCGAGGAGGCCGCGACCGCGCTGGGACTGCCCACGAGCGGGCCGATGCTGTGCGTCGTCGCCCCGGTGGACTCCCCGCGGGACGACCCGCTGCGCTCGCCCCGCGACGTGCTGGCGGCACACGGGATCGTCTCGTCGTGGCACGTGCGGCCCTCCGACATCGTGGGCCTGGTCGCGCTGGGCGACCGCTCCCCCGCCGCCGTGCTCGACGCGCTCGGCCCCGCGGTGGCGGGCCGGGCGGGCGCCTCGCCGGTGGTGCACCGGCTCGCCGACGTCGCCGACGCCTACACCCTCGCCCAGACCGCGGCGCGCACCCTGCGCGAGCCCGGCGTCGCGTTCCTCGACGACCGGCTTCCGGAGGCGCTGCTCGTCGGCAACCCGCACCTCACCCCCCGGCTGCAGCAGGTGGCCTTCGGCGGCCTGCTCGACCTGCCGGAGCCGGAGCGGGAAACGATGTTCAAGACACTGGAGGCGATGATCGACAGCGGCGGCTCTCCCACGCACGCCGCGCAGCGCCTGTACTGCCACCGCAACACGGTGATCTACCGGCTCCAGCGCATCGAGTCGGCCACCGGGCGCAAGGTCGCCGAGCCTCGCGACCGACTGCTGCTCGCGCTGGGGCTCATGGCGCGCAGGCAGCACTGAGTCCTCGGTCCGGCATCCCTCATCCTGCACACGGAATGAGCCGCACTCGTGTGCACTGTGTCCATGGAGCGTGGTGCCCGCCGCTCCGTAGCTTCGGTGACGACAGCAGACCTACGGCCAGAAGGTGATCACATGACCGAACTGCTATCGCACGCGGAGTTCCGGGCCGCACTCGAGGACGCCATCAAGGGCCGCGAGGCCAAGAACGCGTCGTTCAGCACGGCCTGGGCGGAGGGTAGGCTCGAACGGCACCACTTCGCGCGCTGGGCTGAGAACCACTACCACTACGTCGGACCGTTCGCCGACTACCTCGGCTACATCTACGGCAACACCCCGGACTCGTGCACGGGCGCGAAGGACTTCCTCCTGCAGAACATGTACGAGGAGGAGCTCGCCGACATCCGGCACACAGACCTGCTGATCCGGTTCGCCGAGTCGTGCGGCACCACGCGCGAGCGCATCGAGAACCCGGACAACATGAACGCGGTGACCCGTGGGCTGCAGGCCTGGTGCTACACCGTGTCCATGCGGGAGCACTTCGCCGTCGCCACGGCCGCGCTCGTGGTGGGGCTGGAATCGCAGGTGCCGAGCATCTACAAGAAGCAGATCGTCCCGCTGCGCGAGGTCTACGGCTTCACCGAGGACGAGATCGAGTTCTTCGACCTGCACATCACCTCCGACGAGGTGCACGGCGAGCGCGGGTTCCAGATCGTGCTCGACCACGCCGACACACCGCAGCTGCAACAGCGGTGCCTGCGGTTCGTGCGGTGGGGTGCGGAGATGCGGTTCGCGTACACGAAGTCGCTCTACGACACCTACGTCGCGCCCGACCTCGTCGCGGCCTGACCGATGGCCGCCGGTGAGCGGTGGGTGTATCTCACCGACCTGAGCGAACTGATGCGGCGCAAGAAGAAGCTCGTCGTCGCCGACGGCGAGAGCATCGCGCTGTTCCTTGTGGACGGTGAGGTCTACGCCCTGCACGACGTGTGCGTGCACAAGCAGCGCTCGCTGAGCAAGGGCACGGTGCTGCACGGCCGGGTGGTGTGCCCTGGGCACCAGTGGAAGTTCGACCCGGCGACGGGCAGGGCCGAGGACCAGGAGCTGTGCCAGCCCACGTACGACGTCCGCGTCACCGACGGCCGGGTGTACGTGAACCTGGTGCAGCGTCAGCGAATTCCCGTGGAATCGAGGTAGCAGTGCTGAGAACCGTCGTGGTGGCAGGCGCGGGCCAGGCCGCCGCGGTGGCCGCACGAACGCTGCGCAGGCGCGGCTTCGACGGCCGGATCGAGCTCGTCGGCGACGAGTTCGACCGGCCGTACCAGCGGCCCCCGCTGTCCAAGGAGTACCTGGAGAACACCGTCGAGGAAGGGCTGTGGCTGCTCACCGAGCAGTGGTGCGAGGAGCAGGACGTGCGGCTGCGGCTCGGCACGAGCGCGGTCGCCGTCGAGCCCGGGCTGGTGCGTCTCGCCGACGGAACCGGGCTGCCCGCCGACGCCGTGCTCATCGCCACCGGCGGCAGTCCGCGCACGCTGCCCGGTGTCGCGGGCGAGCACGTGCACACCCTGCGCACGCGGGCCGACGCCGACCGCCTGCGGGAACGGCTCCGGCCCGGTGCGAGGATCGTGATCGCCGGAGCCGGGTTCCTCGGCTCGGAGTTGGCGGCCACGGCGAGGGCGCGCGGCGCGGACGTCGTCGTGCTCGACCCGCTCGAGGCGCCGCTGCTGCGCGTGGTGGGCGCCGAGCTGGGAGGCGTGTGCGCCGAGCTGCACCGGGCGAACGGGGTGCGGCTGCGGCTGGGCGACCCCGTCGAGTCGGTCGCCGAGGGCCGCGACGGCATAGGCGTGCGGACCGCGAGCGGCGAGCGCCTCGAAGCCGACGCGCTGGTGGTCGCGGCCGGCATCGTGCCCGCCACGGAGATCGCCGAGCGGTCGGGAGTCGCCGTGGACAACGGCATCCTCGTCGACCCCTCCGGCCGCACGAGCCTGGCGAACGTCTACGCGGCGGGTGACGTCGCCAACCACGAGCACCCGCTCTTCGGCGAGCGCATCCGCGCCGAGCACGTCGAGTCGGCGAACAGGCTGGCGACCGTGGTGGCCGACACGATGCTGGGCAGGCAGGCCGTCTTCGCCGACCCGCACTGGTGCTGGTCGGACCAGTACGGCGTGAACCTGCAGTTCGCTGGGCACGCCGCGGGCTGCGACGAGATCGTCGTGCGCGGCACGCCCGCCGAGCTCGACTTCTGCGCGTTCTTCCTCCGCGCCGGGGTACCGAGGGCGGCCTTCGCCGCCGAGCGCGGCACCGACGTGATGGCAGCAAAGGAACTGATCGCACAGGCGGCCCCGGTCGACCCTGCCGTGCTGCGCGACGAGGACACCGACCTGTTCGACCTGGCGATGGAAGGGGTCTCGTGACCGCGAACCTGATCGGCGGCGAGTGGACCGGCGCGTCCGGTGGCCGGCTCGTCGAACGGCGCAACCCCGCGGACACCCGGCAGGTCGTGGCCTCCGCACCGGACTCCACGGCGGCCGACGTGCACGACGCCGTGACCGCCGTGGCGGAGGGCTATGACGAGTGGGCGCAGGCGGGCCCCGAGCGCAGGGCCGAGGTGCTGGCCGCCGCCGCGGCCGTGCTGGAGCGCGATCCCGAGAAGCTGGCGGCCGAGCTCGTGGCCGAGGAGGGCAAGACCCTCGCGGAGGCGCTCGGGGAAGTCCGCCGCACGCCGGCGAACCTGCGGTACTACGCGAGCGAGGCGGTGCGCATGACCGGCCGGACCTACCCGGCGGCGCGGGGCCTGGTCTACACCACCCGGCAGCCGGTCGGGGTCGTCGCGGCGATCACGCCGTGGAACTTCCCGCTCAACATCCCGTCTCGCAAGCTCGGTCCCGCACTCGCGGCGGGCAACGGCGTGGTGTTCAAGCCGAGCGAGGTGACGCCGTTGCTGGCGCGGCGGCTGGTGGAGGCGCTGCTGGAGGCGGGTCTGCCCCCGGGTGCGATCGCGCTCGTGCACGGCGGCGCCGAGGCCGGTGCGGCGCTCGTGGCCGACGACCGGGTGGCCGCGGTGACGTTCACCGGGTCCACCGCGGTCGGCGGGCGCATCCACGGCGCCGTGGGTCCGGCCAGGCGCTGTCAGCTCGAGATGGGCGGCAAGAACCCGGTGGTGGTGCTGGAGGACGCCGACCTCGACCGCGCGGCGGGCCTCGTGGTCGCCGGCGCGTTCGGGCTCTCGGGTCAGGCCTGCACCGGCACGAGCAGGGTGATCGCCCACGACGCCGTCCACGACGAGCTGCTTGCCCGGGTCGTGCGCCGCGCCGAGGCGCTGCGGGTCGGCGACGGCATGTCCGAGGGCGTCCACCTGGGGCCGCTCGCCACCCGCGAACAGCTCGCCACGGTCGCGGGGTACGTCGAGCTGGCCATGCGTGAGGGGGCGCGGCTGCACACCGGCGGCACGCCGCCCGGGGGTGACGCGGTCGCACACGGGCACTTCTTCCGCCCCACCGTGTTCTCGGCCGTGGAGCCGTCGTCGCGGCTGGCCCGGGAGGAGGTGTTCGGCCCGGTGCTGGCGTTCCTGCGCGCCGGCTCGTTCGACGAGGCCGTCCGGCTGGCCAACGACACCTGCTTCGGGCTGTCGGCCTCGGTCGTCACGCGTGATCTCGGCCGGGCGCTGGAGTTCGCCGAGCGTGTCGACAGTGGACTGGTGAAGGTCAACCAGCCCACCACCGGTATGGCCATGAACGCGCCGTTCGGCGGTGTCAAGGGCTCCAGTACGCAGACGTTCAAGGAACAGGCGGGCGAGACCATGTCGCACTTCTACACCGTCGACAAGACGGTCTACGTCGGCAACGGATGAGGGGAAGAGCCATGGAGTACGTCAGGGTCGCCCGTTCCGGCCAGGTGCCGGACGGCTACGTCCGCCGGTTCTTCGCCGGGGAGCTCGAGATCGCGGTGGCGCGCCTGCGCGGCAAGCCGTACGCGACGTCCAACTACTGCACGCACCTGGACTGCCTGCTCTCGTCGGGCAAGCTCGTCGACGAGGGCATCGGCTGCTCGTGCCACGGCAGCGTGTTCGATCTGGAGACGGGCGAGCCCGTCTGCCCGCCGGCCACCGAGCCGATCCGCACCTACCCGGTGCGGGAGGAGGACGGCGAGATCTTCGTGGGTGTGACCGAGCAGGACGTCGCAGAGGGCGGGCCGCGCAGGCGCAAGGCGGGCCGCTAGTGCCCGCGCGCAACGCGGTACTGGCCGCGAGCCGGATGGTCGTCGCCAGCCACCCCGCGGTCAGCGCGGTGGGCGACCGCGTGCTGGCGGACGGCGGCAACGCGGTGGACGCCACGCTCGCGATGGCGGCGCTGTGCTGGCTGACGTTGCCGGGCCAGTGCGGTGCCGGCGGTGACGCGTTCGCCGTCGTCCGCGAGCCCGACGGCACCGTGTGGACGGTCGGCGGCAGCGGTTTCGGCCCGGACGGAGGCGATCCCGCGTTCTACGCCGAGCACGGCCTCCCGTCCCGGGGTGCCCTTTCGGTCGCCGTTCCCGGCGCGCTCGGCGCGCTGACGGCACTGCACGAGCGCGGGGCGAGCCTGCCGCTGCGGCGGCTGTGGCTGCCCGCGATCACATTCGCCGAGCGCGGCACGCCGTGCTCGGCCAAGACCCGGCAGGACGTCCTGGAGCACGAAGCGCTCCTGCGCGCCGATCCTGGCCTCGCCGCGATGTTCCTACGGGGCGGCTCCGTGCCCGCGATCGGTACCCGGCTCACCTTCCCCGACCTGGCGGCGTCGCTGCGCGCACTGGCCGCGGATCCGGGCTCGTTCTACACCGGCGCGATCGCCGAACGGGCCGTGACGGCGCTGCGGCGAGCCGGGGCGCCGTTCTCCGGCGACGAGTGGACCGAGGGCGCCAGCCCGCTCACCGGCCCCGCGATCACCGGTGCCTACGGCGGGCTGACCGTCCACCAGACCCCGCTGCCGACTCCGGGCTGGATGATGCTGCAGCAGGCGGCGCTCTGCGACGGCGTGCTGGCATCGCTGCCGGCGTTGGGTGCCGAGGCCGTGCACCGGCTCGCGGCGGCGGCGCGGCGGGCCTTCCACGACCGGTTCACCCACTGCGGCGCTGACGACGCCTGGCGCGACCTGCTGGAGCCTGCGGCGGTGAAGGCGGCGCGGGCGGACCTCGCCGCCGGGGTGCTCGCCCCTCCGGCGGGCGCCCGGCCAGACGGCGACACCACCTCGACCGTGGCCGTGGACGCCGAGGGCAGGGCGGTGAGCTTCATCCACTCGCTCGCGTTCACGTTCGGAGCCGGGATCACCGTACCGGGCACCGGGATCGTGTTGAACAACCGGTTCGGCCGCGGCGCCTACCTGCTGCCTGGGCATCCGAACGAGGCCAGGCCACGGCGGCGGCCACTGCACACACTCAACGCGTGGCTCGCCACCGACACGTACGGCAGGCTGCGCTTCGTGGGCAACACGCCCGGCGGCGACGGCCAGGTGCAGTGGAACGTACAGGTGCTCTCCCACCTCGCCGACCACGGGCTCGACCCGCAGCAGGCGGTGTCGGCGCCGAGGTTCACGGTGTATCCCGGCAGCGACGCCGACGCCCTCGGTGCCGAGGCGGAACTGCGCTGCGAGGACCGGCTCGGTCCGGACGTGCTCGCCGGGCTCACCGAGCGAGGGCACCGGGTCCGCGCGCTCGGCCCGTGGGAAGCGGGCGGCTCCGCGCTCGTCGTGGGCCTCGACCACGACCGGGGCGTGCTCTCGGGCGGCGCGGACCCGCGCCAGGACGGGGTGGTGCTCGGTGAGTGAGCGGCTCGCGCGGACGATCGCGCAGGGCGACTACCGGCCCGCGATCGTCCACAACGGACTCGCCGTCAGCGCGGGCATGACACCGCGTGTCAACGGCAGGCTGCTGGTGCACGGGCTCGTCGGCCGGGATCTCGGAATACCGAGGGCGAGACAGGCGGCCGCGCTCGCGGCGGGCAACGCTCTGCTGGCCATCGCCGAGGCCGCGGGCGGGCTCGACCGGATCGACCGCTGCCTGCGCCTGACGGTCTACCTCGCGTGCACGCCGGAGTTCACCGAGCACACGGCCGTGGCCGACGGTGCCTCCGGCAGCCTGCGGGCGTGGCTCGGCGAGCGCGGCGCGGTGGTGCGCACCGCCGCCGGGGTCCGGTGCCTGCCCTCCGGCGCGCCGGTGGAGGTGGAGCTCACCGCGGCGGTGCGCTGACCGGTCACGCCACCGGCGTCGCGGCGACGTGCTCGGCGAACGCGCGCAGCGCCGCCGCGCCGACGGCCTTGTCCTGCTCGCCGTTGCCGCCGCTCACGCCGACGGCGCCGACGATCTGGCCCTCGTACTCGACGGGAAACCCGCCGACGAACGTCGCGAACTTCCCGGGCAGCATGTGGCTGATCCCGAACGCCTCGTTGCCGGGCAGCGCGGGCCCGTCCGGCGGCTCGTTGAACTTGTGCGTGGCCCGCTCGTGCCCGGCGGCGGTGAACGCCTTGGCGATCGCGATCTCCACGCCCGTCAGCCGCGCTCCCGGTAGCCGGTGCAGCGCGATGACGTTGCCGCCGTCGTCGCAGACGCAGATCGTCTGCCGGACGCCGATCTCCTCGGCCTTCGCTCGCGCCGCGGCGAGCATGGGCAACGCGTCGTCGAGCGTGATCCGGTTGACCGTGTGCACGTCGGGTCCTCCTCGGCTGTAGCGGTGTCGTGACCAATCTGCCGCTTGCGCTGACGGGGCGGCAATGGTCAAGCTGCCGTGACGACGCCGCGAAAACCTGTGCAACTTGTCCATGAGGGGGCAGCGTTGACGACCACCCCGAACCGCGAGAACACCGGCACCGCCACCGAGCTGACGCTGGCGAGACTCCTGCAGGAACGGGTGTTGCGCGAGGCGGGTGTCGCGGGTCCGACCGAGCGGGTCGTCACGTGGTGCCTGCCGTGGGAGCAGGCCGCCGCGGGCACGTCCTCGCTCGCCGGTGTCCTCGTCTTCGCCCACGAGGCGCAGCTCGATCCCGGCGAGCTCGCCCGGCTGTGCCGCCGCGAGCCCGCCGCCGTGCTGGTCTCGGGTACTCCGGACGCGGGGCGCTGGGCGGCGGTGACGGATCCGGTCCCGGTGGTCTCGGCAGGCGAGCACGTGAGCTTCCGGGAGGTGGGCAGGCTGGTGGCCGAGCTGGCGCTGGCGCACGAGGCCCACGTGCTGCGCTACGGCGTTACCGTCCACCGCGCGCTGGCCGAGCTGCTCTACCGCGGCGCCGGGATCTCCGCGCTGTGCCACCAGCTGTCCCGGCTCTCGCACTGCGCGGTCGCCGTACTCGACGACCGGCGCCGGGTGCTCGCCTTCGTCCAGCCCGCCACCGGCACCCTCGACGCGGACGAGCTGGGGCGCGTGCTGGCCGACGAGCCGCCGGAGCTGATCGGCGCCTCTCTCGGCGGGCACGGGCCGGCGGTCGGCGAGGCCGAGATCGGCGGCGCCACCGTCACGTGCGTCGTGGGCCCGATCGTGCTCGGCGGGCGACACGACGGCTGGGTCGTGCTGATCGAGCCGGCGAGCCCACCGCACCCGCACGACCTCGCTCAGCACCGCGTGGTGGTGGAGCAGGCCGTGACGATCGTCGGCACCGAGATGCTGCGGGTGCGCAGCATCTCCGAGGCCGAGGAGCGCGCCAGGGGCGACTTCGTGCACGCCCTGCTGCACGGGCGGTTCGGCAACGCCTCCGACCTCGAGGCCCGCGCCGCGCACTACCGGTTCCCCACGTCGGCGACCTACGGGGTGCTCGTGGCCGAGGGCGACGCGCTCACGACCGCGTCCGCGCTCGCGCGGGAGGCGAGCAGGCTGACCCCGCCCCAGGGCACCCATACCCTCGCGGCGGCGATCGGGGACGTGCTCGCCGTCGTCTACCAGTTCGATCTGCCCCGACGGGCCGCCCCCGACGCCGCCGGCCGGATGGTCGCCGAGTTCGCGACGGCGCTGGAGCGCGACCTGTCGCAGCGTGCGGGCGCGCCGGTGCGGCTGGCCTACGGGCGGCCGGTCAGCGGCGCCGTGCGGATCACCGGCAGCTACCGGGAGGCCCGGATCGCCCTGCGCCTGCGCACCCAGCTGGGTATCGAGACCGCGTGCGGCTTCCACGAACTGCGGGTCTTCGCCGCACTCGCCGACCTCGCGGGCAGCGAGCAGGGGCGCACCTTCGCCGAGGACCTGCTGGCGCCGCTGCGCTCGGCGGGCGCGAGCGGTGCCGAGCTGAACCGCGCGGTGCTCGCCTATCTCGAGTGCGGCGGCAACGTCAACGCCGCCGCCCGCAGGCTGCACGTCCACCGCAACACGATGCTGTACAAACTCGACCGCGCGTCCCGGATGCTGCACTTCGACCTGCGGGAGGCCGAGCACCAGTTCGCGCTGTGGCTGGCGTACAAGCTCGACCTGCTGGCCAGGACCACTGCGGAGGTCGACCGGGAACTGCGCCCGGAGTGAGGCCTCAGCCCGGCGCGGGGTTCCGGCCCGCGAAACTCACGGCGAGGCCGGCGAGCGCGAACACGGCACACCCGCCGAAGAGCACCGGCGGCGAGACCACGGGGTACATCAGGCCGACCCACGCCACGCCGAGGGCCGCCCCGCCGAAGCGCAACGTGTTGAACAGGCCGAGTGCGGCACCCGCGCTTCCCGCTGCCGAGCGGGTGGCTCCGGCGGCCGCCGGGGTCTGCACCAGCGCGACCCCGCAGCCGATCGCGGCCAGCAACGCCGCCACCGCCGCGAGGCTCTGGCCGCGGGCGCCGACGTAGCAGCCGATCGCCATCTCCGCGACCACCAGCAGCGCCAGCCCGGCGCGGAGCACCCAGCGGGGCCGGGTGCGCTCGCTGAGCACGCCGACCACGCCGGCCACGCCGGCCAGCACCGCCATGGTAAGCGGCAGCGCGAACACCAGCAGGCCCGCCATCGCCGTGCGCAGTCCGAGCGAACCCGTGGCGTACAACGGCATCGCGACCAGCGTCGCGCCGAGGCAGAACATCTGTGCGCATGCGGCGAACCCGCTGCGCAGGAATCGGGTCTCCGTGATCAGCCGGGGCGGGATGAACGGGTCCGCGACGTTGCGGGACAGCAGGGCGTACGCCGTCAGCAAGCCGGCGCCCGCGGCGGCGAGCCCGGCCAGCACCGGCAACGGGATCGTCGCGCCCGGTGCGAGGGCGGCCGCCGCCATGAGCAGGGCGGTTCCCAGCGTGAACGTGATCGTGCCCGGCCAGTGCAGGCGCGCGGGCCTGGCCGGCTCTGCGGGCACCAGCCACGCGAGCGCGGCCACCAGCAACACGCTCACCGGCGTGAGTACCCAGAAGATCTCCCGCCAGCCGAGTGATTCGGCCACGAGCCCGCCGAGCGGCGGGCCGAGTGCCTGGCCCACGCCGTTGGCCGCCGCCCACGCGCCCATCACGCGGTTACGCCGCTGGAGGCCGTAGAGGCTCGCCAGGAGCCCCATCACGCACGGCGGAGCCGCCGCGCACGCGAGTCCCTGGAGTCCCCGGCACACCGCGAGCACCGGCAGCGACGGCGCGAGCGCGGCACCCGCCATCGAGCAGGCCATCAGCACCTGCGCGACGAGCAGCGTGCGCGTGCGGCCGACACGGTCACCAACCCAGCCCACCAGCGGCATCGTCACGGCGAGCACCAGCGCGAAGGAGCTCACCGCAAGCACACCCGCGGGCAGCGGCACGCCGAGGTCGAGCGAGATCTCGCGCAACGGCACGTTGAGCACGTTGTTGCAGACGGTGCCGAGCAGCGTCACCGCCAGCAGTGTGCACAACACCCGGGCACCGGGCGCGCGGACTTCCCCCACCGGAACGGACCTCCAGGACTCGCGGGCGAGCACGCACCGGGCCAGTCCATGTCGCGCGGCGGTTACGGTGCGGTTGCGCCGAGATCCATTTCAGACTGCCCCGGTTACAACCGGTGGCACCAGGGCAACGTGCACAAACTTGGCCCCGCGCGGTGTGCACATGACTGGTAGACGGGACACCGCCCGCACGCGGAACCTCTTCCGTTAACGCCATGACTTCCAGCCGAAGGGAAGCCCATGCCACTCACAGCCGCCCACTGGATATACCTGGCCGGTGTCATCGTCATTCTCGGCACGATGATGGCCAGGAAGAACATCGTCGTCCCCGCCGTGGCGGCGACGTTCCTGACCGCGCTGGTGTTCTCCGGCAGCCTGATCACCGGCATCACCGCGGTGTTCGACGCGAGCCTGGTCGCCGCGACGAACCTGTTCAACATCTTCCTGATCATCGCGCTCGTGACCGCGATGCTCCATTCGCTGCAGGTTCTGGGCGCCGACCGGAAGATGGTGGCGCCCTTCCGCCGGGTGATGCGCAACGGGCATCTGGCGTTCTGGGCACTCCTGGTGGTCACCTACTTCATCTCGCTGTTCTTCTGGCCAACGCCCGCGGTGCCACTGATCGGCGCGGTCCTCGTGCCCGTCGCGATCCGCGCGGGCCTGCGGCCGATGGCGGTGGGCATGGTGATGGCGTGCGCGGGACAGGGCATGGCACTGTCGTCGGACTACGTCATCCGCGTCGCACCCGGGCTCTCCGCGCAGGCGGGTGGCATGGACCCGAACGCGGTGGCCGACAAGGCGATGGTGCTCTCGCTGGTGGTCGGCGGCGTGGCGCTGCTCGTGGGTTACGCGCTCGAGTTCCGCAAGATGCGCAAGCCCTCGGCGCGGCTGCTCACCGAATGGGAGGCGAGCGGCCGGCAGTTCGCCACGCCGGAACCGCGCCAGGCCGCCGAAACCGCCGAGGCAGCGCCGAGGCAGCGCGAGCTGGTGCCCACCGGAGCCGGGGCGCGTGTGGCCTCTGACGGCGACGGCACGGAACCTCCGCCGGCCGCACCGCTCCTTGGCGGCTCACCGGACACTGTGGACGGTGGTGACCCGGCTTCCGCCGATCCGGCACGGGAGTACCCGAGGGCATCGACGTTCTTCGCCGTCTTCGTGCCCCTCGCCTACCTGTCCCTGATCGGCTACATGATCGTCGCCAAGATCTCACCGAGCGTGCCCGACCTGGAGTCCGGCCAGGCCGCCGGGCTCGTCGGCGGCGTCGCGGCGCTCATCGTCTTCATGGCGGCCCTCGTCGGCGACGGCCGCGGCTTCCTGGAAACGTCGGCAACCCACGTGGTGAACGGGCTGGTCTTCGCATTCAAGGCGATGGGGATCGTGCTGCCCATCGCCGGCTTCTTCTTCATCGGCAACGCCGAGTTCGCCTCCCAGATCCTCGGCACCGAGATCCGGGGCCAGGGAATCCTGTTCGACCTCGTGGCCGCGGTGCAGGACCACATTCCGGAGAACGGGTTCATCGCGGCTTTCGCGATCCTGCTCGTCGGCGTGGTCGCCGGTCTCGACGGCTCCGGTTTCTCCGGTCTGCCGCTCACGGGCGCGCTCGCGGGCAGCCTCGGCGCCGGCGCGGGCATCGACGACACGACCCTCGCCGCGCTCGGCCAGATGGGCAACATCTGGTCCGGTGGCGGGACGCTCGTCGCGTGGTCGTCGCTCATCGCGGTGGCCGGGTTCGCCAGGGTGCCCGTGCTCGACCTCGCCCGCCGCTGCTTCCTCCCCGTCATGGCGGGGCTCCTGGCCGCCACCGTGTTCTCCGTGGTGTTTCTCGGCTGACACGCGCTACAGCCGTCCACTCCAGAGGGTCACGCTCGCCCGGGAATCGTGATTGAATCCTGGCAGCGGGCACGGATGGGCGGTGGTGACGACGAGCGCGAGTCCGGAGGCGGAGGGCCCAGCCCGGTTGCTGATCGTCTCGGCGACCATGGGCGAGGGCCACAACGCGACCGCGCGCGCCCTGCGGGCGGCGGCGCAACGGGTGTGGCCCGGCATCGAGGTGGAGTGGGCCGACGTGCTCGACGTGATGGGCCGCGGCACCGGACCCGTGTTCCGCTGGATCTACGCGACGAGCGTCGAGCGGCTGCCGTGGCTCTACGAGTTCTTCTACACCTCGGTGTGGCACCACCGCTGGTTCGCGAAAGCCGCCAAGCGGGTGATCGGCGCGTGGAGCGGGCGGCGGCTCGCTTCCGTCATCGACGCGGCCCGTCCCGACGCGATCGTCTCCACCTACCCGATGGGCAGCACCGGGCTGGAGTGGCTGCGCAGGCACCGGGGACTGTCGGTGCCGACGGCGGCGTGGGTCTCCGACATCGCGCCGCACCCGTCGTGGGTGCACAAGGGCGTGACCGTCAACATGGTCATGCACGAGGTGGCCGTGGAGGCCGCACGGCGCAGCGTGCCCGGCGCTCCGGTCGCGGTGTCCGCTCCCCCTGTGCCAGGACGGTTCGCTCCCGGTGACCGCGGCGCGGCACGGGAACGGCTGGGGCTTCCGGACGCGGGGCCGCTGGCCGTCGTGTCGTGCGGCTCGCTGGCCTTCGGCGACCCCAGCGGCGCCGTCCGGGAGCTGCTGGGCGGCGGCCCGGCCGCGTGCGTCGTGGTGGTGACCGGGCGCGACGAGCGCCTGCGGCGCCGGCTGGAACGCGGGTTCGCCGGCGACGAGCGCGTACGGGTGCTGGGCTGGGTCGACGACATGGCCACGCTCATGACCGCGGCCGACCTGGTGGTGACCAACGCGGGCGGCGCGACGGCGCTGGAGGCGCTCGCGTGCGGTCGCGCCGTGGTGCTGCACGACCCGATCCCGGGACACGGCAAGGCCAACGCCCGCCTGCTGGAGGAGGCGGGACTCGCCAGGGTGTGCGCGGGGCCGGGTGAGCTGGCCCGCACGGTGCGCGAGCTGGTGACCCGGCCGGAGCGCCTGCGCGCGCTGGAGGAGGCGGCCCGCCGGCACACGAGCGCTCACCGGCTCGACGACGACCTGCGCGTATTCGCCCGGCAACCCGGTGCGGCGCGGGCACGTCCGCTGCCCGCGCCCGACGCGCTCTTCCTGCACGCCAGCACTCCAGAGGTGCCGCAGTACGTCGGCACGGCGCTGGTGTTCGAACCGGGGCCGCCGCTCACGCGCAAGGACGCCGCCGGGATGCTCGCCGCGGTGCCGGGCGTCGGCGGCAGGCTGCTCCCGGCGACCCTCGTGCGACGGGCGCGCTGGGACCCCGGCGAGGACGCCGACCCGCTTTCGCTGGTCGACGAGGTCGTGGCCGGTGATCTGGCCCGCTCCGTCGACGCGTTCTTCTCCGTGCCGCTCGACACCACCCGCGCGCTCGGTGCCGCACGGCTGGTGACGGGCCTGCCCGGCCAGCGGCGAGCCCTGCTCGTCAAGCTGCACCACGCGCTGGGCGACGGGATGACCGTGCTGCAGGCCCTGCTGTCCGACACCGACACCAGCACCGGGCTCTCCTGGGCGATCCGGCCAACGACCTCGGTGGGCGGCAACGGTTTCCGGCCCGCCCCGGGCAAGCTCGCCGGAGGGCTGTGGGAGCTGGCGCGGGCGGGCAGGGCGCCCGCGACGCCGCTGGACGTCGCGATCACCGGACCCGACCGTCACCACGCGGTCGTACGGCTGCCGGGCAAGGAGGTCCGGCAGGCCGCCCGCGCCCTCGGCGTCGCACCGGCCGACCTGCTCAAAGCGGTGTTCGCCGAGGCCGTGCACGACGTGCTCGGAGCGCAGCCCGGCGCGCGGTTCCGGCTGATGGCGCCGTGGTCCCTGCGTGGCACCGGGAGCCTGCGCGCGGCGGGCAACCACACCGGGGCGGTGTCGGTGGACCTGCCGGTCGGCCCGATGGACCTGCGCACCCGGGCTTCGCTCGTGGCCAACGGGCTGCGGGAGCGCATCGACGCCGGGGTGCCCGAGGCCGCGCACGCCGTGGTGCGCCTCATCGGCAGGCTGCCGCCCCGGCTGCACGCGCTCGCCGCCAGGAGCGTCTACCGAGGCGACTGGTTCAACGCGATCGGCACCGTCATGCCGGGGCCACGGCGGGAGATCCGCTGGCACGGGTCGGTGATGTCGGAGGCCTACCCCGTGCTCGCGCTGGCGCCCGGCAGCGGGCTCGCGTGGGGCGCGATGACGTGGGGGCGCTGGATCACGATGGTGTTCACGGGCACCCCCGCGCAGGCCGCGTTCGTCGACGGGATCGCGACGCGCACAGACGCCCTCCTCGCCGAGCTGGCCGGTGACCACGCCGGCCCATGACCGGCCAGGACACCGTCCTGGGGATCGCGGTGCCCGCCGCGATCCTGGCCGCGGCGGCGTTCGGCGTGACCGGAGCGCTGCAGCACAGGGCGGCCCGTCGCGTCGAGGGCGGGGGCCCCGTGCGATGGGGGCTGGTGTTCACGCTGCTGCGGCAGCCGCTCTGGCTGGCCTCGCTGCTGGCCAACGGGCTCGGGATCGTGTTCCAGTGGCTGGCGCTCAGCACCGCGCCGCTGGTGTTCGTGCAGCCGCTGCTCGTGACGTCGCTGGTGTTCGCGGTGTTCAGCAGCAGCGCACTGCGGCGGGAGCGCCCGGACGGCCTGGTGCTGCTCGGTGCGGGGCTGTGTGTGGCGGGACTGGCGTTGTTCTTCCTCGTGGCCAGACCGGAGGCCGGGCACGGCACGCTGGAGCTGCGCGACGTCCTGCCGCTGGCGACGGGGCTGGCCGCGATGATCGCCGTCGCGGTCGGGCTCGCGGTACGGTTCGCTGGCCGGGTGCGGGTCCTGGCGCTGGCGACGGCCACCGGGGTGCTGTACGGCGTCACGGCGGGGGTCACCAAGCTCGCCGCCGACGACCTCCGGCGCGGTGTGGTGGCGCTGCTGACGCACTGGCATTTCTACGTCGTGGTGGCGTGCGGGGTGACGGGGTTCCTGTTGAGCCAGAACGCGTTCCGGGTCGGGGTGGCGCTGGCTCCCGCGCTCGCGGTGATCGTCGCGCTCGACCCGCTCGTCAGCATCGGGGTCGGCGCGCTGTGGCTCGGCGAGGAGCTGCCGGGCGGCGCCGGAAGGATCGCGGGCCAGGTGCTCGGGCTGGCGGTCGCCATCGCCGGCATCGCGCTGCTCAGCCAGCGGGCCCCGCAGGTGAGCACGCCGGGAAGGGAGAACGGGTGATCGGAGCCGGAACGACCGCGGTGGTGACGGGCGGTTCGTCGGGTATCGGCGCCGCGACGGCGTCGGTGCTTGCCCGGCGTGGGTGTGACGTGCTGGTGACCGGCCGCGACCCCGCGGCGCTGGAGGCCGTCGCGCGGCGCACCGGTGCCCGTGCGTGTGCCGCCGACCTCGCCGGTTCCGGTGCCGCCGCGCGGGTGCTGGCCTCCGCGGGCGACGTGGACCTGCTGGTGTGCAATGCGGGCGTCGGCTGGGCGGGACGCCTCGAGGACATGCCGGAGACGGACGCCGAGACCCTCGTGCGCGTGAACCTGCTGGCGCAGATCCTGTTGGTGCGGGCGGTGCTGCCGGGGATGGTGGAGCGCGGGCGCGGGCATCTCGTGTTCGTCTCGTCGATCGCGGGGAGCATGAGCGTCGCGGGCGAGGCCGTCTACTCGGCGACGAAGGCGGGGCTGGACGCGTTCGCCGCGAGCGTGCGGGGCGAGGTGGCCGGTCGCGGCGTGGGCGTGTCGGTGGTGGTGCCGGGCGTGGTCGACACGCCGTTCTTCGCGCGACGGGGTACGCCGTACACGCGGCGCAGCCCGCGCCCGGTACCCCCGGAGCGAGTGGCGGCGGCCCTCGTCGCCGCCGTCGAGCGGAATCGGGCGGAGGTGTTCGTGCCCCGCTGGCTTCGCCTGCCCGCACGCCTGCGCGGAGTGGCGCCGGCCCTCACCGACGCCCTGCAACGCCGCTTCGCCTGAACCCGCGAGTCCCCCGCTCCAGCCCGCGAGTCCCCCGCTCCGGACGCCGAGTTCTGCACTCCGGACGCCGAGTCCCCCGCTCCGGACCGCCGGCCCTGCGTTCGCGCGTTCGGCAACGCACGACTCGGGGTCCGGAAGGGGCAACTCACGCGCCCCAGCGGGCAACTCGCGGGTCGGAGCGGGGGACTCACGCGCCCGAGCGGGCAACTCGCAGGCCCGAGCGGGGGACTCGCGGGTCGGAGCGGGGGACTCGCGAGCTCGGCGTCAGGTTTCGCGGGCCGCGCGGATCGACTCCTTCAGGGAGCTCATGGTCGCCAGTACCGACGTCGGCTCGTACCCGCAGTGCGCCATGCAGTTGGCACAGCGCGGGTCCCGGCCGCGGCCGTACTTCTCCCACTCGGTGGTCTCGACCAGCTCCCGGTACGTCTTCACGTACCCGTCGCCCATGAGGTAGCAGGGCTTCTGCCAGCCGAACAGCGTGTACAGCGGCACGCCCCACGCGGTGCACTCGAAATCGACCTTGCCCTCGAGGAAGTCGAGGAACAACGGCGAGTGCACGAGCCGCCAGCGCTTGCGGTTGCCGTTCGCGAAGGCCTTCCGGAAGAGCTCTCTGGTCTCCTGCACGCCGAGGAAGTGCTCCTGGTCCGGCGCCTTCTCGTAGGCGTAGGCGGGAGACAGCATGAGCGAGTCGATCTCGAGCTCGTCGTTGAGGTAGTCGAGCACGTCGATGACGCTCTGCGGGGTGTCCGTGTTGAACACGGTCGTGTTGGTGGTGACGCGGAACCCGCGCCGCTTCAGCTCCCGGATCGCCGCGACGGCCTCGTCGAACACGCCCTCCTTCGCCACGGCCGCGTCGTGCCGCTCCCGGAGCCCGTCGAGATGCACGGTGAACGCGAAGTACTTGGACGGCTTGAGGTCGAGCTTGTCGATCTTCTTGCGCAGCAGCACCGCGTTGGTGCACAGGAAGACGTACTTCTTGCGCTTGACGAGCTCGTTGACCATCCGGTCGATCTCGGGATGCATGAGCGGCTCGCCGCCCGCGATCGACACCATCGGCGCGCCGGCCTCCTCCACGGCGGCGACGGCCTGCTCGACGGGCATCCGCTGCTTGAGGATGTTGGCCGGGTGCTGGATCTTCCCGCAGCCCCCGCATTTGAGGTTGCAGGCCAGGATCGGTTCGAGCTCCATGATGAACGGGAACTTGTCGCGCTTGCGCAGCTTCTGGGTGGCCACGTGCCTCGCCACGCGGATCGCCTGGTGCAGGGGCATGTTCATCGGTGCCGCACCTCCTTGGGAAGGCTGAAGTTCACGGTTTCGGTCGCGGTGGTGCGCTCCCTCGTCTCCACCGCCCCGAGACCGGCCAACGCGTCGACGATCTCGTCCACCAGTACCGTCGGCGCCGACGCGCCGGCGGACAGCCCGACCGTGCGGGCGCCCACCAGCCAATCGAGGTCGATCTCGTTCACGTTGTCCACCAGGTAGGCCCTGGCGCCCTCACGCTGGGCCACCTCCACGAGGCGGCGGGAGTTGGACGAGTTGCCCGAACCCGCCACGAGCACGACGTCCGACTCGCGCGCCACCACGCGCACCGCGTCCTGCCGGTTGGTGGTGGCGTAGCAGATGTCGTCCGAGCCGGGACCCCGCAAAGCCGGGAAGCGGTCGCGCAGGGCGTCCACCACCCCCGCGGCCTCGTCCATCGCGAGGGTGGTCTGCATGAGGTAGGCGACACGGTCGGGGTCCTCGACCTCGAGTCCCGCGACGTCCTCCGGCCGCTCCACGAGCACGGTGCGTTCCGGCGCCTCGCCGAGCGTCCCCTCCACCTCCTCGTGCCCGGCGTGCCCGATGAGGAACACGGTGTCGCCGTCGCGGGCGAACCGCCTCGCCTCGCCGTGCACCTTGGCCACGAGCGGGCACGTCGCGTCCACCACGTCGAGCCCGCGTTCCTCGGCGGCCTCCCGCACCGCCGGGGAGACGCCGTGCGCGGAGAACACGACGGTCGCGTTCTCCGGCACCTCGTCGAGTTCGTCGACGAACACCGCGCCCCGCCGTTCCAGCTCGCCCACCACGCGCGAGTTGTGCACGATCTGCTTGCGCACGTATATCGGCGGCGCGTGCCGGTCGAGCAGGCGCTCCACGATCTCCACCGCCCGGTCCACACCGGCGCAGAACGATCGCGGGCCGGCCAGCAGCACCGTGCGGTCGCCGGTCGCGGCCGCCCACCGGCGCAACGCGGGCCCGACCGCCCGCAGCGACCGCAGCGCGGCGATGCCGCCCGGCACGGTCGCCGGGTGCAGCAGCGACCGCGTGGGGGTGTCCACCACCGCCCGCACCACGGCGGCGGGACGGGACCCGATCATGTCCAGCAGCCGCGCGGACTCCATGTCCACGGCGATCGCCCCGTCGAGCGCGAGCCGCGCGCCCTCCGGTTGCCACACCACGTGGTCGGTCTCCACCATCGGTCCGACGTGGACGGTCAGCCCGAGCTTGCGCAGCTGTGCCGCGAGCAGCGGCGCCGACCGGCAGTGGTGCGTGCCCTGCGCGGAGCGGACCTCGCTCGCCACCACCAGGTCCCCCGGCCGGAGGCCGTGCACGAGCGCGCCGGCGACCCCCGCGACGGCCACCGGCCGGTCCGGGTACTGCCGCAGGGCCCGCGCAACGCGTTTGGCCCGGCGCGCGTGCGGTCCCGCGAGCACCACGTGCCCACCGGAGGGACCGCGCAGGCCCCGCCGGACGCTCCGGGCCTCCAGCAGCAGCGGCGAGACGACGATCAGGTCGTCATCCGGTGGTTTCATCGCTGGTCACCTCCACGTATCGGCCGAGCGCCATGAGCGGGAAGACGAGCCGGTACAGGTGGTAGTTGATGTAGAAGTCGCCGGGAAAGCCGGTGCCGGTGAACCAGGGCTCGTCCCAGCCGCCGTCCTCCCGCTGGGTGCGAGTGAGCCACTCGACGCCCCGCACCACGGGATCGCCGCGCTCCCCCGCGGCGAGCAGCGCGAGCAGTGCCCACGCCGTCTGCGACGCCGTGGACTCGCCCTTGCCCACCCAGGCCGGGTCCACATAGGACCGGAGGTCCTCACCCCAGCCGCCGTCGGGGTTCTGGTGCCGCGTGAGCCAGCCGACCGCGCGGCGGATCGCGGGGTGCGTCACCGGGATCCCGCAGGCGACCAGCGCGGGCACGACGGCACCGGTGCCGTAGACGTGGTTCGCGCCCCACCGGCCGAACCACGAGCCGTCCCGTTCCTGGTGCCGCAACAGCCAGCGCACGCCACGCCGCGCGGGGTGGGCGTCCGCCTCACCGCGGGCGGCGAGCATCTCGACGATGTGCGCGGTCACGTCGGCCGAGGGCGGGTCGATCACGGCGCCGAAGTCGCAGAACGGCAGCTTCTCCGGCAGCGTCCTGGTGTTGTCCGCGTCGAACGCGCCCCAGCCGCCGTCGCGCGACTGCATTCCGGTGGTCCACGCCACCGCCCGGTCGAGCGCCTCGCCGAGCCGGGCGGGCTCGGGATGGTGGACGCGGTTCAGGCCAAGCACAACCTCGGCCGTGTCGTCGGTGTCCGGGTAGTGGTCGTTGGCGAACTCGAACGCCCAGCCGGACGGCGTCAGGTCCGGCCTGCGCACGCTCCAGTCGCCGTCGCTCCTGATCTCCTCGCGCAGCACCCAGTCGGTGGCGCGCACGAGCGCCGGGTCGCCGGGAGGCAGTCCGGCGTCGAGCAGCGCGATGATCGCGAGCGCGGTGTCCCACACCGGCGACTGGCATGCCTCCAGCCTCCGCACCATGCCCTCGGCGGTGCGCTCGCGGATCGTGAACCCGTCGAGCCCGTCGAGTGCCTTGCGCAGCACCGGATGGTCCGTGCCGTAGCCACGCAGGTTCAGCGCGAGGATCGAGTACACCCACGGCGGCTGGATGCCGCCCCACCCGCCGTCCGCCTCCTGCCGGTCGAGGATCCACCGTTCCGCGCGGGCCAGCGCGACGCCGCGCAGCGGCTTGACGGGGACGCGCTCGAGCACGTGCAGCACCCCGTCGAGGCGCTGGAAGGCCCCCGCCCACGTCAGCAGCGAAGCCGGCTCCGGTCTCGGCCGTCCGGTGCGCAGTTCCCGCACGCTCACGCCGAGCGCGCGGCACGGCCGCGCCGCGCCGACCACGGTCAGCGGCACCACGGTCTGCCGGGCCCAGCACGCCCAGTCGTAGATGTTGAGCGGGAACCAGTCCGGCAGCAGCACCATCTCCGGCGGCAGCACGGGCAGCTCGTCCCAGGACCACTCGCCGAACAGTGCGAGCCAGATGCGGGTGAAGACCCGGGTGGCCTCGATACCGCCGTGGGCGAGGATGTACTCGCGCGCCTTGCGCAGGTGCTCCGAGCCGACCGGGTCGCCCGCCATGCGGAGCGCGACATAGGCCTCGACGGTGGTGGAGAGGTCGGCGGGACCGCCGTGGAAGTTGGCCCACGTGCCGTCCTCCCGCTGGCACGAGCGGATCCACCGCGCCGACTCGGCGAGCGTCTGCTCGTCGAGGATGCCGAGGAAGCGCCGGAGCATCAGGTCCTCGGCGTCCATCGTCACGTTGGTCTCGAGCTCGCCCTTCCACCAGCCTTCCTCGTGCTGGAGCGAGACCAGGTACTCGCGGGCCCGCTCGGCCGCCTCCCTCGCCGCGGCGGGGGCCGTCGTCCGCTCGATCACGCCGCTCACCGGTCACGCTCCACGACGAACCGCGTGAGATCGCTCAGCGCGGCGTGGATGGGTTCGGGCGGGGCGAGGCGGTCGAGACACGACCTCGCCTCCACGACGTAGCGCTGCGCCCGGTCGCGGGTCCAGGCCAGCGCGCCGGACCGCTCGATCAACTCTGCCATCGTGCGGAGCTCCTCCTCCGTGGGCGGATCGGGTCTGCCGTACAGCTCGCGCAGCGCCGCGCCGGGCCCGGTGCCGGAGTCCAGCGCGGCGACCACGGGCACGGACTTCTTCCGCACGCGCAGGTCCGCCAGCACCGGTTTCCCGGTGACGTCGGGACTCCCCCAGATGCCGAGAAGGTCGTCGACGAGCTGGAAGGCCATGCCGAGACAGCGGCCGAATTCGGCGAGCAGCCCGGAGGCCACCGGGCTCGCCCTGCCGAGCAGCGCCCCGACCTCGGCGGCACAGCGCATGAGCGCCGCGGTCTTGCCCGCCGCCATCTCCAGGCACTCGTCGAGGCCGACGTCCATCCTGGTCTCGAACCCGACGTCCTGGCTCTGGCCCGCGATCAGGTCCTGCACCGACGCGGTGAGACAGCGGGTGGCGGTGGGGTCGGCGGCGCGTTCGAGCACGTCCACCGCGAGCGTGAGCAGCGCGTCGCCGGCGAGGATCGCGGCCGGCGTGCCGAACAGCCGCCACACGGTGGGCCGGTGCCTGCGCTCGAGGTCGCCGTCCATGACGTCGTCGTGCAGCAGCGAGAAATTGTGCACGAGCTCCACGGCGACCGCCCCGGGCAGTGCCGCCTCGGGGCCTGCGCGGACGGCCTGCGCGGCGAGCAGCGCCAGCGCGGGCCGCAGCGCCTTGCCGCCACCACCGTTGCGCGCCTGGCCGTGCTCGTCGGTCCAGCCGAGGTGGTAGCTGACGATCCGGCGCATCGGCGGGCGCAGCTCGCCCACCGCGTCGCGCAGTGCGGGCTGCACGAGCGCCTGGGTGGCGGTCACCTCGGAGGGCAGCGTCGCGGTCATCGCGCACCTCCCCAGGCGTGTGCGCTGACGAGTCCGGCCGCTCGGTGTCCGCTTCGCACGGCTCCCTCCATCGTGTCGGGCCACCCGGTGGCGGTCCACGAGCCGGCGAGCACGAGTCCGGGCAGCCGGGTCTCCGGCTGGGGGCGCAGCCGCCCCGTGCCCGGCGCCTGCCGGAAGGTGGCCCGCCGTTCGCGGGTGACGAAGAACCGCGTGCATGGCGTGGTCCTGGCGGCGGGCAGCAGCCTGCCCAGCTCCGTCAGGAAGATCTCCCTCAGCTCGGGCACGGGGGTGTCGAGCCAGGTATGGGCCGCGGACAGCGAGATCGTCAGGTACTGCCCCGCGCTGAGCCCGGCGACGTCCGTGCGGTCGAAGATCCACTGCACGGGCGAGCCGGTGGTCGCCGCGAAGGGCAGGTCGGTGACGGGCCGCTCGTAGACAACATGGACGTTCACGATCGGCGCCGCGCCGAGCCCCGCGAGCCGCGCGCCGGAGACCCCGGCCTCGGCCGGGCACACCTTCGCCGAGGGCTCCGGCGGGGCGGCCACCACGACGGCGTCGGCGGTGAGCGTCTCGCCGTCGAGCCGCACCGCGAAGCCGCGATCGCGTCGCTCCACCGCCCGCACCGCGCTGCGCGTGCGGATCTCGGCCCCGCGGGCCAGCAGGTACTTCTCGGCGGGGCGGACGTGCAGGTCCTCCAGCGGCCACCGCGGCACGCCGATGTCGGGGGCGTCGGCGCGGTCGAGCAGCGCGGTGCGGAACACCTTCGCGGCGAGCGCGAGCGAGGCCTCATCGGCGTCGCAGTTGAGCGCCGCCACCGAGATCAGGTTCCACAGCGCGGCGAGCGTGGCGCCGTTCTGCCCGTGCCCGCGCAGCCAGTCGCCGAAGCCGCGCTCGTCGAGCGCGGGGTCGTCGGGGTCGAGCAGGCGCATGGCGGCGGCCGCGCGGAAGGCGCGGAGCCGGTCGGTGACCGGCAGAGCGCCGTAACGGGCCAGGCCGGCCACCAGGTGCAGCGGCGCGGGCCCCCCGGTCCGGGTCAGCTCGGTGAGCCGCCCGCCGGGCGCGAGCACCGGCATGCGGAACCGCTCCTGCATCGCGATGCCCTCCGCCGTGCCGAGGCGGGCCAGCAGCGCCCGGTACTCGGTGCAGCAGCGAAGGAGCACGTGCTGGCCGTTGTCGACGGAGAGACCGTCGCGGCGGAACGAGAACGTGGCGCCGCCCAGCCTGCCCCGCGCCTCGAGCAGGGTCACCCGCAGCCCGTCGTCGGCGAGGTCGCACGCGGCGGTCAGGCCGGCGAGCCCGCCACCGACGACCACCACGTGCGCGCTCATGGCCGCGCCCCGGCGAGCGCTCTCGCGGCCACGGTGAGCTTCTCCCAGTCGGGCAGCGACGTGCGGCCGTGCAGGACGAGGCCGGGCCGCAGCGCCATCCGCCGCAGCAGCCGGTGGTAGATGCCCGCCATCGCGGCACAGCACGCGCGGCTGCGCGCGTCGAGGGAGTCCAGCAGCACCAGCCCGCGGCCGTACCACTCCTCCGCCCTGGCGGCCTCGTACTCCAGCAGGGGCAGCAGCGCCTCCTCGGAGTCGGCGAGCCATCCGCCCTCGTCGAGGTCGAGGGTGCAGCCGAACCGGCGCAGGTCCTCGGCGGGCAGGTAGATCCGGCCGTTGCGGCGGTCCTCCAGCACGTCGCGCAGGATGTTGGTCAGCTGCAGCGCGATGCCGAGGTCGTCGGCCAGCCGCGCGTCACGCCGCGGGTGCGCGCCGCCGAACACGGCCAGCGAGAGCCTGCCGATCGACCCGGCGACGCACCGGCAGTAGTGGTGCAGCTCGTCGAACGTCTCGTACGTCGTGCCGAGCACGTCGGCGCGGCAGCCGTCGATGAGCTCGTCGAACGCCCCGAGTGGCAGCCCGAACCGCTCCGCGGCGTCGCCGAGCCCGATGAGCACCGGGTCCCCGCCCGGCTCGTCGAGGCTGTGCAGCGCCTTGCGGGCGTTCTCCAGCGCCTCCAGCCTCACCTCGCCCGCGAGGTCACCGTCGCCGATGTCGTCGATGCGGCGGGCGAAGGCGTAGACGGCGCTGAGCGCCCTGCGCTTGGCGGGCGGCAGCAGCCGGATGCCGTAGGAGAAGTTGCGCGCCTGCTGCCGCGTGATTCTCTCGCACTCCTCGTACGCGTCGGCCACGTTCATCGCGCACCACCCGTGACCAGCAGCCGGACCCATTCCGCGATCGTGCGGCCCTTCGACGGCCTCGGGGTCGTGGCGAGGACGTCGAAGCCCGCGCCGGCGAGCGCGACGGCGGTCGCCCTGCCGCCCGCGACGTAGCCCGCGACGGCGAGCCTGGCCGTGCCGGAGAGCGTGCCGACCAGCGGCTCGCCCTCGTCGAGCAGCGCGACCGCCCGCTGCGCCGTGTAGCCGACGAGCGCGCGCACCTCCCGGCTCGCGCGGCCGGACAGCAGGTCGCCCTCCGCGACACCGAACCGGTCGAGGTCCTCGGCGGGCAGGTAGATCCGGCCCGCCCGCGCGTCCTCCGCGACGTCCTGGCAGTGCTCCAGCACCTGCAGTGCCGAGCAGACCCGGTCGGACAACGGCAGGCGTTCCTCGGTGGCCACGCCGAACACCCCGAGCACCAGCCGTCCCACCGGGTCCGCCGAGAGCGCGCAGTACCCGAGCAGGTCGCCGAACGTGGCGTAGCGGCGCACGGTCTGGTCACGCCGGTTGGCCTCGACCAGCCGCTCGAACGGCTCACGTGGCAGGCCGCATGCGTAGATCGTGGTGCTGAGCCGCTGGTAGAGCGGTTCTGGCGGCGGCGAGCCCGCGTAGATCCGGTCGAGGTCGTGCGACACCGCGTCGAGCAGCCGGAGCCGGTCACCCTCGGCCTCGTCGCCGAGGTCGTCGACCATCCGGGCGAAGGCGTACAGCGCGAGCAGGTGCCCGCGCTGGGCGGCGGGGAGCAGCCGCAGTGCCACGGGGAAGTTCTCGTCCCGGGCTTTGGCGAGCACGCGCCGCAGCGCGGCGGGCTCCTGGAGTGTCGACCGTTCCGCGGGTGTCAATCACGCCTCCAACACGAAGCAGGGACTCGGGAGGTCTGCGGTGGCGCCGCGCCCGGACGGCGAACCGGCCCGGCACGGTCCTTCTGGTTCAGGCCAGGTGGCTGTGCCACCGGCGCCCCGAGGCCGCCGACCGGGTCGTACTCGCCGAGCGCGTCCATCCGAACCGCCTCGTCCCATTCGGCCAGTGCACCGGGCGCCGGAGCGGAGAGGACACCATTGTCGTTCAACGCCCTGACTACGGGCAACTCCCATTCCGGCCCCCTCGGAGCACCGGGACGGAGCACCCGGCGCCTGGCATCTGGCGGGTTGAGGGCCCTGCGGGCCCACTATTCCGGCTGCCGCGTCCACCGACCATGATCTTATTTCCCCGGCCGGTCAGCGCAACAGTTTTCCGTGACGCCGACAGGGCGAACTTCGCTCGGTGAAAAGTGTTAACGAGATTGGTCCCGCGAGCTGACACGACCGGCCCGGAAAGGCGTACAATACGTGGAGCTTCCCGGACACGGGTCGCCGGAGCGGGAAGGCCCGGACACGGCGACGCGAGACCCCTGTGTTTTCGTCCACTGTGTACTGACCGGTTACTCGTCATCGGCACGTTCGCATTCAACTGTCCACATCGTTCGAGACGAAGTGCGCGATTGTGTCTTTCGTCGATCCGGGGACCGATTTCCGGCCCCTTGACGCCTCGGATAGGGACGAACGACCCTAGGCTCGCGCCGCCGGGACTGCGAGTGTGGATGCCGCGGCTCGGAGGAGAGATATGGCACGACCTGCCCAGTGGACGATGAGCGTCGTCCTCGAGGAGAACAACGGCACGACTCGTGCGCGAGTGCGGCTCGGAGACGACCGCGGCAACCACTTCGACGGGATAGGGCTCGCCCACCGGGGAGTGGACGTCGCCCGGGTACCGCAGGTGGCCGGCGAGCTCGCCGTGGCGCGCGCGCTGACCGACCTCACCGAGGAACTGCTCACCGCGGTCGCCGCCGATATCGAGTCGGCGATCGGGGGCCCCGCGTTCGGCTCCCCCGCACCGAGCCTGACCCCCACGCCGAAGTAGTCCACTGGCGACGGTATTACCGTCCTTTGTGCACTGCAGGCCCCTCACAGGCCGTGGATCTCGCGGTCCAGCTCGTCCCATTCCCGCTGCCAGCGCTGCCGCCTGGCACGGTCGAGCAGTGCGTGCAGGGCCCACCAGGAGAGCGCGCACACGAGGGTGACGCTCAGCCAGGCCGTGATCGCGACGGCGGCGGCGTTCCAGGCCGCCATGGCCTGCGTGCGCGGCGGCTGCACGCGCTCACCGCTCTCGTCGAGCCAGACGCGGACTTCGCTGCCCTTCTCCAGCCCGGCCTCGGCGACGACGAGGCCGGTTCCGGGAGAGCCGTCCGGCCGCTGCCACTCCGCCCGCACCTGCACCGTCTGCCTGCCGCCCGCGTACATCGTCGGAGACTCCAGCACCGCGTCGGTGAGCAGTACGGCCGTGGACTCGTACCGGGTGCTCGCCTCCAGCTCCGCGGCCCGCGACTCCCTGGCGTAGGTGTCGGACCCGAGCGCGGCGGCGATCGGCAGTGCCAGCAGCGGGACGACGATCGCGAGCAGCAGCACGGCGGCCTCGATCCGGTCCGAGGTGCGGGCGACCGGGTTGCGGCCGGGGAACAGGCTCCGCAGAAACCGCCCCAGGCAGGTCGAAGTCGTGGAGTCGCTCATCGTGGCCGACCTCCTCCCGTCCTCACCCACCAGGATGGACCGGAAGGCGGCCGCACGCGAAGAGTCCTTCGACCTCAACCGCGCTGGGCGGCCCAGCCGTTCCACAGTGGAGCGATCCGGTCACGCTCCGTCCGCCGGCGGCGTCACCACCGCGCGACCGGTCAGCTCGCCGCGCGCCAGCCGCGCGTAGGCCTCGGGGGCCTCGTCGAAGGCGAACCGCGTGACCGTGGTGCGCAGCAGCCCGCGTGCGGCGAGGTCGAGCACCTCGATGAGCTCCGGCCTGCTCCCCCAGTACGTCGTCTGCACCGAGAGCTCATAGGGAAGCGTGAAGAACGACACCGGGAGGGTGCCGCCGCCGATCCCGACGATCGTGAGGTCGCCGAGCTGCCGCGCGCAGGCCGCGCCCAGCGCCAGCGTCGCGTCGTTGCCGACACAGTCGATCACCACGTCCGCGCCCACACCGCGCGTGACGTCCCTGATCCGCGCCGCCGTGTCGTCGCCGGAGGGCAGCGCGAGGTCGGCGCCGAGTTCTCGCGCGTGGGTCAGCGCCTCCTCGCGCGCGTCGACACCGATCACCCTGGCCGCCGTGGTGGCCTTGACGATCTGCAGCGCCAGGTGCCCGAGCCCGCCGACGCCGATCACCACGGCGGTGGAGCCGGGGACGAGCTTCGGCCACGACCGGCGCACCGCGTGGTACGGCGTCAGCCCCGCGTCGGTGAGCGGCGCGGCGAGCACGGGGTCGAGCCCCTCCGGCACCGGCACGACGTGCCGGGCGTGCGGGACGAGCATGAGCTCGGCCATCCCGCCGTCGACGCCGAGGCCGCCGCCACCGCCCGGCGCGGGCGCACCTTCCGGGTTCTCGCAGTAGGTCTCGACGCCGACCCGGCAGTTGCGGCAGACCCCGCAGCCCCACGGGCCGTACACGGCGACGGGCTGTCCCGGCGCGAGCCCGGTAACGCCCTCGCCGAGCGCGTGCACCCAGCCCGCGTTCTCGTGGCCGAGTGTGAACGGCGGCCCCCACGGCAACTGCCCGGGCTCGAAGTCGTGCATCAGGTGCAGGTCCGAATGGCAGACGCCGGCGCCCGCGATCCGCACCACGACCTGGCCGGGGCCGGGCCTCGGCTCCTCGACGTCGGCGAACTCGGGCTCGGACTTCCAGGCCAGGAGACGCAACGCTCGCATTCCGACACCCTTCTTCGTCGCGGGGTCGAGCCCTTCCGCCACCACCATCGGACACTTTCCGGCGCCCCGCCACCGAGGGACCTTCGACTCTTCACCAGGGAGTCCGTGTGGCCGAGCATCAGCGGTAACCCACCTGGAGGGAAGAACCATGGAGTTCGAGAACCGCCGGGAAGCCGGCCGCGAACTCGCGGGCCGACTGGGGTACCTCCGCGGACGCCACCCGATCGTGCTCGGGCTTCCCCGTGGCGGTGTCGTCGTGGCCCGGCAGATCGCCGACGCCCTCGGGGCACCGCTGGACGTGCTGCTGGTGCGCAAGATCGGCGCGCCGGGCCGTCCCGAGCTGGCCATCGGGGCCGTGGGCGAGGGCGGCGTGCTCGTCACCAACGCCGACATCCTGCGCAGGCTGCGGCTCACCGCTGAGGAGGTGGACGAGGCGGCCCGGCGGGAGCTCGCCGAGCTCGACCGGCGCGCCCTCGTGCTGCGCCGTGGCCGCGCTCCCCTGCCCGTGACCGGCCGGACCGTCGTGCTCGCCGACGACGGCATCGCCACGGGCGCCTCGGTGAAGGCCGCACTGCGGGTGCTGCGGGCCCGCGGCGCCAGCCGGATCGTGCTCGCCGTCCCCGTCGCTCCCGCCGACGTGCTCGAGGAGCTCTCCCACAGCACCGACCACACCGTCTGCCCGAACCCCCGCGTCTGGATGCGCGCGGTCGGCAACTGGTACCGCGACTTCTCCGAGGTGTCCGACGCCGACGTGGTCGCCCTCCTGCCCGACCCCGCCGACGACGTGCCGGAGCAGGTCACCGGCCGCTCGCGAGACCGCTGAACCGATCACCCGCCTTGCCCCGGCCCGCCCCGCCGATGATGATCGGGGCGTGAGCGGAAGGTGGTGAGGCCCGGATGGGCAGGCAGCGCTGGACGGGTGGCGTCGTCGTGCAGACCAGGGGCGAGGTGCTGGACGGTGCGCGGGACTACGTGCGCAAGCAGATCGCCGGACTGGCACGGAAGCTGCCGGACCGGCTGGTGTCCGCGCGCGTGAAGCTGGTCGCGTTCGCGAAGCCGAGCGCGCCCGTTCCCGCGCTGGCACAGGCGAATCTCGACGTCGCGGGGCGGGCGGTGCGCGCGCAGGTCGCGGCCGCGTTCTTCGCCGAGGCCGGCGGCCTGCTGCGGGCCCGGCTGCGCGAGCAGGTGGCGTCGCTCACCGGGCCGAGGACTTTCCGGCCGTGGCGCGGGGCTGCCCCGGAGGTACCCGCGGCGCGGTCCCGGGGGCCGAGGGAGATCGTGCGGCGCAAGGAGTTTCCGCTCTGCCGGTGCGACCCCGCCGAGGCGGCGTTCACGATGGACCTCCGCGACTACGACTTCCACCTGTTCGTCGACGCCGACACCGGCGAGGACAGCGTCGTCTACCGCGCGGGCCCCACGGGCTACCGGCTGGCCCGCCTGCACTCCCCCGTGCCACCGCGAGACCGGCCTGCCGTGCCGCTCACGGTCCGGCCGCGGCCCGTGCCGGTGGAGAGCGCGGCCGGGGCGGCGGCGGGGCTCGACCGCACCGAGCTGCCGTTCGCCTTCTTCCGCGACCACGAGACGGGCCGGGGCTCGGTGGTCTACCGGCGCTACGACGGGCACTACGGGTTGATCACGCCCGCCTGAACCGCGACCCGGCCGCAGTGAAGGCCACCTTCCCTGCGTTGAACGCAGGCAAGGTGGCCTTCACTGCGGTTCACCGCGGCCGGAAGGGCTCCGGCCGCGGTCAGGCCCTGGTGCCGCTCACCTCCAGGTTTCGCAGCCTGCCGATGTTGTCGAACGAGCCGAAGCCGACGCGGCCCGAGGCGAACGTCGTGTCGACCGCCGTCATCAGCGGGTTGCGTGCACCGTCGACGTACACCGCGATCTCACCGGTGGCCGCGCAGTGGGTCACGCGCACGTCGTGCCAGCTGGCGTCGGTGATCGCCGGGGCCGCGCCCCGCGAGACCGTCGCGTTCCACTGGTCGTCGATGCGCTCCCGGTCGGCGTTGTTCACCTTGAAGATGCCGTTGTGCGGGTAGATCGAGTTGTCCGATGACAGATGCGCGTAGTAGAACTCCGTGTCCGAGCGGTACCCGAAGACGATGATCACGTCCCGGTTGGCCTCCGTCACGGGGGTATCGAGCCGGACCTCCGCGTCGACGCGCACCGAACCGTACTCCCCGCCCTTGGTCAGCACGGCGTACTCGAAGGGCCTGCGCGGACCCGGCCGCGCCTCGCCCGCCTCGGCAAGGACCACCTCACGCCCGGGGAACCGCCACTTCTCCGGTGTCACCGGAGCCCAGCTGCCGGCGTCCATCGCGTCGCCGACCCCGGCGCCCGCCGTGCCACAGCTCGAGAACTTCCGCGCGCCGGTGACCTTCCAGATCTTGCCGTTCGCCTTCGCCAGCAGATACAGCTCGCCTTCGGCGTCGCGGCCGAAGCGGAGGTCCACGCGGGCGTCACCGGCGAGCTCGGGCGTGCTGACGCGGTTGCCGTGCTCGTCGTAGATCATCAGCGTGTGGACGGTGGCCGGGTCGTGGCCCCGCTTCATCTGGTTCTGCTCGGTGTAGAACACCCTGCCGTCCACCAGGTCGGCGAAGAGGTACTTGCCGCGCAGCTCCGGGATGTCGCCCCGGTACACGAATCCGCCGCTGATCGCGCGGCCGACGTCACCGCAGTCCCAGTCGGGCGGCGGGTTGTGGTCGTACTGCGCCACGGGGTAGACGTAGCCGTACTTGTCGTCGTCCTCGGGCAGCGGGTACAGCCAGCAGCCGTCGCCCCGCTCGTAGCGGAACGTTCCCTCGCGCTCGCTCCAGCCGAGGTTGTCGCCCTCGCGCACCTCGTAGACCGCCTCGATCGCGTGCTGGCCGATGTGGCCCAGGTACATCCGGTGCGGGCTCCTCGGGTCCCAGCTGAACCGGTGCGGATCGCGCATGCCGTAGGCCCAGATCTCGCCGAGCGCGCCCTCCTGGCCGACGAACGGGTTCGCCGTGGGCACGCCGTACTGGCCGTTGCCGCTGCCGGCGCCGTCCGGGTCGATGCGCAGGATCTTCCCGTGTGGCGTGCTCAGGTCCTGCGGCTCGGTGCTGGACACGCCCAGCCCGCCGTCGCCGACGGCGACGTAGAGCAGGCCGTAGTCCTCGTCGTGGCGCGAGGCCGTCGGGTTGAAGTCGATCTGCTGGATGCCGTGGATCTGCTGGGCGAACCCGAACCGCAGAACCTCCCGGTGGGTGCCGCTGAAGACGTCGGCCTCCGGGTCGTCGGCGATCCACTCGGTGACGATGCCGTGGTACCGCGTGCCAGGCTGCGCCGGGTACGTCGTCGGCTTCTCCAGCGCCGCACCGGCTTCGGTGTGGACGGTGTAGAACTTCCCGTTGCGCTGGAACCGCGGGTCGAACGCGACGAACCCGAAGCCCTGCCCCATCCCCCTGCCGGAGAAGAAGTCCGGGAACCTGGCCTTGACGTCGAGGTAGACGTACGGATCGTCGTCGTCGGAGAGGAAGTACAGGTTTCCGTTGAGGTCGGGCACGTACTGCCTGCCCGAGCCGTCCGGCAGCTCACCGAGGTAGTTGATACGCGCGTGCCGCATCAGGCGCGGGTCGGTCGGAGCCGGTGTCGGCTCGGACTTCGGGAACTGGGCGACCTCCTCGACCGTGAGCCCGAGCCCGGAGGTCACTGGGTCCTCGGGGATCGGATCCATGATGGGCGCGTCGGCCTGCGCGGCCGCCTGCGTGCCCGACAGCAACGTGGCCACCAGGGCGACCGTTGCCAGTAAAGACCATCTCGGCTTTGACATCACACTCATCCTCGAGTCCGGGTCCGCCTTGAAAGCGCTTTCCTGAAAGCGCTTGCAGACTCTACAGCCCGTGGGCGCGGGTAAGCAAGCAGTGACCGGGTTCGGTCACAATGAGGCGCATGGTCCGGCTCGCGTTCGCCGTGCGCCCACCGGAGGCGGTGCGCGCGGTCGTCGCCGCCCTCCCCCGGCCCGCGCTGGCTCGGACCACTTGGTCACTGCCGGAGCAGTGGATCGTGAAGCTGCGGCCGCTTGGCCACGTGCCGTCGTCCCTGCGCGAGCCGCTGCTCGGCGCCGCGGCAGCGGCGCTCGACGGTGCGCCGGCACCGCTCGCGAGGCTCGGGCCCGCCACCCACCGGCTCGCGGGCCAGTGGCTGTCGGTGCCCGTCAACGGGCTCGACGAGCTGGCGGCCGACATCTTCGCGGCGACGGAGCCGCTGGTTCCGGTGACGCATCCGCAGCCGTTCCGGGGCGAGCTGGTGCTCGCGCGCGGACGGCCGCCCCGGGAGCTGTCCGGGACGGCCATCGAGGCGGCGTGGCGGGTGACCGAGGTGCTGCTGGTCGCCGACCACTCCTCGCCGAGGGGACCGCGCCTCGAGGACGTCGGCGCGATACCGCTAGGTGAGTGAGTCCAGGTGGGCGCGCACCGGGCCGGAGAACGAGCCGCCGCTCGCCGCGTCCCAGTTGACCGACCACGTCATCACGCCGCTGAGCCCGGGAAACGGAGTCTCCGGCACGTAGGACCCGCAGCGGCTGCCCGTGGTGAGGCAGTCGAGGGCGGCGGTCACCACGTCGGGGCTCACGTACCCGCTGCCCGCGGCCGACGACGTCGCCGGCAGGCCGAGCGAGACCTGATCGGGGCGCAGGCGCTGGAGCAGGATGCACGCCTGCGCGGTGATGAAGTCGACCGTGCCCTGTGTGACGACCTGGCCGTGGCAGCCGTTCATCGACCCGGAGTTGTAGTACTGCGTGTGCACCACCGTGATCAGGTCCTTGACCTGGTCGATGAGCTGGAGGTAGGCCCCGCCCGGCTGCACGTCGAGGGTCTGCGGCGCCATCGTGAGCAGGAAGCCCTCGCCCATCCGCTCGCGCAGCCGCTGGATCGCGCTCGCCATGTTGGCGACGTCGAAGCCGTGCTCCAGGTCCACGTCGAGGCCCTGGATGCCGTACTCGGCGGCGATGGCGGCGAACGAGTCGACGAAGTTGGTCACGTTCGCGGAGCCGCCCAGGTCGACGTCGCCGCGCTCGCCGCCGATCGAGAGCACCACGGATTTGCCCTCCGCCTTCTTGGCGGCGATGTCGGCCTTGAGCGCGGCCTCGTCGTAGCCGCCGAGCGCGCTCGACAGGCCCGGGTCGACGCCGAAGGTGACCGCGCCCGGGCGCGCCGGGTCGGCCTCGGCGAACGCCAGCACGATCACGTCGTAGGCGGCGGAGACGTCGGCGACCCGCAGCGGGGTGGCGCCGTTGACGAAGTTCTGCCAGTAACCGGTCAGCTGCTTGCCGGGCAGCGCCCCGGCGGGCGTCGGCTCCGCCGTGGCGGTGGCCCCGGCGAGCAGCAGCGCGGCACCCGTGGCCGCGGCGGCGAGCAGCCGGGAGAATCGGCGCGGGATCCTCATCGGAGGTCCTTTCCTAGAACGGGGTGAGGGTGACGGTGACCGAGGCCGGCGCGGGATCCTCGATGTAGGAGGCGAACCCGGCGACGTCGTCGAACGCGAAGCCGTAGGCCTTGCCGTCCACCGTGTTGGCGTGCAGGACACGGGCGTAGTGGTTGGTCACCGCGTGCCCGTAGAACGAGCCGGGGTCGGTGCCGGGCTGCGCGGACCCCGTGTGCAGGATCGAGCGGTTGAACCCGGCGCCGAGCACGGCCGCGACCGGCCCGGTCACGCCGTCGTTGGGCGCCGCCAGCGCGCCGTCGCAGAACAGCACGTCCCGCGTCGACGGTTTCGCGAAGGGCCGCGTGGTCTCGCCGGTGTCCTTGGTGAACACGAAGTTCCCCGCGCCGTCGACGCGGCCGGTGAAGCCGCCGCCCTCGGTCTCGATCCGCAGGTCGGTGCCCGAGTAGCGGTTCCACACCTCGTCGATGTAGGTGGCGAAGTAGTCGGCGCGGAACCGCCCGGAGTCGAGCCCGTGGCCAGGTGCGATCACGCGGAGGTCGTCGACCACGAGCGAGCCGAAGTCCTGCTGGGCGGCGAGGTCGGCGAAGATCCGGTCCCGTCCGCCGTCGGCGAGCGTGCCCGTGGTCTGCGAGCGCTCGCCGTCGAGCCGGATGGCGAGCGGCACGCTGAACTGGTCGACCATCGTGGTGTTGCAGTACATGCCTGGCCGCAGGTTCGGCGTGCCCGGTGCGACGTGGGTGAACTCGACGAAGTCGTGCAGCACCGGGAAGTTCGGGTCGGATTCCACCCAGCCGGCGGGGTACTGCAGGGCGGCCCGGCCCGCGCCGTCGGCGACGGCCTTGAACCTGAGTTTCCGGCCGAGCGCGACGTACACGCGACCGGACATGGTGGGCAGGTTCAGCCGGGTGGGGCCGCTCGCGGCGAGCGGGATGGCGTAGTCGGTGAACCCGTCGGATCCGTTGTCCGACAACGACACCGGCACCGCTGTGCCGTCCGGTGTCACTCTGCATTGGACGTTTGAGACCAGGTCCGTGCCGACGATGTAGACCCAGACCGAACTCCCGGCGAACTCACCGGACTCGTTGACGATCGTCAGCGGGAGGGTGGCCTGCGCGGTCCCGCGCGCCCACGCCGTTCCCGTGGGCAGGGCGAGCGCCGCGGCCCCAAGCCCGGCGAGGAAACTTCTGCGACCCAGCATTGGTATGAACCCTTCGTAGGCGAAGTGGTTCGAACCAATATGCGGGCATGGGGGACTCGCCGCAAGAGAAAGGCGAAAAGTTGTCGCGTCTTGTCAGCGATTGTCCCCCACACGGACCGCATCGATCAGCCGGTCCTCGGCGTCGGCCCCCGGCCCGATCCGCGGCAGGCGCAGCACGAGCACGACCCCGGCCAGCCACCACAGCCCGACGATGACCCACTCCCATGGCCAGATGAGCTGCGCGGGCATGCCGGGCAGGAACAGCACGCCCGTGCCGAGGCTCAGCACGATGGCGAGCACACCGACCGTGCGGCCGGCCGGCACGCGGAACGGGCGCGCCATGTCCGGCTCACGCCTGCGCAGGACGAGGAAGCTCAGCGCCACCATCAGGTAGGCCGCGATGATGCTGAGGCTGCCCGCGTCGACCAGCCACACCAGCATCTGCTCGCCGAACAGAGGCGCGGCCACCGACAGCCCGCCGACGAAGAGCACAGCGTTGGAGGGCGTGCCGAAGCGAGGGTGCACCCTCGCGAACCAGCGCGGCAGCATCCGGGACGACGCCATCGCGAACAGCAGCCTGCTCGCGCCGATCAGGAAGCCGTTCCAGCTGGTCAGGATGCCCGCGATCCCGCCGAGCACGAGGACCGTGCCCATCGCGGGGCTGTTCCAGAGCGCGGACATGGCGTCGGCGGTGGGCAGTTCGGCACCGGCCAGCTGGTCGCGCGCGAGCCCGGAGCCGACCGTCAGCATGATCATCACGTACCAGGTGACCGCGAGCAGCACGGAGACGATCAGCAGTGTGCCGAGCCGGCGGGGCGGCAGTTTGATCTCCTCCGCCGACTGCGGGATCACGTCGAACCCCACGAACAGGAACGGGGTCGCGACCAGCACGACCAGCAGCCCGGACAGCCCTCCGGAGAACAGCGGCTCCATGTTCGCCGTGGACCCGCCGACGAAGGCCCCGATGGTGAGCAGCACCCCGACCGCGAGCAGGAACAGCACGGCGATGCCCTGGAAGACCGCCGCCGGCCGGACCCCCACGTAGTTGAGGGCCGTGATCACGACGGCGCCTGCGACGCCGACGGCGACCCACGTGGCGTAGACGTCGTAGCCCGCGATGGACCACAGCCTGCCCGCGGGCAGCTCGGGCACGAGGTAGAGGAGCGTCTGGGGGAGCGCGACCGCCTCGAAGGCCACCACCGACACATAGCCGAGCACGAGCGTCCAGGATGTGATGAACCCGGGGCGGGAGCCGAGGGCCCGCAGCGCGTAGTTGTGCTCGCCGCCGACGGCCGGCATGGCCGACACGAGTTCGGCGTAGGTGAGCCCCACGAGCGCGACGACGACGCCACCGAGTACGAAGGCGAGCGCGGCACCGAGGCTGCCGGCGTCCTCGAGGAAGCCGCCCGTCAGCACGATCCAGCCGAACCCGATCATCGCGCCGAAGGCGATCGCGAGCACGTCCAGCCTGCCGAGCACCCGGACGAAGCCGCCCCTGGTGGTGTGGTCGGTCATGTGCCCACATCCCTTCCGTGCCGCCGGAGATCAACAGGGTGCTGATCCCGGCGGCTCGCGTCAAGGGCGCGGGCGGGTCACATCGGTGTCAGTTCGAAATGGACGGTCCGGCCGGTCTTGGCCCGGGCCAGCCGGTGCGTGAGTGGCACGACGACGCCGTGCAGGAGCGGGTGCTTGCGGCGCAGCATCCTCGCGGCGTGCCGGTTTTCCTCCCCCGTCAGCCTGCGCATCTTGCCGGAGACGGCGGGCCCGGTGGGCACGCCCCTGCCGGTCGAGGGAGCGAGCTCCACCCTCGGGTCCCTGGCCAGCCGCCGGGTCTTGAGCGACTTCTCGAAGCTGCGCACGTAGGCGTGGTCGCCTTCCACCGCGATGCTGACGGGGCTCGCGCCCGGCCTGCCGTCGCGGCGGTAGGTGGTGAGGCTGACGGTCTTCTGGTCGGCGAAGGGGACCAGCGCGGGAACGGTCGCGGCGGTCACGGCGCCGACCACGTAGCCGCGCCAGCGCAGCCGCAGCACCAGCGCGGCGGCCACGAGCACCGACACCACGCCCAGCGCCGCCGCCTGCGCGACGTTCCCGCCCAGGTCCAGGTCGGTGCCGTGGTTGACGGTGTGGATGGTGTTGGCGAGGAGGAAGCCCGCCAGCACGGTCGCGAGCGCGTCGGCCCAGATCAGCGCGAGCAGCAGGCCGGTGCCCAGCCCGATCTGGAACGCGCCCGCGTCGTGCAGGAAGTGCACGTGCGACGAGGACCCGGTGAAGCCGGTGAAGTCGGCGAACGAGCCCGGCGCCGCGAGTGCCCAGATCCCGGCGGCCAGCATCCCCAGCCCGGCGAGTACGGTCACCACCTCGACGAATACCTGTGCCCCGCGTTGCCGTGCGGTCATCGCTGCTCACCCTCCCGTTGTCCCGACGGTGTGTGAGGCGTTGACGAGACGGTGGCGGGGAATGTGACGCCTCAGGTGCCGAGGGAGGCGAGGTAGGCGGCCCCGCGCGGGGAGATGCGGTAGCCGACGTCGAGGCTGTGGGTGAGGCCGAGGTTCTTGAGCTTGCGGATGTCGAGCTTCAGCTCGTCCTTCTCGCGGCCCAGCAGTTCCGCGAGGTCTGCGGCGCGCAGGCCGGGATGCGCCGCGACGGCCCGCAGGACCTCGTGCGTCCACGGGCTGTGCCGAACTCGCCGGTCGAGCCGCGCGAGGCGGGCGGCGATGTCGGCGAGCTGTTCAGGCGTCAGGTCGGTCTCGGCGCTGAGCGCGTGCCGGGGGTCCTCACCGCCCCAGCCGACGCCGATGCGGAACACCGGCGCGTCGGCCGGGCCGCGCAGCGACGCCAGCAGCGCACGCGCAGACCGCTCCCCCGCCTCGGCCGCGTCGGCGTCGGTGATCGCCGAAGGGTCCACCGGGGTCACCGACTCGATCCGCACGACGCCCCACGCCGTCGTCAGGGTGTCCCCTGGCCGCACGCGGGACCGGGTCCACCGGCGGTACACGGCCGTGACGGTTCCCTCGGCGACGCCCCTGGTCACCGCGTGGGTGAGGATCACGCCGGCTCCCCTCTCCCCCGGGCGGCCGAGTACAGCCCGATGCCGATCATCAGCGCCGCCGCGCCCGCGGCCAGCCAGCCGTAGGAGGCGAAGGCGACCACCACGCCCGCGAGCGAGCCCCCGATCGCGGCCGACCCGTTCATCACGAGATCGGACACGCCCTGCGCGGCGGTGCGCGTGGGCGCGGGCACCGACTCCGACAGCAGGGCCGAGCCCGCGACCAGCCCGCACGACCAGCCGAGGCCCAGCAGGAAGAGCCCGATGCCGAGCTGGACGGCGTTGTCCGCGGCCGCGGCGCCGCTGACGGCCGCGGCGGTGGCCGTGATCACCGCGCCCGCGACGATCACGGGGACGCGGCCCGCCCGGTCGGCGAGGTAGCCCACGAGCGGCGAGAAGCCGTACATGCCGAGGATGTGGACGCTGATGACGAGCCCGATGACCGTCAGCGAGACGTCGACGTGGTGCATGTGCACGGGCGTCATGACCATCACCGACACCATCGCCACGTGCGACGACGCGATGGCGCACAGCCCGACGAGCGCCCTTGGCCGGGCGGCGATGTCGCGCAGGGACGCCGCGAAGCCGGTCCGCTCGTGCCCGGTCGCTGCGGCGCCGAGCCCGGCGAGCCGCAGCGGGTCGGGGCGCAGCAGCGCGAACAGCAGCAGTGCCGCCACGGTGAAGGCGACGAACGTGACGAGGAACGGTCCCGCGAGCGGAGGGAGGCCGATGACCGTGCCGAGCCTGCCGGCCGGTTCGGTCAGGTTGGGGCCGAGCACCGAGCCGACCGTCGTCGCCCACACGACCGTCGACAGCGCCCGCGCCGCGCGGCCGGGCGCGGCGAGGTCGGTGGCGCCGTAGCGGGCCTGCAACCCCGCGGCGGTCGCGGCGCCGAACAGCAGCAGTCCCAGGAACAGCAGCGGGAGCCAGCGCAGCGTCGCCGCGGTGACCACGAGTGCCGCGCCCGCCGCACCGGTGAACAGCCCGGACACCAGGCCGGTACGCCTGCCGCGGGTCCGGGTGAGCCACGCGAGCGGCACCGCCGCGACGGCCGCGCCGAGCACCCCGAGGGTCTGTGCCAGTCCCGCGACACCGTCGGTGCCGGCGATGTCGGCGGCGATGAGCCCGCCGACGGCGATGCCGACCGCCACGCCGAGCCCGCCCAGCACCTGCGCGGCCGAGAGCACGGCCACCGTCCGCCGCTGCACGGCCGCCCGCTCGGCGGGCACCACCGCGCTCACGCGCCCGCACCGGCCGCGGGCACCGCGGCGGCCAGGTCGGTGACGACGCGTTCCAGGATCGGCCTCGGGGTGGCGAAGTTGAGCCGGGCGTGCCCGCGCCCCGCCTCGCCGCACTCGGGGCCGTCGACGAGCACGACGCGCGCGTGCTCGGCGAAGAACGTGCCCGGGTGGTCGCCGAGCCCGAGCTCACGGAAGTCCAGCCACGCCAGGTAGGTGCCTTCGGGCAGCGTGCACCGCACACCGGGCAGCTGCTCCGCCAGCAGCTCGCCGAGCGCGGCCCGGTTGTGGCCGAGGTAGGCGAGGACGTCCGCGAGCCACGGCTCGCCCTCGGTGTAGGCGGCGGTGTTGGCGACGACGCCGAGGTTGCTCGCGCCGTGCATGGCGAACATGCCGACCTCGGCGAAGCGGGCCGCGTCGGCGTCGTTGCTCGTGATCAGCTGGGCGCACTTGAGACCAGGCAGGTTCCACGCCTTCGACGCCGAGGTCGCCGTGACCGTGTGCGCGGCGGCGGTCTCGGACAGCGACGCGTACGGCACGTGGCGGTGGCCGGGGTAGACGAGCGGCGCGTGGATCTCGTCGGAGAACACCCGCCCGCCGTGGGCGTCCACCACCTCGCACAGTGCGGCGAGCTCCGCCTCGGTGAACACGCGCCCGACCGGGTTGCCGGGGTTGCAGAGCACCAGCAGGTTCCCGCCGGCGCGGAACGCGGCGGCGAGCGCGTCGAGGTCGAACACGTACCGTCCGCCGTCGCGGGCCATCGGCACCTGGAGAAGCCGTCGGCCGAGCAGTCCCGGCACCTCGAGGAACGGCATGTACGCCGGGGTCGGGAGGATCACCGGGCTGTCCGGCGCGGAGAAGTGCGCGATGGCGACCTCGAGGCCCTTGACCACGTCGGGCAGCGGGAAGATCCGCTCGGCGGGCACGGTCCAGCCGTAGCGGCGGGCCTGCCAGCCGGCGCAGGCGCGGGCCATCGGCTCGGCGAGCCCCGGCGAGAGGTAGCCGAAGTTCATCCCGTCCACGGCGGCGTGCAGCGCGGCCAGGATCGGCGGGGCGGTGCCGAAGTCCATCTCGGCGACGAAGGCGCCCAGGTGGTCGTCGCTGTGCAGTGTCCACTTGACACCGCCCCGCGCCCGCAGGCTCTCGACGGTGACGGTGTCGAACGGATGGCTCACACCAGCGATCGTGTCACCGCGACCGTGACGGCCACAAGCGGGTTTGCCGGTAACGAGACGTCACGGCACCGCGATAACGGGTCGCCAACCCGAGGGAAGGGGGCCTTAGCTGTCCACAGAGGACGATCGCGCCGTGGTCCCGGCCCGGCCGCAAGGGGCTCGCGCTCGCGTCGCTGGTGCTCGGCACCGTCGGTCTCGTGCTCGCTGGACCTGATCGTCACCCCATCGTCTTCGCGCCGTCGATGGCCTCGCGGATGATGTCGGCATGCCCGGCGTGCTGGGCGGTCTCGGCGATGAGGTGCAGCAGCACCCGCCGGGCTGACCAGCGGGCGCCCGGCTCGAACCACGGCGCCTCCGGCAGCGGGTGCGAGGCGTCGAGGTCGGGCAGGCTCGCCACGAGCGCGTCGGTGCGGCGCCCGGCCTCCTCGTATGCGGTGAGCAAGCCCGTGAGCGTCTCGCCGGGCAGCATGCGGAACCCGTCCTCCCAGCCGTCCCCGCCGCCCGACATCGCCTCGGGTCCGCGTTCGACGAAGTCGAGCCAGCTGTGCACGACGGCGGTCACGTGCTTGATCAGCCCGCCGATGGACAGCTCGCTCACCGTGGTGCGCGCGGCGGCCTGCTCGTCGGTGAGGCCGCGGGCGGTGAAGGCGAGGAAGAACCGGTGCTTCCCGAGCGTCTCCAGGAGGTCCGCGCGCTCGCCGGTGACCGTCTTCTCGATGGCGATGGTGGTCATGGTCCCGTCCTCTCGGTTCTGGCTGACGACCTGAACACTACGGGCGATTCCGGCCACTTTTCGTCCGCAATCGGAAGAGGTTTTTCTCCCTCTCGGGAGGGGCGCGGGACCCGCTCCGGCGGGAGGCCGCGCCCGGCGTGCGCGACGACCGTGGAACCCATGACCACAGCTCTCGCCACCGCCGACCCGCTCGCTCGCGACGGCCGTCCAGCCCCGCGCTGGGCGGTGGTCGCCGCGCACCTCGTCCCCCTCGTCACGCTGCCGTCCGGGCTCTGGCGGATCCTGCTCGGGCTGGGCCTGCCGCTCGGGCTGCGCGACGGTGGGCAGGAAGTGCACCTGCACGGCGCGGACACCGCCTACGTGATCGGCCTCAGCATCGGTATCGAGCTGCTGGCGTTGCTGACGCTGGGCCTGGTGCGGCCGTGGGGCGAGCGGCTGCCGCATTGGGTACCGGTGCTCGGCGGCAGGCGGATCAGGCCGTTCGCCGCGATCGTGCCCGCCGCGCTGGGAGCGGTGGCGGTGGAGGCGATCTGGCTCTTCGCCTTCCGTGACCCGACCCTTGCGGGCCTGGAGTTCACCGGCGACGGCTGGAAGGCGCTGCTGCTCGCCTGCTACCTGCCGCTGCTGCTGTGGGGACCGCTGCTGGCCGCGGTCACCGTCGCCTACTACCGGCGCCGGTGCCGCGGCTGACCCGTCCGCAGTGAAGGCCACCCTGCCTGCGCCCGCCCGTCTCCCTCCACCACCCAGACGGAGGCGCTCCGCGCCGCTGAGTCTGATTCCACGCAGTGATGGTGGCCTTCACTGCCGAGCTGATGGGTCACCCCGCGGCCCGGCGCCGGAACAGCCGGCCCGCGAGCGGCACGACCACGACGATGATGCCCGCCCACCACACCACCGCGAGCCAGGCGGCGTCTCCCACCGGCGCGCCCGTGAACAGGGCCCGCACCGCGTCGGCGACGTGGCTCACGGGCTGGTTCTCCGCGAACGCCCGCAGCCCGTCGGGCATGGTGCTCGGCGGCACGAGCGCGCTGCCGACGTACGGAATGAACACGAGCGGCATGCTCAGCCCGCTGGCGCCCTCGACCGTCTTGGCGACAATCCCGAGCACGGCGGCGATCCACGACACGGCGGTGGCGAAGAGCAGGAGCAGCCCCAGCGCCGCGCACCACTGCCCGAACCCGGCCTGCGGCCGGAAGCCGATCAGGAAGCCGACACCGATCATCACCGCGATCGAAACGACGTGGCGCACGAGCGCGGCCACCACGTGCCCGACGAGCACGGCCGATCCCCGCACCGGCATCGACCGGAACCGCTCGACGATCCCTTCCTGGAGGTCCGAGCACACCGCGACGCTCGTGGCGGTGGCGTTGAAGGTGACGGCCACCGTGATGATCCCGGCGAGCACGTAGTTGACGTAGGAGACGCCGCCGGTGCTGATCGCGCCACCGAAGAGGTAACGGAACATCAGCAGCAGCATGATCGGCAGGAAGAACATGAGCATCAGCTGCTCGGGGCTGCGCGCGATGTGGCGCAGGCAACGGCCGATCAGCGCGCGCGAGTCGTTGAGCGCCCAGTACGCCGAAGGGCCGGCAGGGGCGGGCGGGGTCACGGTGGTCATCGGGTGCCTCCGGTGGGCTGTCCGGTGAGGGTCAGGAAGACGTCGTCGAGCGTGGGCTCGGCGACGAAGAGCCGGTCGGGCTCCACACCGGACTCCGCGAGCTGGTCGAGCATCCGCTTGACGTCCTTGGCGTGCTCGACGGGCAGGCTCAGGGCCAGCGGGCCGCCTGCGCGGGGCTCCTCGGCCGCGAGGACCCGGCTCGCCGCCGCGAGCGCCCCCTCGTCGGCGAAGGTCAGCTCCAGCCGCTCGGCGCCGACGTGCCGCTTGAGCTCCGAGGGGCTGCCCTCGGCGACGATCCGGCCGCCGTCCACCACGGCGACGTGCCCGGCGAGCTGGTCGGCCTCCTCCAGGTACTGCGTGGTGAGCAGCACGGTCACCCCGCTCGCCAGCAGGTCCCGCACCGTCTCCCACACGCCGCCGCGGCTGCGCGGGTCGAGCCCGGTGGTGGGCTCGTCGAGGAACAGCACCGGCGGCGACGTGACGAGGCTGATCGCGAGGTCGAGCCTGCGCCGCATCCCGCCCGAGTACGTCCGCACGAGCCGGTCAGCGGCGTCCTCGAGGTCGAACCTGGCGAGCAGCTCCCGGGCCCGGCGTCTCGCCGCGCCCGTGCGCAGGCGGAAGAGCCTGCCCATCAGCACCAGGTTCTCGTAGCCGGTGAGCAGCTCGTCGACGGCCGTCTGCTGCCCGGTCAGCCCGATCGACCCGCGCACCGCCGCCGCCTGCGCCACCACGTCGTGACCGTTGACCCTCGCGACGCCGCCGTCGGGTTCGAGCAGCGTGCTGAGGATCCGCACCGTCGTCGTCTTGCCCGCGCCGTTGGGACCGAGCAGCGCGAGCAGGCTCCCCCGCTCGACGCTCAGATCGATGCCCTTGAGCACCTCGATGTCCCCGTAGGACTTCCGCAGCCCCCGCACTTCGATCGCCTGCTCCATCGTGGAGCCCCCTATCCAACTGTGTATCACCTACACTATTTCGTGTAAGTGATACACAGTTTTAGGATGGTCGTCAAGCACGACGAGTTGGGGTGTGATGGCGGAAGATCCGAGGAAGCGCGTCGAGCTGCTCTGGGGAGCCTCCGAGCGGCCGAGCCGGGGCCCGAAGCCCAAGCTGACGCTGGAGGACATCGTGGCCGCCGGGGTGCGCGTCGCCGACGAGGAGGGCCTGGAGGCCCTGTCGATGCAGCGCGTGGCCAAGGAGCTCGGCTTCACGACCATGTCGCTGTACCGCTACGTGCCGAGCAAGGAGCGGCTCGTGGAGGTCATGCTGGACCGCGCCTCCGACGGGCCGCCGGTCTTCACCGGCGAGGTGCGGGACTGGCGCGAGGAGATCGAGGCGTGGGTCCGCGCGCTGTGGGCGATGTACCGGCTGCACCCGTGGGCGCTCGAGGCCAAGGTGAGCGCCCCGCCCATCGGGCCGGGCCAGCTGGCCTGGTTCGAGGCGGCGCTGCGGCCCCTCGCCCACGCTGGACTGACCGACGGCGAGCTGATCTCGACGGTCATGTTCCTGCTGGGCGCCGTGCGGGAGCTGGCCGGGATCGCGTTCGGTGTCGAGCGCGCCCGCGCGCAGGCCGGGATCAGCGCGGCGGAGTCCGAGGCAGGCTACGACGCCCTGCTACGCGAGTTCGTGGACGCCGAGCGCTTCCCCTCGCTGGCGAAGCTGGTCAGCGAGGGCGCCTTCGCACCGTCCGGCCTGGCCGACGAGGGCGTGGACCTCGATCTCGACTTCGGCGTGCGGCGGGTCCTCGACGGCATCGAGGCCTACGTGGCGGCCAGGCGAGGCTGAGCCCGCTTCCGCACACCTGCCGGGGAACGGTCCGGCTCCGGAAAGAGTCCGAGGAGATGTGCGGGCCGGTGTCGAATTCGCGCCGCCGGGTCCGACGTACTGGTGAAGGACCTCGGAAGGAGCCCGCCATGGACACCACCAGCCGCCGCTCGCTGGCCATGCTGAAGGCCGTCGCCGCCGGCCGCGCGCAGCTCACGTGCAGCCGCGAACCCGACCTGTTCGTCGACGGCGTGCCGTGCTGCGACCAGTTCACCGCGCACGCGCTCAGCCACCACGGGCTCATCAGGCCGGGCAGACCCGGCCTGATCGGGCAACGGGTGCCCGCCGTGCTCACCGACGCGGGGCGGGAACTGGTCGCGAAGCAGCCGGTCGCCGCCTGAGGGCGTTTGGCACGGCCCGCCGGAGAACGGATCGGCCATTTGTCACGCCGATGACAAAGAAATGGCGTCCACCCGGACGGGGTATTGAGCCCGGAGCTTTCCCGCCACCATTCTCGTACGGCAATTCCGGCCCCGAGAACCGAGGAAGCTCAATGACGAGACGACCGCCCTTCGCCCGCGCACTCGCCGCTTTCGCCTTGGCCACCGTCACCGCGCTGGGGGCCGGAACCGCCCAGGCCACACCACAAGCGGAAGCTCCGCCCCAGAACAACTTCGTCTCCGCGCTCGCCTATTCGCTCGCCCACCCGACGGCGACCCCGCCCGGCGCCAACGATTTCTCGTGCCGCCCCGGACCGGAACATCCGAATCCGGTGGTGCTGGTGCACGGAACGTTCGAGAACCGCTACAACAACTGGGCCGCACTGTCACCCCGGCTCGCGGAACAGGGCTATTGCGTTTTCGCGCTGAACTACGGCGGCCTTGCCGGGAACCCGATCCAGGGCACCGGCGACATTCCCGCGTCCGCCGCCCGGCTCGCCGCGTTCGTCGACGACGTCCTCGCGGCGACCGGCGCCGAGAAGGTCGACCTCGTCGGGCACTCGCAGGGCGGCCTGATGCCGCGGTACTACATCGATAACCTCGGCGGCGCGGCCGAGGTCGCCTCGCTCGTGGCGCTCACGCCGTCCAACCACGGCACCACGCTGTTCGGGCTGAGCAAGCTGCTGAACGTGATCCCCGCCGAGCTCGTCAACCTGCTGTGCGCCGCGTGCCGCCAGCAGTTCGCGGGCTCGGACTTCCTCACGGAGCTGAACGCGGACGGCGAGACCGATCCGGCGGTGGACTACACCGTGATCGCCACCGTCTTCGACGAGGTGGTGACGCCGTACACGTCCTCGTTCCTCGCGCCGGCTCCGAACGTCACCAACCAGACGCTGCAGGACTTCTGCCCCGGCAGGCTCACCGAGCACGTCGGGATCTCCTACGACCCGGCGGCACTGCGGCTCGTTGAGAACGCCCTCGATCCCGCGAACGCGAGCCCGCCCGTGTGCTGACGGGGCCGCCACAGCCACCGGACCAGGCCGGGCACCCCGCGCATGAGCACTTCTGCGTCAGCCGGGCCCTAAACTTGTCAATGACTAGACTCGTCGTAGGATGCCCGCATGGCCGCACTCCGCTCGTACCACCACGGCGACCTGCGCCGTGCCGTTCTCGACGCCGCGATCGAGGTGATCACCGCGGAGGGCCCAGGCGCGGTCAGCCTGCGTGACCTCGCCCGGCGCGCCGGCGTCTCCCACGCCGCGCCCGCGCATCACTTCAAGGACAAGGCCGGCCTGCTCACCGCGCTGGCCGTGGAGGGGTACGAGCTGCTCGCGGCGGCGTTCGGGGAGGCACTCGGCGCCGGCTCGGCCAGGCTGGAGGAGCTGGGGGTGCGCTACGTCCGCTTCGCGCTGGACCATCCCGCGCACTTCGAGGTGATGTTCCGGCCGGACCTGCACCACCGCGACGCGCCCGAGCTCGTCGCCGCGCAGGAACGCACGGGCCGGGTGCTGCGCGACGGGGTCGCCGCGATGCCGGCCGCCCGGCGGGGCGACGACACTGGGCTCGCCACGATCGCCGCGTGGTCGCTCGCCCACGGGTTCGCGACCCTGTGGCGGGGCGACAACCTCCGCCGCCTCGTGGCCGATCGCGCACCCGAGGACCTCTTCCGGAACACGGCAGGCCTGCTCTTCGGCGAACGCGGCTGAGGGCGCCGGAGCGCAGGGGCCGAACCGCAGTGAAGGCCACCTTCACTGCGCCCAACGCAGTGAAGGTGGCCTTCACTGCCGAGCCTGAGCCGCGCCGCTAGCTCGCGAGCGCGGCGAAGACCAGGTGCTTGATCTGGTCGGCGTCGGTGTGCCGGTGCCGGGCCATCGAGAGGTCGTGCACGATGTTGAGCGCCGCGTGCACGGCCAGCCGCGCGTAGCTGGTGCGCGTGTCCTCCCGCACGGCGACCACGAGCCGCACCCACTGCTCCACGTGCTCGCGCTGCACCTTGCGCAGCGCGTGCCGGTCGTCGGCGGGCAGGTTCCCGTACTCCGACAGGTAGACCGCGGCCAGGTCACTGTCCAGATAGGAGAACTCGATGTAGGCGTCCACCAGCCTGCGCAGCGCCTCCCCAGGGTCGCGCGCCCCTTCGATCGCCGTGCTCGTGGCGACGGCGAGCCGGTCGGCCGCCCGGTAGTAGACGGCGGCGAGGAGGTCGCCCTTGCTGGCGAAGTGCCGGTACACGCTGGACCCGCCGATACCGGCGGCGGCACCGATGTCCTCCATCGTCACGGCGTGGAACCCGCGCTCGCGGAACGGCCGCAGCGCCGACACCAGTAGCCGCTCGCGGCGGGACACGAAGTCGCCGATGGCGGCCGGAAGCGGGTGCCCGTTCCCGGCGGCGGCGAGCCGGGGCGGCAGCCCGGTGGCGAGCACGCCCAGCGCGATCGCGCGCAGCCCAGCCGCGGCGACCCTCGGGGAGACCTGCGTGCGGTGGGTGGAGAGACTCGCGATCGCGCTGCACGCCGCGGCCGCCAGCGTCGTGCGGTCGGCGGCGGGCAGCCGGGGCCGGGCCTTGCCGAGGAGGTCGGCGATCGCGCCGACGAGCGAGGTGATCGTCGCGGTGAACCGCGCGTGGTCGTCCGCGTCCAGGTAGCGGCGCTCCCACTGGTAGAGCTGCACGCCCCGGCGCCGCTCGACCACGACGGCGCTCAGCGCGCGGACCACCTGGTCGAGCCGTTCCCACGGCGGTCCGGAAGCGGGCACCTCGGCCAGCACCCCTTCGATCGCCGAGGCGAGGTCCGCCGCCGCGTAGGCCAGGATCGCCTGCTTGTTCCGGAAGTGCTTGTAGATCGCGGGGCCCGTGATGCCGGCCTCGGTCGCGATGTCCCCGAGGCCGACGGCGTGGTAGCCGCGTTCGCAGAACAGGTTCGCGGCGATCGTGGCGAGCTGGGATTTTCGGTCGGTCCGGCTCCGGGTCGGCGCCGCGGGCACGGGCTCCGACTGCTTCATCGCGTGACCTCCGACTCGCACAACCGTTGTCCTGGCTAACGATTCGACTCTACTCGGGCGGATCGAGCACGACTTGACAACGACCCATGTCAAACAGCTAGGTTAATCGGGATTCGCAACGGTGCCATCACGGAGGCCAGTCATGGACGACGACACCATGGCCGGAGCGGGCGAGCTGCCCGGGCCCGGCTCGGTGACGTGGGAACGCTTCGCCGCCGCACCGGGGGTCTTCCTGGCGGGCACCGGCCTGCTGCTGCAGGTGGCGCATCCGGTGGTGGGCGCCGGGGTGCTCGACCACTCCGAGTTCAAGGAGAAGCCGTGGGTGCGGGCCTGGCGCACGCACCTGTCGACCATCCGCTTCGTGTACGGCATGGGCCAGGGCGCCCACGCCGAGGGCCGCAGGCTGCTCGAGCTGCACAAGGGCATCAAGGGCGTCGACTCCGAGGGCAGGCGCTACCACGCGCTCGATCCCGAGGCCTACGCGTGGGTGCACCTCACGCTCGCGAAGTACATGGTGGACACCGCCGCGTGGTTCGGCGAGCCCTTCACCGACGCCGAGCTGGAGCGGATGTGGCGCGAGTTCCGCGCCGTCGGCCTCGCCCTCGGGATCAAGCCTCAGCACCTCGCGCCCGGCTGGAAGGCCGCGCAGTCGCACTTCGACGAGATGGTGAACTCGACGCTGGAGGCCAACCGGAGCACCGAGGACGTGCTGGCCGCGCTCACCCACCCGAAGAAGCCGTGGCCACTGCTCCCGGATCCACTGTGGAAGGTCGTTGCGGTGCCGTCGGGCAGGCTGGTGCGGATGACGACGGTGGGTACCCTGCCTCCCGTGCTGCGCGAACGGCTCGGCCTGCCGTGGACCGATCGTGACCAGCGCAGGCTGGAACGCTTCGCCCGCACGGTGCGGGCGATGTACCGCAGGGCACCCGAGCCGCTGCGCCTCGCCCCGCTCGCCTACGGGGTCGTGCTCCGCGCCCGCAAGAGGGCGCGTGCGAATACCGGTTCACCAAGGTCCGTACGGGCGGCGTGATGAGCTTCGAGGCGCCACCGTCCCGCACGGCGCTCGGCGACGCGTTCACGCAGGTCGGCATGCTGCTGAACTTCTCCGTGCGCACCTTCTCCACACTCGGCACCGTCCTCGCCCGGCGCAGGCTCGCCTGGCGTGAGGTGCTGGAGCAGGCATGGTTCCTCGCGTCCGTCACCACCTTCCCGTCCCTGCTCGTCACGATCCCGCTCGGCGTGGTGGTGGCGCTCAACGTCGGCTCGATGGCGGGACAGCTCGGCGCCGAGGGCTACGGCGGCGCGGTGGTGGCGTTCGTGATCGTCGCGCAGGCCTCCCCGCTGATCTGCGCGCTGATGATCTCCGGCGTCGGCGGCTCCGCGATGTGCGCGGACCTCGGCGCTCGCAAGATCCGCGAGGAGGTCGACGCCATGGAGGTGATGGGCATCCCCGCGGTGGAGCGGTTCGTGGTGCCCAGGGTGCTCGCGGCGATCCTCGTCACCGCGCTGCTGGCCTGCCTCGTGATGGCCGTCGGGATCACCGCGAGCTTCGCGTTCCAGGTGATCGTGCTCGGCGACTCGCCGGGTAGCTTCCTGGCGAGCCTGACCCAGTTCTCCCGGCTGGAGGACTTCCTCGTCGCCGAGCTCAAGGCCGTGTGCTTCGGGATCCTCGCCGCGCTCGTGGCGTGCTTCAAGGGGCTCACGGCCAAGGGCGGTCCGAGCGGCGTCGGCGACGCGGTGAACGAGGCGGTGGTGCTGGCGTTCATCCTCGTGTTCGTCGCCAACACCGTGCTCACCGAGCTGTACTCGGCGATCGTGCCCGCACGCGGGGCGTACTGATGGCGGTCGGCATCCTCGGCGGGTACCCCGCACGCGCTGCCAGACCGGTGGTCGACGCCTTCGCCGCGCTCGGCCTGCACTCGACGTTCTACGCCAGGGTCCTGCTGCACGTGCCCACCGCGATGCGGCGGTACTGGCGGCACGTCATCCGGCACGTCAGCGAGATCAGCTTCGGCTCGGCGTCGCTGCTCGCCGGGGGCGGCACCATCGGCGTCGTCTTCGCCATGTCGGCCGTCGCCAGCACCCAGATCGGCCTCGAGGGCTACCGGGGGCTCGACCTCATCGGCCTCTCCCCCATGACCGGCCTGATGTCCGCGCTCGTCAACACCCGCGAGATCGCCCCTGTGGTGGCGAGCATCGCGCTCGCCGCCAAGGTCGGGACCGGGTTCACCGCCCAGCTGGGCGCCATGCGGATCTCCGACGAGATCGACGCGCTGGAGACGATGGCCGTGCCCTCGCTGCCATTCCTCGTGAGCACGCGCATGGCCGCGGCGTTCATCTCGGTGATCCCGCTGTACCTGGTGGGCCTGTTCGCCTCCTACGCGGCGACCAACCTCGCCGTGGTCAACATCAAGGGCCAGTCCAGTGGCACCTACGACTACTACTTCCACCTGGTGCTCACGCCCACCGACGTCGGGTACTCCCTGCTCAAGGCCGTGATCTTCGCGATGATCATCACGCTGGTCCACTGTGGATACGGCTACTACGCCGGCGGCGGGCCCGAGGGCGTCGGCAAGGCGGCTGGCCGCGCGCTGCGCACGAGCATCGTCGCCGTGACGGTGCTGGACGTCGTCCTGACGCTCGCGTTCTGGGGCCCGAGGCCCACGTTGCCGGGACTGGGGACGTAGGCATGGCACGGGAGACCAGCAGGGCCTCGCTCGCGCTGCGCGGGCTCGCCGTCGCGATCGCGCTCGTGACGGGGTCGGTCGCGCTCGTCGCCACCGGCGAGGGCTCGTCCAGCGGCGGCGCCGCCGTCACCGCCACCCTCCCGGTTTCGGCGGGTCCGATCCGGGACGACTCGCCCGTGCAGTTCCGGGGTGTGCCGGTCGGCAGGCTCGCCGCGGTCGACGGCGGTCCCGGCGGTTCGAACCTGAGCCTGGACCTGGATCCGGCGCTGCTGGACCGGGTTCCCGCCAACGTCCAGGTGCGGCTGCTGCCCAGGACGCTCTTCGGCGACCAGTACATCGACCTCGCCGTGCCACGGGGCGCCGAGCCGGAGGGCAGTCTCGCCGGGGGCGCCGTGCTCACGGCCGACACCTCGGGCCGCACGGTGCGGCTCTACGACGCCTACGCGCGCCTCTACGAGCTGATCACGGCGCTGCGCCCGGCCGAGTTGCAGGCCGCGCTGACGGCGCTGGCCGACACGCTGCGTGGCCGGGGTGCGGAGCTGGGCGCCATGATCGACGACGCCGCCGAGCTCACCGGCACGGCGCGGCCACTGATCGACTCGCTCGGCGAGGACCTCACCACCGTCGCCGAGCTGGTCCGCGACCTCTCGGCGAGCGCGCCGGACCTGATGCGTGCCCTCGACGACGCCGTGGCCCTGTCGCGGACCGTGGTGGCCGAGCGGCGGTCGCTCGGTGAGGTGCTCGCCGCCGGGATCGACCTCACTGCCCAGTCGGAGCGCATGCTCGTCGGCAATGCCGATCGCGTCATCCGGCTCGCGCACAGCACCGAGCCGATCGCCGACGTCCTCGGCCGTCACCCCGATGCCGCCGAGGAGGTGCTCGACGCGGCCGGCTTCTTCCTCCAGGGCGCCGAACGCGTGTTCGCGACCGGCCGGTTCAAGATCAGCGCGGCGCTGACGTTCGACCAGCCCTACCCCTACACCGCCGAGGACTGCCCTCGCTATCCCGGCCTGGACGGCCCCAACTGCGGCGATCCGGTGCCCGCGCGGTCCGAACAGCGGACACCCGCGCCGGGCGGGCTCACCGGCCCGGTGGGCAGCCCGCAGGAGAAACGGACGGTCGAGGAGCTCACGCCGCTGCTGCCGGAGCCGACCGCACGGAACCAGCAGCCCGACCTGCTCACGCTGCTGCTCGGCCCGCTGCTGCGCGGCTCGCGGGTGGTGGTCCCGTGAACGTCCGCGCCACCCTCGCCAAGCTCACCGCGTTCGTCGCCGTGTGCACGCTCTCGGCGGTGCTCGTGATCAACACGCTCACCGATCCGCTCACCGGCGACACGGTGACCTACCACGCCGTGTTCACCGACGCGCAGGGACTGAACCCGGGTTCGCGGGTGAACGTCGCGGGCGTGCGCGTCGGCAAGGTCACCGCGCTGGAGCTGCGCGACGGCCGGGCCCACGTGACGTTCGAGGTGCGGGCGGACCAGCGCGTCGCCGCGAACGGGCAGGCCGTGATCCGCTACGCCGACCTGCTCGGCTCCCGCTACCTCGCGCTCACCGACGGAGAGGGCGAGCTGGAGCCCGGCGCGACGATCCCGGTGGAGCGCACCAGGCCCCCGCTCGACCTCACCGCGCTGTTCAACGGGTTCAAGCCGCTGTTCGACGCGATCGACCCCGGGCAGGTTAACCAGCTCGCGGGCGAGATCGTCGCCGTCTTCCAGGGCGAGACCACGTCGATCGACGGGCTGCTCAGCAAGGTGATCTCCCTGACCGGCACACTCGACAGCCGCGACGAGGTGCTCGGCGAGGTCATGACCAACCTGACCGCGGCCATGGACACGATGAACGCCCACCGCGACGACCTGCGCGGGCTCGTCACGAGCCTCGCCGACCTGACGTCGTTCGCCGCGGACAGCCGCGGGGAGATCGCCGCCGCGCTCGACAGCGGCTCCGCGCTCGCCGGCTCGCTCACCCGCCTGCTCGGCGACATCGAGCCACACCTGACGGGGGATGTGCGGGCGCTCAAGACCGTGAGCGGCGAGCTCGTCGCCAACCAGGAACGCTTCGAGACGCTGCTGCGGGGGATGCCCGACTTCATGGGCACGGTGGGGCGGACCCTCGACTACGGCACGTGGGTCAACGTCTACGTCTGCAATCTCAGCATCGACATCATCGGCGGCGCCCCGCTCGACCTCGGCATGGGACCGCATTCGGAGGTCTGCCGATGAGCGGTTTCCTCGCTCGCCGCGGCCCGGCGTTCGGCGGCGCCGTCGCAGCGCTGGCGCTCGCGGTGCTCGTCGGCGCCGCCATTCTCGTGCCGAGGCTGACGTTCCAGGCGTCGACCGACGCCTACACCGCCGAGTTCGCCAACGCGGCCGGGCTCACCGAGGGCGACCAGGTGCACGTCGCCGGCGTTCCGGCAGGGCGGGTCACCGGCGTCGAGCTCGCCGGCGACCGGGTGCGGGTGCGGTTCCGGCTCGACAACGGCCAGCCGCTCGGCGAGACCACCACCGCCGCGGTGAAGCTTGCGACCGTACTCGGCACCCGCTACCTCGCGGTGCGGCCGGGCGGGTCCGGAACGCTCGCGGACGGCACGATCCCGCTGCACCGCACCCAGGTGCCCTACAGCCTCGACGCCCTCGGCACCGACGCCGTGCGCACCACCGAGGAGCTCGACACCGGGCGGCTGCGCACCATGATCGCGACGCTGCAGGACAAGGCGCCGAACGGGGAGCTGCTGGGCCAGGCGCTGGGCGGGGTCAGCCGCGCGACCGAGATCGTCGGCGACCGCAACGGCCAGTTCCGCGACCTGCTCGGCGGCGTGCGAACGCTCACCACCGAGCTGCTCGACCAGCGCGAAACCCTCGTCACGATGCTCGGCGACGCCGAGCTGGTGGCGCAGACGCTGAACTCGCGCCGCGCGGTGATCCGGCAACTGATCACCGACGTCGACACGCTCACCACGGCCCTCGACGAGCTGCTGCGCGAGAACGAGCCACTGCTCGGCCCGCTGCTGAACGACCTGCACACCGTCACCGACACGCTCGCGCGCGGGGACGCCGCGATCAGCGAGGTGCTGCGCTTGCTCGGGCCCGGCAGCCGATACCTCGCCAACGCCACCGGCAACGGGCCGTGGGGCGAGGTCGCCGGACCGGCCGGGCCGATCCCGGACAACCTGCTGTGCCTCGCCGGACTGCTGGAGGGCTGCCGATGACACGCTCGCTCTCCCGCACGCTCTCCGTCGTCCTCGCGCTGGCGCTCGTCGCGGCCGTCGGCTGGTACACGTTCCTCCGGCCGGAGCCGCAGCTGCGGATCTCCGCCGACTTCCCCTCGGCGAGCGGCGTCTTCGCCGGCAGCCGCGTCGCCGTGCTCGGCGTCCCCGTCGGCACCGTCGAGGAGGTCGAGCCCCGCGGGGCGACGGTGCGGGTGACGATGAGCCTGCCCTCGGACACGCGCGTCCCGCGCGACGCGCACGCCTACATCATGAGCCCCGCCGTGATCAGCGACCGGTTCGTCGAGCTCTCCCCCGCCCACACCGGCGGCCCCGCACTCGCCGACGGCGCCGTGATCCCGGTCCAGCGCACGCACACGCCCGTGCAGTGGGACCAGCTGACGGATTCGCTGCACGAGCTGCTCACCGCGCTCGGCCCCACCGGGGCCAACGCCGAGGGCGGCGTCGGCGCGCTCCTGAGCAGCGCCGCGGACTCGCTCGGCGGCAACGGGCAGGCCCTGCGCGACGCCGTCACCGACATCACCCAGGCCACCGACCTCGTCGCGGGCGGCACCGGCGACATCGGCGCCGTGCTCGACAACGTGGACCGGCTCGCGCGGCTGCTCGCCGACCACCGATCCACAGTGGACACGCTGACCACCACGGTGTCCCAGGCGGCGGGCGACTTCGCCGAGCAGCAGGACGCGGTGACCCGGTCCATCGACCAGCTCTCCCGCGCGCTCGGCACGTTCGGCAGGCTGCTGGACGAGCACGGCGACCAGCTGACCGGCGACCTGTCCCGGCTGACCGACCTGAGCACCAACCTCGTGGCGCACCAGCGGGAGCTGGCCGAGACGATCGACACGCTGCCACTCGCGCTCGACAACTTCAGCCGCGCCGTGACCGACGACGAGCGGCTACGGCTCCGGCTCGACATCTCCACCAACCTCAGCCAGTTCCCCGCCACCGCGCGGCTGTGCGAGCGGATCCCGATCCCGCTCTGCTCCGGCGCGGGCCTCTACAACCCGATCCCGTTCCCGCCCCGGGTGCCGGACGCGCTCGGGCTCGACGCCGCGCTGAACGGAGGTGGCCGATGAGACGCCTCGCGTGGCTGCCCCTGCTCGCCACCGCCGCGCTCGCGTCGGGCTGCGGGCTCAGCCTGCAGAACGCCGCGGGCATCTCCGGCGCCGAGGGCCCGGTCTACCGCGTCACGGCCGAGTTCACCGACGCCGCCGGCCTGCCCGTCGGCGGTATGGTGCAGATCGGCCAGGCCACGGTCGGCCGCGTGGCGGAGATCCGCACCGAGGACTACCGCGCGATCGTCGAGCTCGACATCCAGTCCGATGTGGAGCTTCCCGCGAACACGCGCGCCAGGCTGGAGCTGACCTCCGCGCTCGGTGAGGAGTTCGTGGTGCTCGAGCCGCCGCCGCGGCGGGACGGGCCGACGCTGGCGCAGCGCCCGGCCATCCCGCTGGAGCGCACCTCCCGCGGCCCCGATGTGGAGAGCACCCTCGCCGTGGTGGGCACGCTGCTCAACGGCTCCGGCATCGACCAGGTTCGCACGATCGTCAGCGAGGCCAACACGGCGCTCGGCGGCCGCGCGGGTAAGGTCCGCGGCCTGCTCGCCGAGCTCGACACGGTGCTCGGTTCCCTCGACGCCCGCAGCGGTGAGCTCGTCAGCGCGATCGACTCGATGCACGCGCTGTCTGGTCAGCTCGCAGCGAACCGGCCCACGCTGGAGCGCGCGCTCACCGAGATCGAGCCGGCGTTGCGGGCACTGCTGGCCGAACGCGAGCGGTTCACCGCGCTGCTCGGCAACGTCAACTCGCTGGGCACCGCGGCACAGGGCCTGCTCGACGAGACCGGCTCGGCGTTCACCGGCCAGCTGGCCCGGCTGCGGCCCGTGCTCGACAACCTCGCATCCCTTCAGGGCAGGCTCGGCCCCACGCTGACGAGCCTGCAGAACTTCACCGTGCTGCTGCGGGAAGCGACCCCCGGCGACTACCTCATGCTCGACGGCACGCTGGAGGTGCCGCTGACCATCGCGGAGATCCTGAACCCCGACTTCGGTGGCGCGTCCCAGCCGGTGGTCGGCGACCTGACCGCCCTGCTGGAAGGCGGTGCCAGGTGAACCGCCTCGCCGTCGTCCAGCTCGCCCTGTTCGCCGTCATCGGCCTGGCGTGCAGCTACTACGTCGCGACCAACGTGCTGGGCCCGACCGCGCTGCGCGACCCGCTCACCGTCACGGTGCGGATGCCCGACACCGGCGGCGCGACGATCGGCTCCCAGGTCACCTACCGCGGTGTGGGCGTCGGCGAGGTCACCGACGTGCGCATCGCCGGGAGCGGGACCGGCGTGGACGTGGTGCTGTCGGTGGACCCGGACAGCCGCATCCCGGCCGGTGCGACCGCGGTGGTCACGATGGACAGCCCGCTCGCGATCCTGCGGGTCGACCTGCGGCCGGAGCACGAGAACCCGCCCTACCTCGCCGACGGCGCCGTCATCGAGGGCGAGGACACCCGCAGGCCGCTGCCGCTGGAGACCCTGCTCGAAGACTTCATGGCGCTCGCCGACACGCTGCCCGCCGACGACGTGGCCGTGGTCGGCGAGGCACTCGCCACGGGACTGAGCGGCACCGCGCCCGAGCTGACCCGCACCGTGGACAACGTCCGCGAGCTGCTGGACCTCGCCAGGGAACGAACACCGCAGATCCAGCGGATCATCGACAACGGCAGGCTGCTCGCCGACGGCGGCAGGCTGCGCGAGCTGACCTCGGCACTGCGGTCGCTCACCGGCAGCCTGCGCGGCAACGAGCCCGCGATCCGCACGCTCCTGCACGACGTCCCGGCGCCCACGCGCCAGGTGGTGGACCTCATGCGGGAGAACGAACCCGCGCTCGCCACGCTGCTCGGCAACCTCGTGAGCACCACGCAGTTGGTGGGCATGCGGGCGCCCGCCGTGGAACAGCTGCTCATCTCGATGCCGCAAGCGTTCGGCGAGCTGGGCGGCATCGTCAAGGGCGACACCGCGAGCTTCTACCTCGTCGGCACGCAGGGACCGGTGTGCTACAACGACACACCACGCCGCACGCCAACCGACACCGCACCGCGCGAGCCGGTGCTCACGTGGAACTGCGTGCCCTCGGCCGACCTCGAGCAGCGCGGCGCGCTCAACGCGCCACGCCCTGGCGGGACACCGGCCCCGGTCCCCGCCTACGACGCCGCGTCCGGGCAGGAGATGCCTTTCCGGCTCGGCGCGACGGGCGGGCAGAGCTCCGTGCTCGGCCCCCGGTCCTGGTCCTCGATCCTGTTGCAAGGAGTCCAATGATGCGCATCACCATCGCCGACCGGAAGCCGTCGCCGAAACCCAGGTCCACAGTGGACGAGAAGCCGGAGGACGAGGACGAGGCCGGCACCACCGACGACACCCCGCCCACCGAGGAGGACCCGCCCGAGCAGAGGTCAAGGCGGCCGAGGCCGAGACTGCTGCTGGCCGTGCTCGCCGTCGCGGCGCTGCTGGGCGCGGGCGGCTACCTGGGCGCCCGGTTCGCGGCGCACCAGGCCGCCGAGACGGCTCGCACCGAGGCGCTCGCCGCGGCGAAACGCTACGCCACCGATCTCTCGTCGTACGACTTCAACGACCTCCAGGGCAACTTCAGCGCCGTCGAGGCAGGCGCCACCGGGAGGTTCGCCGAGCAGTACCGGCAGGTGAGCCGCAACCTCACCGAGCTGATCAAGCAGCACGAGGCCGTCTCCAAGGGGGCGGTGCTGACGGCCGGCGTCGTCGAGGCCGACAGCGACCGCGCCGTCGTGGTGCTCTTCGTGGACCAGACCATCACCAACACCAACAGCCCGCAGCCACGCATCGACCGCAACCGCATGCAGATGACCCTGCTGCACCAGGACGAGCGCTGGCTCGTCGACGACGTCAAGCTGCTGTGAGAGGAGCACCCGCTGTGACAACCGCATCCGAAGTCCGCGAGAGCGCCGGGACCTGGACGGTCCCGTCCCTGATCCGCCGCAACGCCAGGGAACACGGCGGTAAACCGGCGCTGACCGGCAACGGCACGACGCTGAGCTGGGCGGAGCTGCGCGAGGCCGTGGCCTTCGCCGCCCACGGGCTCAAGGCCGCCGGGCTGCGGCACGGCGACCGCGTGCTCATCGACGTCTCCGCCAGGCCGGAGCACTGGGTCGCCGACTTCGCCGCCGTGCACCTCGGCGCGCTGCCGTGCACGACCTACGCGACCCTGAGCACCGAGCAGGTCCGCCACGTCGCCACCCACAGCGCGGCCACCGTGATCGTGCTGGAGGGCGCCGCCCAGCTGCACCGGTGGGGCCCGGTGCTCGGCGCGCTGCCCGCGCTGCGCGCCGTGGTCGTCCTCGACGCCACCGCGATCCCGGAGGGCGACGCCCGGTTCGTCGCGTGGGACGACCTCATGAGCGGCGGCGGCGAGCTGCACCGCCGGGATCCGGCCGAGCTGGAGCGCTGGACCGACGCCGTCCGGGCCGCCGACCCGGTGACGATGATCTACACGTCGGGCACCACCGGCACCCCCAAGGGCGTGGTGCTCAGCCACACCAACGTCATCTACCAGAGCGCGGCGCAGGAGCTGCTCAACCCGGTGGAGCCGAACCCCCGTCTGGTGGCCTACCTGCCGCTGGCCCACATCGCCGAGCGGGTGCTCGGCATGTACCTGCCGGTGTTCAGCGCGGCCCACGTCACCGTCTGTCCTGATCAGACACAGCTGCTGCCCACGCTGAAAGAGGTGCGCCCGCACGGTTTCTTCGGCGTGCCGAGGGTGTGGGAGAAGATGGCCGCCGGGATCCAGGGCATCCTCGGATCCCTGCCGCAGGCGCACCGCGCGCCGATCGACAAGGCCCGCGAGGTGGCCGCGCGGGTGTACGAGATCCGCGCCGACGGCAGCGAGCCGCCCGCCGAGGTCGCGGCGGCGTTCGGACAGGCGGACGGCGCGGTGCTGCGGCCGCTGCGCGAGCAGCTCGGGCTCGACAAGGCGACCCGCTTCGGCAGCGGCGCGGCGCCGATTCCCGCTTCGGTGCTGGAGTTCTTCGGCAGCCTCGGCATCACGATCATGGAGGTGTGGGGCCTTTCGGAGACGACGGGCGCGGCGACCACGACGTTCGTCGACAAGTACCGGGCGGGCACCGTGGGCATGCCGATGCCGGGCATGGAGCTGCGGCTGGCCGAGGACGGCGAGATCGAGGTGCGCGGCCCGCTGGTGTTCGAGGGCTATCTCTCCGCCGACGGCACCATCGAACGCGCGACCGACGACGAAGGCTGGCTCGCCACCGGGGACATCGGCACCGTCGACGACGACGGCTTCCTGCGGATCACCGACCGCAAGAAGGAGCTGATCATCACCTCCAGCGGCAAGAACATCGCTCCCAGCAGGGCCGAGGGCCTGCTGCGCACGCACCCGCTGGTGGGCTACGCCGCCGTCATCGGCGACCAGCGGCCGTACGTGACGGCGCTGCTGGTGCTCGACGAGGAGGCGGCGCCCGCGTGGGCCAAGGCGCGCGGCCTCGAGACCACGGACCTCGGCGAGCTGGCGGCGCACCCGGTCGTGCGGGAGGAACTGCAGCGCGCCGTCGACGGTGCCAACGAGGAGCTGTCCCGGCCGGAGCAGGTGAAGCGCTACCACGTGCTGGCGAGGCCGTGGACACCCGAGAGCGGCGAGCTGACGCCCACGCTGAAGCTCAAACGGCGCGTCATCGCCGACCGCTACGCCGCCGACATCGAGTCCCTCTACGCGACGGAGGTAAAGACCACACAGTGACCGTGCGTTCCCGCCCGCGAGTCGCGCACCCCGGTCCGCGAGTGCGCACTCCGGTCCGCGAGTCGTGCGTTCCGGTTCGCGAGTCGTGCGTTCCGGTTCGCTTCGGCCCGGGGGCGGGAACGGGCAACTCACGCCCGGAAGGGGCACTCGCGGTCCCGAACGCGCAACTCGCCGTCCCGAACGGGGGACTCGCCGTCCCGAGCGCGCAACTCGCCGTCCCGAACGCGCAACTCGCCGTCCCGAGCGCGCAACTCGCGGGCCCGAGCGCAGAACTCGCCGTCCCGAACGCGCAACTCGCCGTCCCGAGCGCGCAACTCGCCGTCCCGAACGGGGGACTCGCCGTCCCGAGCGCGGAACTCGCGCGGGCTACGCGCCCAGGATCGAGAGGGGGTGGTCGTAGAGCTGCGTCAGCAGGCCCGTGCACGCCGCCATCGCCTGCACGTCGGGTCCGAACTGGGTCACCTCGACCAGATCGGTACCCGGTAGCGCGGTGGTCTCCCGGAACGCGCCGAGCAGTTCCTCCAGGTAGGCGGGCGCGTCGGTGACGGCCTGCCCGCCGAGTACCACCAGCTCGGGGTTGACGACGTCACGCAGGATGCCGACGGCGCGCCCGAGCGCTCTCGCGCGCTCGGTGAGGATCCGGTCGGCGTCCTGGTCCCCGGCCGCGGCCGCGCCGCGGAGCAGGCCGAAGTGCGGCTCGGCGATCACGCCCGCGCGCACGGCCCGCTCCACCACGGCCCGCTCGGCGACCGTCGCCTCGAGGCAGCCGGTGCGGCCGCAGGCGCAGCGCACGTCACCGCCCACGGGCAGGTGGGCGATGCTGCCGGACTGGCCGGGCCCCCGGTGCAGCACCCCGTCCACCGCGATCGCGACGCCGACCATCTCGCGCGCGTAGAAGTACAACGAGCTGTGCGCCCTGCCCGCCGCGCCGAACAGCAGCTCCGCGGTGGCCATGGCGGGCACGTGACCGTCGAGGTGCACCGGCAGCCCGGTCACACCCTCCAGCACGGCGCGGGCGGGCACGCCGCGCCAGCCCAGCGGGCCGTGGTGGAGCAGCCCGTGCTCGGCGTCCACCTGCCCGCCGATGGCGAGGCCGACGCCGATGATCTTGCGCTCCGGCCAGCCTCGCAGGAACGCCCCGACCTCGTCGGCGATGGCGCCGAGCACCTTCTCGGGCTCGCCCGACGGGGTCGCGATGCGCTCGCTGCCGAGCAGCCCGCCGCGCAGGTTGGTGAGGCCGTAGGTGGTGGTCGTGATGCCGATGTGCACGCCACACGCGGCGATCACGTCGTCGTTGAGGTCCACCGGCACCGTGGGCCTGCCCACCTCCCTCGTGGCCGGCAGGCCGGGCACCTCGCGCAGCAGCTCCAGCTCCGCGAGCGCGGCGACCTGACGGCTCACGGTGGGCATGCTCAGCCCCGTGAGCCGCGCGATGGCCGCGCGCGAGAGCGGGCCGTCCGCCCTGATCGCGCCCAGCACCGCCGCGGCGTTGGACTCGCGGACCCCTCCGGCCCCCGGCACGTCCCGGACCGCCGCGGGCAACCTTTTCGCCACACCCAACCTCGCTTTCTTCACGGGTGAAATCAATACGTCCGTCGCTGCCCTGTCAAACGATTCCGGCACTCGGGATGATCGCCACAGTTAATTTCACGGCATTACCAATGATTTAATTTCACGCATTAAGAAACACCTTGCAAGTAATCCTTTCAAATCGTGAGAAATGTTGGACCAGCTCGTGGACGTCTGCCACGATCGGGGCATGGGAGGGCAATCGGCAGTGCTCGTCGAGCGGCGGCACATCGACCTGCTGCGGGTCGGTTCCGCCTTGTGCCGCGCTTTCTGAACAACGTCCCCGCCCTCACCGCGGCGCTGAACGCTCGCGGTTTCCTTCGAAGCTGAGGTCTGCATGCAAACACTCCTGCTGTTCGGACTGGCCGGTTTTCTCGCGCAGCTCGTCGACGGCTCGCTCGGCATGGCATTCGGCGTGACGGCCACCACGACGCTGGTCGCGGCGGGCACCGTGCCCGCGGTGGCCTCGGCGGCCGTGCACCTCGCCGAGGTGGGCACGTCGCTGGCCTCGGGGATCTCCCACTGGAAGTTCCGCAACATCGACTGGCGCACGGTGGGTATTCTCGCGCTCCCCGGCGCGCTCGGCGCGGTGCTGGGGGCCTACGTGCTGACCTCGCTCTCGACGGAGTCCGCCTCCGTCTGGATCACCACGATCCTGCTCGTGCTCGGCCTGTACGTGCTCATCCGGTTCGCCTTCCTCAAGCTCGGCAAGCTGATCACCACGAAGCGCCCCGGCGCCCGCATGCTGGCGCCGCTGGGCCTGGTGGCCGGGTTCGTGGACGCGAGCGGTGGCGGCGGCTGGGGCCCGGTGGCCACCACCACGCTGCTCTCCTCGGGCAGGCTCGAGCCGCGCAAGGTGGTCGGCTCGGTCGACACGTCCGAGTTCATCGTCGCGCTGGCCGCGAGCGTCGGCTTCCTGTTCGCCCTTTCCGACGAGCACGACCTGAACTACACGGTGGTCGCCGGGCTGATGATCGGTGGCATCATCGCCGCCCCGTTCGCCGCGTGGCTGGTGCGCAGGCTGCCGCCCCGCATCCTGGGCGCCGCGGCCGGCGGGCTGATCGTCTTCACCAACGCCAGGACGCTGCTCAAGGAGTTCGAGGCAGGTGACACGCTCACCACGGTCGTGCTCACCGCGATCGGCGTGCTCTGGGCGGTGGGACTCGCCGCGGCGATCCGCTCGGTCCGCGAGGAGAAGCGGGTCAACGAGATCGCCGGCGAGACCGACGCCGACCCGGAGCGTCAGCCGGCTCCCTGAGCCCGCAACAGGACCGGCCGCCGCGGTGGATCACCGCGGCGGCCGGCTCGCGTCAACCGCGCTGTTCGTAGACGCCGAACTCGTCCAGCAGCGCCTCGTCACGCAGCAGGGTGTCCCTGACCTCGTGGCCGAGCACCTGCGCCACCCCGGCGACCAGCGCCTGCGTCAGCGCCGTGAACGCGGTCACCGAGCGCAGCACCGCCGGGCCGGCCGCGTCCACGAAGAACGCCTGCTCCACCAGCGGCACCAGCGGCGACGACGCGTTGTCCGTCAGCGCCACGCACCGCGCCCCTCGCTTGCTCGCCCACTCCGTCGCGCGCACCGTGTCGGCGCTGTAGCGGTGGATGGAGATCGCTACGAACGCGTCGCCGTCGCGAACCCTGCGCAGGCTGTCGGTGAGCGACCCGGCCTCCCCCGTGATCGTCTCGGCGTCCTCCCGCACCATCCGCAGCAGGTAGCCGAGCAGATAAGCGGGCGCGTGGCACTTGCGCAGCCCGAGCACGTGCACGCGGGGGGCCTCCGCCAGCAGCCGCACGGTGGCGTCCCAGCTCGCGTCGTCCAGCCGCGCGAACGTCCTCGCGATGTTGGCCGAGTCCAGCTCCGCGGCCTGCCGGGGCAGCCAGCCGCCCCCGCCGTCGCCCCGCTGTTCGAGGCTGTCGAACCGGCGCAGCAGCTGGGCCTGCTCGCGCAGCCGCTCCCGGCAGACCCGCTTGAGCTCGGGGAACCCCTTGAAGCCCACCGCGGTGGCGAAGCGCACCACGGTCGCCTCGTTCACGCCCACCGCCGACGCCAGGTCGGACACGGTCATGAACGCGACGCCCTCGGGGTCGGCCAGCACCCGCTCGGCGAGCAGCCGGTGGGAGCGCGACAGCTCGGGCAGCGTGCGCTGCAGCCGCCCGGCCAGCTCGTCGAACGTCGCGGGTGCGTCGGTCGTCATGCCCCCATCATGCCGTGCGGCCCCGCTCAATGGCCGCGATGATCTCCGGGCGCAGGTCCTGCGGCCGGATCACGGCGTCCACCGAACCGACCTCGACGGCCCGCCGGATGCTGTGCACGCCGTCGAACTCGGCGGCGACCTCGCCCAGCTTCTCCGCGCGCACCGCCGCGCGCACGTCGGCGAGCCGCGTGCTCAGCTCCGCGCGCTCCCCTCCACTCGCCTCGGCGATCCGGGCCTCGAGCTCCCGCACGCGCTCGTCCGCCGCCGTGCGCGCGTTGACGTCGCCCGCGAACACCACCGCCGCGGCGGGCGCCCCGCCGATGACCGACGCGAACGAGCCGTCGACGGCCAGCACCGTCATCGACGGGTTGAGCGCCTTGGAGAACACCACGAATGCGCCGCCGTGGTACCGCGAGATCACGCAGAACACGATCGGGCCCTCGAAGTTGACGATCGCGCGGCCGATCTCGGCGCCGTACTCCAGCTGCAGCTTGCGCATCGACTCGGGCGAACCGTCGAACCCGGACAGGTTCGCCAGCACCACGAGCGGCCGGTTGCCGCTCGCCGCGTTGATCGCGCGCGCCGCCTTCTTCGACGAACGCGGGAACAGCGTGCCCGCGGTGTAGGTGTCCGGGCCGTCGGTCGGCGGGAACCCGCGCCTCGGCACCGACCTCGACTCGATCCCGAGCAGGCACACCGGATATCCACCCAGATGCACGTCCTGCACCACCGCGGTCTCCGCGTCAGCCATGCCGGCCCAGCGCTCCAGCACAGGGTGGTCCTGGTCGGCCACGGCGCGCATCACGGTCCGGATGTCGAACGCCTTCTTGCGGTCCGGGTTGGCCTCGCGGGAGAAGATCTCGCCAACGGTCGTGAAGTCGCTGCCGACCACGTTGTGCGGGAAGTCCGACACGTCCCGGTCGACCGGGTCGGAGGTCGGGGCCCGGCGCGGACCGCCCTCGCCCGGCACCACGTAGGTGTGGTCGTAGTGCGACATCAGCACGTCCCGCGCCCCGGCGAGGTCGGCCGCCCAGTACTGCGCCTGGCCGTTGGGGCCCATCACGCGGTCGTAACCGCCGATGCCGAAGTTGTCCTCGGCCGAGACGCCGCCCGAGAAGTCCAGCGACTGCTTGCCGGTCAGCACCATCGCGGAGTCCGGCGTCATCACCAGGATTCCCTTGGTGTGCATGAGCATCGTGGCCTCGGCGTTCCAGTACGGCTGCGCGCCGACGTTGATCCCGGCCACCACGATGTTGATCTCGCCGCCGTCCTGGGTGAAGTGGACGATGCGCTTGAGCGCCGCCGCGACCCAGTCCATGTTCTCGGTGCCGGAGTTCATCGCGATCCGCGCGCCGGCCGACAGGGCGAACCACTCGACCGGCACCCGCATCCGCTCGGCGAGGTCGAGCGCGCCGATCACCCGCGCGCACTCGGGCTCGGACAGCGCGCCGAGCGCCTTGGTCGGGTCGCCGAGCAGCACGACCCGCGTGACGCCCTCGGGGTGCCGCGCCGTCGGCGTGGTCACCACCCCGGCCACGATCCCGGCCTTGTTCCGTCCCTTCGGCCGGTCGACGGGCACGAGCTCGCCCTTGTCGTCGAGGTCGTGCTCGGTGAACGTGCCCTCCGGCCCGGCGAGCATGTCGGTGAGCTCGTAGGGGTACACCGTGTCGCGGCGCCGCGCGCGCAGCACCTTCTGGCCGTAGTCGTCGAGCGGCTGGATGAGCTCCGTCGGCGGGTCGGTGACACGCACGCGCACGCCGGAGCCGACGTGGTAGGAGATCCGCACCGCGATGTCGGTCAGCTCGCCCGACTCCGGGGCGCGTTGCCTGCCGAGGAAGAGCACCTCCTCGAGGCCCGCGCCCGCCGTGGTCGGCAGGACGCGCCGGGCGATGGCCTTGAGCTCGTCCATCGTCAGCTCGCTCGGCGGCCACACATAGAGCAGCACCCGGTTGGTGTCGAACCGCTTCTTCGCCGGCCGCCGCGCCTGCACGTTCCGGATCGCGTCGAGGCACGCGTCGAGCGTGCCCTCCACGGCGGGCAGGGCGAGGATGCGGCCCTCCGAGTCGCGAAGCGGCGTCAGGTCGCGCACCTGCGCCATGGCGACGAGCCGCTCGTCGGACTGGTTCTGCGGGGCGACGCACCGGAACAGGTGGACCTCCTCGTCCGCCGAGGGCAGCCGGGTGAGGTCGAAGTTCTGCCAGCGCTTGAGCTGCAGCCGCTGCGCGATGAGCGGGTGCAGTCCCCGGATGAGCCGCTCCTCCGTCAGCCCCGCCGCGGACGGCCGGAACGTGAAGTGGTGGTGCATGGCGGCCCCGCTGCGCCCGGCGACGCTCGTGGTGATCCGCCGGACCTGACCCGGCAGCGGCACCGCCGCGAGCACCTCACGCAGCCGCGCCGACATCGCGTCGACGTCCTCGGGCTGATCGGCCCAGGTGAGGTAGACGTCGGCCACGAGGGCGGCCGGCGCCTCGGCGCCTCCGGCCACCTCGGCGACCGCGCGCAGCGCGTCGGTCAGCTCGGCGAAGTCCGCGGCGGTGGCCACGAGCCGCAGCCTGCTGCCGTCGAGGTCGTACTCCGCGGCGACGCACGAGCGGCCCGCCACCCGCAGGTTGCGCACGTCCTGCAGGTTCCTGCTGTGGTAGTAGCGGCGGCTCAGCACCTCCAGCAGCGGCGCGAGGTCCGTGCCCGGCCTTCCGATCCGCTGCCCCAGCATCCGCACCAGCGGCTCGGGGCTCGCGACCATCTCCGCGATGCGCTCCTCGCGGTCGGGCGCGGCGGGGTGAGCGTCGAGGTAGCGCAGGTGGGCCCGGACACGGGTGTAGATCTCCGCGCGGTTGCGGCGCAGCATGGGCTGGGCGAACCAGCGGAACACCAGGCTCCGCGCGAGGTCGCCGACCACGGGGAAGCGCAGCTGGGTGGCGACGATGAGGTGCTCCAGCACCTGGCCCACCGCCTCGCGCACGGAGTTGCCCGGCGCGGGCTCGGTGAGCCACTGCTGCAGCAGCGTGGTCACCACCACCACGTCGGCGGCGGCTCGCTGCTGCGCGAGGAAGATCCGGAAGACGGCGTCCTCCAGCTGCGGCGTGCGCTCCAGGTCAGTGACGCCGTAGTAGGCGAGCACGCGCGAGAGCCGGTTCTGGAACGTCTCGGAGAGCCCGGCGCGCTCGACGTCGAGGCTCTGCAGGTAGGTGTGGAAGAACTCGCGGGCGCTGTGCACGCGGGTGTCGGCGCGGTCCTCCTCACCGGCGGGCCGGTTGCGGGTGAGCTCGGAGAGGTCCGCGAAGACGCGCAGCAGCTCCACCTCTCCGCCGACGGGCCGCTCGCCCGAAGCCGCCAGCTCCGCGCGGGCCGCGAGGTAGTCCGACAGCACGCGGCCCTGGTCGTGCGGGTCGACGTCGTAGCCGAGCAGCAGACTGCGCAGGTCGTCCAGACCACGCTCGACGCGCTGCCGCGCGGTGACATCGCGTGGCTCCGGTGGCAGCTCGAGGTCCGCGCCGGGCGCGCTCTCCCCGGCGGCCTCGTCGTCGGCGTCGGCCACGGGCTCGAGGCGCAGGAGCGCCGCGCCGGTCTCGACCTGGCTGCCCACGGAGACGGGCCGCTCCTTGAGCGTCGCGCGAAACGGCGCGCGCAGCACCGTCTCCATCTTCATGCTCTCCAGCACGAGGACTGGCGCGCCGGCCTCCACCTCGGCTCCCACCTCGACGGGCGTCGCCACCACCAGCGCGGGCGCAGGCGAGCGCACGACACCGCCCTCGTCGCGGCTGATGCGGTGGGTGACGCCCTCCACCTCGACGAGGTGGATCGGGCCGTGGATGCCGGTGACGAACCGGAACCGCCGCCCGTTCACCACGAGCTGGCCCGAGCGCGCGTCGAACCGGTCGATCTCGACGTCGACGGGCCGCACCTCGGCGCCGCCGTCGATGCCGACGCGGAACCGGCGGGCGCCGGTCCTCGCGACGCTCACGCGGTAGCCGGCGCCGCGCAGCTTGAGGTCGATGGGGCGGCCGCTCTCGTGCTGCACCTGCGGGCGGCCACCGTACGCGGTGGACAGCAACCGCTGCAGCTCGGTGCGTTCCTCGTCCTCGTACGCCTCGATCGCGGCCGCGGCGAGCGCGATGCCGGAGTGCCGGCACGAGACGAGGCGGCCCTCGCCTCGCACCCGGTCGATCCAGCCCGTGTCGGCGCTGGCGTCGATCACCTCGGGCTGGTCGAGCAGGTCGAGCAGGAAGCTCTTGTTGGTAGCGCCGCCCTCGATGAGCACGGTGGTCTCGGCGACGGCGCGGCGCAGGCGGGCCAGCGCCTCGTCGCGGGTGCGGCCGTAGGCGATGATCTTGGCGATCATCGAGTCGAAGTCGGCGGGGATCGTGTCGCCCTCGCTGACACCGGTGTCGACGCGGATGCCGGGGCCAGCGGGCAGGCCGAGCAGCGCGATGCGGCCGGGCGCGGGCGCGAAGTCGCGGTCTGGGTCCTCGGCGTTGAGCCTGGCCTCGACGGCGTGGCCGAGCTCGCGCGGGATCTCGCCGGTGAGGGTGCCGCCCGAGGCGACGTGCAGCTGCGCCTTCACGAGGTCCATGCCGGTGGTGGCCTCGGTGATGGGGTGCTCCACCTGCAGGCGCGTGTTCACCTCGAGGAAGGCGAACATCTTCTGGCCGGGGTGGTAGAGGAACTCGACGGTGGCCGCGCCGCGGTAGCCGACCGTGACCGCGAGGCGCTCGGCCGAGGCCTTGAGCTCGCGGGTCTGCTCCTCGCTCAGCAGCGGCGACGCGGACTCCTCGATCACCTTCTGGTTGCGCCGCTGCACGGAGCAGTCGCGGACGCCGAGCGCCCACGCGGTGCCCTGACCGTCGGCGATCACCTGCACCTCGACGTGCCGCGCGCCGGTGACCAGCCGCTCCAGGAACACGACGCCGCTGCCGAAGGCGCGGGCGGCCTCCTGGCTGGTGCGCTCGTAGGCGTCGGCAAGCTCCTCGTCGGAGGTGATGACGCGGATGCCCCGGCCCCCGCCGCCCGCGGTCGCCTTGAGCATCAGCGGGTAGCCGATCTCCTTGGCGGCCAGCAGCGCGGCGTCGAGGTTCTCGACCGCGCCGCGGCTCCACGGCGCCACCGGGACGCCGACCTCCTCCGCGATGAGCTTCGCGCCGATCTTGTCGCCGAGCTTGCGCATCGCCTCCGCGCTCGGCCCGACGAAGGTCACGCCGAGCCGCTCGCACAGCTCCGCGAACGCCGGGTCCTCGGCCACGAAGCCCCAGCCGACCCACGCGGCGTCGGCCCTCGTCTCGACCAGGGCGCGTTCCAGCACGGCGAGGTCGAGGTACGGGCGCGCCGAGGCGGGGCCGAGCAGGTAGGCGTGGTCGGCCTCCCGCACGAAGGTCGCGGTGCGGTCGGCGTCGGTGTAGAAGGCGACGGTCTCCATCCGCGGCCCGCCTTCGGCGTTGCGCTCCCGGACGGCATGGATCAGCCGCATCGCGGCCTCTCCCCGATTCACGATGGCGATGCGAGTGAACAAAACCGGCAAACCTCACAACTCACGAGCAACACGAAAGGCGACGACCGGTTCGCGGCCGTCGCCTGCACCTTGCCTCGTACTCTTCCGGTTACCGGCGGGTCGGCAAATGATCGGACTCAACCACGCCCCGCGCCCCGGCTTTGTAGGGTGTCGCCAAAGGGGCCCCCGCACCGCCTGCGCTAACCGGCGCTCAGCTGAGGATGCCCTGCCTCGCGAGGTGGTCGACGAGCAGCTCGCCGATGTGCCGGATGTGCTCCGCCATCGCCGTGCGCGCGGCCTCGGCGTCGCGGGCACGCAGCGCCGCGAAGATCGCCGAGTGGTCGTGCGCCGACGCCGACGCCCACCCCTCGATCTTGCCGAAGAAGCGCAGCGGCACGTAGCTCACCGTCAGGTTCAGCAGCGAGGCCATCCGCAGGGAGCCGGAGACCTTGTTGATGGTGCGGTGGATCTCGTGGTTGAGGCTGTCGACGAGCTCGGTGTCGCCTGCCCGCTCGGACTCGGCGAGACGACTCTGGATCTCGTCGAGCCGGTCCAGCTCCGCCTCGTCGAGGCGCGTGGCCGCGCGGCCGGCCAGTTCGCCCGCGATGTAGGCCTGTACGTCGAAGAGATCCCGCACGTCGCGGCTGGTGATCGGCACGACGCGGTACCCCCGCCGGGGCTCCCAGCGCACCGACCCCTCGCTGTGCAGGATCATCAACGCCTCGCGCACGGGCGTCTGGCTCACGCCCAGCTCCTCGGCGAGGTGCTCGGTGCGCACGAACTCCCCGGCGGGGAACTGCCCGACCATGATGCCCTCGCGGACATAGGCGGCGACTCGCTCGCTCAGCTGCTGCTTGCCGCCGAAGCTGGCGCGCCGCGCCGGAGCAGTACCGGCCGTGGCGGGCCGCCCGCCGTGTCCGTCCATCATCCCGTCACCCGCGAGTCGCGCCATTTCTATATTCTAGAGGGCGCCTTCCTGGCCTGACCGGCCTCTGCCGCCCCCTGGTTGGCGTCGCCCGACGGAGCCGAACGCCGTGCCAGCTCCTTGTACGTCAGGGGCGCCTTCTCGAACACGCCCTCGTGCGCGGCGATCGCGTCCGCGAGCCGTTCAGGCCTCGGCCGCACGCGAGGCGCTCCTGGTCCGCTCCCGCCAACTTGTCGCCGGGACTTGACCTGGTCACGTATCTCCCTTTCGCATGGACACCGTGGATGTGCCCGCGGGCCACCGCCACCGGAACCGGGCGGGCCATCTCGTGATGTGGCTGACAGTGACCGGCTCATCTTGCACATTCTATAGAATGCAGTCAAGATGGCGACGTACCGCGATCGAAGGAGATCCAGTGAGTCATCGAAGCGACCTCTACCTCGACGGTGAGTGGGTCGCCGCGGGTAGCGCGGCGATCGCCGTGGAGAACCCCGCCACCGAGGAGACGATCGGCGAGGTGCCCGACTGCACCGCCGAGCACGTCGACAGGGCGGTCCGCGCGGCCCGGCGCGCCTTCCCCGGCTGGGCGGCCACGCCCAGGGCCGAGCGGGCGGAGTACCTGCGGAAGCTGCACGACGGTCTTGCCAAGCGCGTCGACGAGATCGCCGAGCTCATCGCCACCGACGTCGGCACCCCCATGCGCATCGCCTCGCGCATCCAGGCCTCCCTCCCGCTGACCGACATCTCGAGCTACGTCGACCTGCTCACGCGGGAGGAGCCCGAGGAGAAGATCGGCAACACCCTCGTGGTGAAGGAGCCGATCGGCGTGGTCGCCGCGATCACGCCGTGGAACTACCCGCTGCACCAGATCACCTGCAAGCTCGCCCCCGCGCTGGCCGCGGGCTGCACCGTGGTGATCAAGCCAAGCGAGGTGGCCCCGCTGGCGGCCGTCGCGCTGTTCGACGCGATCCACGAGGCCGGCCTGCCGGCCGGGGTGGTGAACCTCGTGCACGGGCGCGGTCCCGTCGTCGGCGAGGCCCTCGCCACGCATCCCGAGGTGGACCACGTGTCGTTCACCGGTTCGGTGCGGGCCGGCTCGCGCGTCGCCGAGCTGGGAGCGCGCACGATCAAGAAGGTCACCCTGGAACTCGGCGGCAAGTCGGCCAACGTCGTGCTCGACGACGCCGACCTCAGGACCGCGGTCAAGGTCGGCGTCGCCAACGCGTTCCTCAACGGCGGCCAGACCTGCACGGCGTGGACTCGCCTGCTGGTGCCCGCCGACCGCCACGCCGAGGCCGCCGAACTGGCCGGGGAGTTCGCCGCCGGGTTCGCCCCCGGCGACCCGCTGGACCCGAAGACCAAGCTCGGCCCGCTGGTGTCGGCCGCGCAGCGCGAACGGGTACGCGGCTTCATCGCCAAGGGCGTCGAAGAAGGCGCCCGCCTGGTCACCGGCGGCGCGGACACCCCGGCCGGGTTCGAGCGCGGCTACTACGTCTCCCCCACGGTGTTCGCCGACGTCGACCCCGACTCGACCATCGCGCAGGAGGAGATCTTCGGCCCGGTGCTCTCGGTGATCCCGTTCCGCGACACCGACGACGCGCTGCGCATCGCCAACAACTCCCGCTACGGCCTCCACGGCGCGGTGTGGTCGGCCGACAGCGACCGCGCGCTCGCCTTCGCGCGCCAGGTGCGCACGGGCCAGATCGACGTCAACGGCGGCGCGTACAACCCGCTCGCCCCGTTCGGCGGGTACAAGCAGTCCGGCGTCGGCAGGGAGATGGGACGGCAGGGCCTCGACGAGTACCTCGAAGTCAAGTCCATCCAGCTCTAGGGAGGCCCCTCGTGGTCAGAGCCGTCATCGTCGACGTACCCGGGGAACCGCCAGGGTGGCCGACCTCGAACCACCCGCGCCCGGCCACGGCGACGTGCGGGAGCGCATCGCCGCGGCGGGCGTGTGCCACTCCGGCCTTTCCATGATCAACGGAACGCTCACGCCGAAGTTCCCGCTCGTGCTGGGCCACGAGGCGTCCGGCGCGATCGCCGAGACCGGCGACTGGGCGGCCGCGTGCCGCGCGCGCTGGTACCGCCTGCAGGGCGGTGAAGGGCGTCACGAGTGTCCCCAGTGGACGGTGGGCCGACGGCACCGAGGCGCACGCGCGCATGAGCGTCGGCGCGTTCGCCGGGGACCGGAGCTTCGCCGACGTGGCCGGCTACGACGACGGGACACTGAAGATCCACCCACTATCGGAGAACCCCATGACTGACTCCCTGGAGACTCACCTGCGGGACTGGCGGCCGGAGCCGCGCACGGAGACCGGCGTCGTCGACGCGGGGCCGGTCGCCGCGCTGTCGGCCGTGCTCGACCAGCCCGTCGCCGCGAGGGCGGGTGACGACCTGCCCCCGCTGTGGCACTGGCTGCACCTGCTGGAGTGGCCGCCGCAGAGCGACCTCGGCGAGGACGGGCACCCCCTTTCCGGCCACTTCCTGCCGCCCATCCCGGACCGGCGGCGCATGTTCGCGGGCGGCAGGCTCACCATCGCGCGCCCGCTGGAGACGGGAGCCCACGTCGAGCGAGTGTCCACACTGGACAACTGCGGCGTGAAGGAGGGCCGCACCGGAGAGATGGCGTTCGTGACGGTGCGCTCCGAGTACCGGCAGGACGGCGAGGCGCGGGTCACCGAGGAGCTGGACTACGTCTACCGCAGCGGCGACGACGCACGGCGCTCGTTCACCACGACCACAGAACCACCGCCGGAGGACGGGGCGCCGTGGCGGATCGTGCCCGTGACCGACCCGGCGGCGCTGTTCCGGTTCAGCGCGCTGACCGCCAACGCGCACCGCATCCACTACGACGTCCCCTACGCCACCGGGGTGGAAGGCTACCCCGGGCTCGTGGTGCACGGCCCGCTGCTGGTGCTGCTGATGCTGGAGTTGGTGCGGCGCAACACCGATCGCCGGGTCGGGTCGGTGAGCTTCCGGCTGCGGCGGCCCGTGTTCGCCGGCGACCGGATCGTGGTCACGGGACGGCCGGAGGACGACGGCGCGGAGCTGGCCGTCGCCAGTGCCGCGGAGCCGCGGCATGCCACAGCACAGGTACGTTTCGCCGGATCGGAGGACTGAACATGGATGAGCTGGACGCCGACGAGCGGGCGATCGTCGAGACGGTGCGCGACTTCGTCGACCGCGAGGTCCGCCCCGTCGTCAGGGAGCTGGAGCACGAGAACACCTACCCGGAGAAGCTCATCGAGCAGATGAAGCGGCTGGGCATCTACGGGCTGGCGATCCCGGAGCCCTACGGCGACGTGCGCGTGTCCACGCCGTGCTACGCGCTGGTCACCGAGGAGCTCGCCCGCGGCTGGATGAGCCTCGCCGGGGCCATGGGCGGGCACACCGTGGTGTCGAAGCTGCTGCTCGACTACGGCACCGAGGAGCAGAAGCGGAAGTACCTGCCGCGCATGGCGACCGGCGAGCTGCGGGCCACGATGGCGCTCACCGAGCCGGGCGGCGGCTCGGACCTGCAGGCCATGCGCACGGTGGCCGTCCGCGACGACCGTGGGGGCACCCCCGGCGGGGGAGGCTATGTGATCAACGGGTCCAAGACGTGGATCTCCAACGCCCGCCACTCGGGCCTGGTCGCGCTGCTGTGCAAGACGGACCCGTCCGCCACACCCGCGCACAAGGGCATGAGCGTCCTGCTGGTGGAGAAGGGGCCCGGCTTCGAGGTGTCGCGGGACCTGCCCAAGCTGGGCTACAAGGGCGTTGAGAGCTGCGAGCTGTCCTTCACCGACTGCCGGGTGCCCGCCGACGCGCTGCTCGGCGGCGTCGAGGGCGCCGGGTTCGGGCAGATGATGCGCGGGCTGGAGATCGGCCGGATCCAGGTGGCGGCGCGCGCGACCGGCGTCGCCAGGGCCGCCTTCGACGACGCGCTGCGCTACGCCCAGGAGCGGGAGGCCTTCGGCAAGCCGATCTGGAAGCACGAGTCGGTGGGCAACTACCTCGCCGACATGGGCACCAAGCTCACCGCGGCCCGCAGGCTGCTGCTGCATGCCGCCACGCGGTACGACTCGGGCGAGCGCTCTGACCTCGAGGCGGGCATGGCGAAGCTGTTCTGTTCCGAGGTCGCGATGGAGGTGGCGCTCAACGCGGTCCGCGTGCACGGCGGCTACGGCTACTCCACGGAGTTCGACGTCGAGCGCTACTTCCGCGACGCGCCGCTGATGATCGTCGGCGAGGGCACCAACGAGATCCAGCGCAACGTGATCGTGTCCCAGCTCGTGGCCCGCGGCGGCCTCTGACCCGAGAGCATGGCGGGGACCACGACGGTGAGGAGCCCGCGATGAAGTACCTGCTGCTGATGCACTACAGGGTCGAGGGCGTGCCACCGATGGAGACGTGGCGGCCGGAGGAGATCAAGGCCCACATCGCCTTCCAGCAGGCCCTCTTCCGGGAGCTGACCGCCTCCGGAGAGCTGCTGGACGGGCAGGGCCTCTCCGGCCCGGAGGCCGCCAGGATCGTCACCTCCGACGGAGGGGAGCCCGTGGTGACCGACGGCCCGTTCGCCGAGTCCAAGGAGTTCCTCGCCGGGTACTGGCTCGTCGACGTGCCCTCCGATGAGCGCGCGATCGAGATCGCGGCGAAGGCCTCGGCGGCGCCCGGACCCGGTGGCAGGCCGATCCGGACGCCGATCGAGGTGCGCCCGGTGCCGGAGTTCGGCCCCGGGGCGTCCGGTCCCGGCGCGTGAGCGTCAGCGGCGGGCGGTGCCCGGCTCGGCCATGCGGCGGTGGGCGGCGGCGAGGAACCGCTCGGGGGTGAAGCGCGCGACCGCGGCCTGCACGCGGTTCCGGAGGGACCCGGCGACCACGGAGTCGCGGCCGGCCTTCAGCGCCGCGTAGGCCTGGCGGGCCACCTCGCCCGCGTCGTCCTTCGGCCCGGCGCCGATCTTGGTGTCGAGCATGCGGGCGCGGGCGAAGAACTCGGTCGCGGTGGGCCCCGGCAGCACGGCCGTGACGGTCACCCCGGTCTCCTTCAGCTCCTCGCGAAGGGCCTGCGAGAAGGACTGCAGGAACGCCTTCGACGCGCCGTAGACGGCCTGGAACGGGCCGGGCGTGGTCGCCGCGACCGACGACGTGAACAGGATCCGGCCCCTGCCGCGCGCGGCCATGTCCGGCACCAGCAGCTTCGCGAAGTGCACGGCGGAACGGACGTTGAGGTCCACCACGCGCAGCTGGTCCTCGAGCGACGTCTCCGCCTCCGCGAACGCCCCGCTCACGCCGACGCCCGCGTTGATCGCAAGCACGTCGACCGGGCGCCCCTTCGCGCGTACGCGCCGGGCCAGCTCCTCCACGCCGTCAGCGGTGGCGAGGTCCGCGCGCACGGTTTCGACGGCCGACGACTGCGAGCCGACCTCCCGCGCGGCGTCCGCGAGTTCGGTGTTCTCGGCGGCCAGCAGCAGGTCGTGGCCGTCCTCGGCCAGGCACCGGGCGAACTCGCGGCCGATGCCGGTCGAGGCTCCGGTGACCACGGCGAGCGGCCTGGCTGTCGACTCGGTCATGCGTTGCCTTCCTGATTAGGGGTGCGCTCCTCGTCTCCGGGTACCCGCCCGGTATGACGACCACGCCTTTCGAAGCGCATCCCGACCCGGACGACGACATCGCCGCCGCCGATCCCGGCCGCGGCGGGCCGGAGCCCGCGCCCGGGTTCGGGGTGGAGGCCGAGGACTCCGACCAGGTCGACAGCACCCGGGAGGACCCCGGTCCCGAGTGACCACCCGGCGCGCGGGCCGCGGCGCGAACAGGGCCGCCTACACCTGCCCTGGGGTGCCTTGCGCCGTCCCGAATGGGCAACTCGCGGTCCGGAGCGGGCAACTCGCGGTCCGGAGCGGGGGACTCTCGGGCTGGAGCGGGGGACTCGCGGGCTGGCTCGCGGGCCTGGCCCGCCCACAACAGCTGGTCACGCCACTTCGTGGGTTCACCAGCCCGGTCCCGGCGAATCCGCGCCCCGGCGCTGAGCCGTTACGCGCGCACCCTGGCCCGGCGGCCCTGCGACCCCTTGGGCTGCGGGCGTTTGCGCACGCCGACGGCCATCAGGGCGATGTCGACGTAGCGGCCCGCCAGCTCCTCGGGGGCGAGCGGGCCGCTGGGCTGGTACCAGCGGCCGATCGACTGGCACATCCCGAGCACGGCTCGGGCGGTCTCGGCGGGCAGCTCGGCCGTGAACACGCCCTGCCGCACGCCGTCCTCGACGATGCCGGCCATGAGGTTCTCCACCTCCTTGCGCCGCGCCGCGTAGCGCTTGCGCTTCGGCGGGGAGAGGTGGCGCAGCTCCGGGTCGAGCGCCGCGAGCCGCACCCGATGGGTCATGTAGAGCACCACGGCCTCGACCACGTAGGCGAACCGCAGGTCGGCGCGCTCCCCCGCCTCGGCCGCCGCCGCCTCGGCACGCCACGCCACGTCGCCGGTGCCCATCTCGAGCAGGGTCGCGAAGACGCCTTCCTTGTTCTCGTGGTGGTAGTACAGCGACGGCACGGTCTGGCCCACCCTGCGGGCGATGTCGCGCACGGTGGTGCCGTGGAAGCCGTGCTCGTAGAAGGCTTCCAGCGCCGCGGCGAGGATGGGCGTCAGCTCCAGCGGCTCGAAGTGCCGCCAGTCGGCGCCTGCGGCGTTCGCGGGCTCGGTCCGCTTCACGGCCGCGGCGCCATTCCGTCGTGCCATCTCCCACCCATCGAGCGTCTCTCAGCGACATCGTGAACGATACACACGCGCCCCGCCGCGGCAGGTGCTCAGCGCAGCCGCAGCACCAGCTTGCCCGTCGCGGAACGGTACTCCAGCTCGCGCAGCGCGTCCGCGGCCTCCTCGAGCGGGCGCACCGCGGGCCACAGCGGCGTGAGCCCGCCCCCGGCCAGCAGCGGGGCCAGCTCGTCCCACTGCTCGCGCAGACAACCCGGGTTCTGCCTGAGGAACTCCCCCCACGCGGCGCCCACCACGGCCGTGTTGCCGAGCAGCAGCCGGTTGACCTTGACGGTCGGGATCTCGCCGCCGGTGAAGCCGAGCACCACCACCCTGCCCTCGGGTGCGAGGCTGCGCAGGCTGTCGGTGAACCGGTCGCCGCCCACCGGGTCGACGACCACGTCCACGCCCCGGCCCGCGGTGTGCTCTCGCACCGACTCGCGCCAGCCGTCGACGAGCACCACGCGCTCCGCCCCTGCCTGCTCGGCGACGGCGGCCTTGCGGTCGTCGCTGACCACGGCGATGGTCGGCATGCCCAGCGCCCGGCAGATGTCGAGCGCCGCCACGCCGACCCCGCCCGCGGCGCCGTGCACGAGCACGGTCTCCCCCGCCTGGGCGCGGGCCCTGCGGCGCAGCGCGAACCACACCGTGAGGTAGTTCAGGGGCATTCCCGCGGCCAGCTCGAAGGGCACGCCGTCCGGCAGCGGCAGCACGTTGCCGGGGTCGGCGGCCACCACCTCCTGCCAGGTGCCGCCCATCTCGACGACCACGACCCGCTGGCCGGGCTCGAAGCCGCTGCCCTCGGGCGCACTGCGGACCGTCCCGGCACCCTCCATGCCGGGCACGAACGGCGGCTCCCGCCGGACCTGGTACAAACCCTTGGCCTGCAACAGATCCGGGAACGCGACCCCCGCGGCGGCGATGTCCACGACGACCGCTCCGTCACGCCCGCCGGGTTCGGCGGTCTCGGCGAGACGCAGGCCGGACGGCCCGGTCAGTTCGGTCACCTGCTGCGCGCGCACCAGCCTCGCCCCTTCCTCAGCGCGGGGCCATGCGGATGGCGCCATCCAGGCGGATGGTCTCGCCGTTGAGCATGGGGTTCTCCACGATGTGCCGCGCCAGCGCGGCGTACTCCCCGGGGTCGCCGAGCCGCGACGGGTGCGGCACCTGCGCGCCGAGCGAGGCGATGGCGTCCTCGGGCAGCGAGTCGAACAGCGGCGTGTGGAACAGGCCGGGCGCGATGGTGACCACCCGGACCCGCAGGCTCGCGAGGTCGCGCGCGATGGGCAGTGTCATGCCCACGATGCCGCCCTTCGACGCGGAGTAGGCGGCCTGGCCGACCTGTCCCTCGAACGCGGCGACCGACGCGGTGTTGACGATGACGCCCCGCTCCTCGCCGACCGGGTCCACCTGGGACATCCGCTCCGCGGCCAGCCGGATCACGTTGAACGTGCCGACGAGGTTGACGTTGATGACCTTGGTGAAGTCCGCGAGCGGGAACGCGCCCTTCTTGCCCACGGTCTTGATCGCGCTGCCGATGCCCGCGCAGTTGACCGCGATCCGCAGCGCGCCGAGCCCCTGCGCCGTGTCCAGCGCCGCGGCGACGTCGGACTCGCTGGTGACGTCCCCGGCCGCGAACACGGCTCCGTCGCCCAGTTCCTTGGCCACCGACTCGCCGTCCGAGGACGGCAGGTCGAGGATGAGCACCTTGGCGCCCTTGCCGTGCAGCTCCTTCACCGTCGCCAGGCCGAGACCCGAGGCGCCTCCCGTCACCACAGCGACGGCACCGTTGATGTCCATGTGACCCCTTTCAGTTCAGCACGCCGGCCAGGCGGCCGGAGATGAGTTCCCGTGCCTCGGTGACGATCCGCGTCACCAGCTCGGCGACGGCCGGGATGTCGCGGATGATGCCCTGCACCAGTCCCGCCGTCCAGATTCCCAGGTCGAGGTCCCCGGTCTCCAGCACCTGGCGCCCGCGCACGCCAGCCACGAGGTCGCGGACGTCCTCGAACTTCCCGCCGGCGTCGAGGATCTTCACCACCTCCTGGCTGACGGCGTTGCGCGCCACGCGGGCGGTGTTGCGCAGCGGCCGGAAGATCAGCTCGGTGTCGCGCTCGGTCGCCTCGACCATGCGCCGCTTGACGTTGTCGTGGACCTGCGCCTCCTGCGTGGCGACGAACCGTGTGCCCATGTTGATGCCGTCGGCGCCAAGCGCCAGCGCCGCGACGAGCCCGCGGGCGTCACCGAAGCCGCCGGAGGCGATCATCGGGATGGTGATCTTGTCGGCCGCCGCGGGGATGAGGACCAGCCCGGGGATGTCGTCCTCACCGGGGTGACCCGCGCACTCGAAACCGTCGATGGAGATGCCGTCCACGCCCAGTTCCTGCGCCTTGACGGCGTGCCGGACGCTCGTGCACTTGTGCAGCACCTTGACCCCGGCGCCCTGGAACGCGGGCAGGTGCTCGGCCGGGTTGAACCCCGCCGTCTCCACCACGGGCACGCCGGACTCCACGATCACGTCGCGGTACTCGGCGTACGGCGGCGGGTTGATAGACGGCAGGATCGTCAGGTTCACGCCGAACGGCCTGTCGGTCAGCTCCCGGCAGCGCGCGATCTCCTTGGCGAGATCCTCGGGCGTCGGCTGGGTCAGCGCGGTGAGAAAGCCCAGCGCGCCCGCGTTCGCGACCGCCGACACCAGTTCCGCCCTGCCGACCCATTGCATGCCGCCTTGCACGATCGGGTGCTCGACCCCGAACACCTCGCAGAACCTGGTTCGCAGCATCGCTCGCGGCTCCCTCCCGCCGACTCGGGTCCGAGCAGCAGACTAGCCACTTAACGAACGATAGATATTGTCCGCGTGATGTACGTCTCGCCCGGGTGCCAGGGGGCGATCTCAGCCTTGACAACAGGGGTTTTAGCTATCGATCGTTAATGCGTCGCAGGCGCCAGAGGAGACGCCGGGAAAGGATGCCATGACCACCGCGGTAATCGTCGATGTCGTTCGCACTCCCTCCGGCAAGGGCAAACCCGGCGGTCAACTGTCCGGTGTGCACCCTGCCGATCTGCTCTCACGCGTGCTGCGCGGACTGCTCGACCGCAACGACCTCGACCCGGCGCTCGTGGACGACGTCATCGGCGGCTGCGTCGGACAGGCCGGCGAGCAGGCCGTCAACATCACCCGCAACGCCGTGCTGGGCGCGGGCTTCCCGGAGTCGGTGCCCGCCACGACCGTCGACCGGCAGTGCGGGTCGAGCCAGCAGTCCGCCCACTTCGCCGCGCAGGGCGTGATCGCGGGCGCCTACGACGTCGTCATCGCCTGCGGTGTCGAGTCGATGAGCCGGGTGCCGATGGGCTCCCCGGTCGCGGGCAAGGACCCGTTCGGCCCGGCCGTCGCCGCGCGCTACCCCGACGGGCTCGTGGGCCAGGGCATCTCCGCCGAGATCATCGCGGGCCGCTGGAAACTCGACCGCGCCACGCTGGACGAGTTCTCCGCGCGCTCACACGCCCGCGCGGCCGCCACCGCGGCGGCGGGCGGGTTCGACCGGGAGATCCTGCCCATCACGGTCCCCGGCGAGAACGGCACCGAGCACACGGTCGGCACCGACGAGACCGTGCGGGCGAACACCACCGTCGAGGGACTGTCCGGCCTCAAGCCGTCGTTCTACGACGAGCGGCTCGCCGAGCGCTTCCCGGAGATCCAGTGGCGCATCACGCCGGGCAACTCGTCGCCGCTCACCGACGGCGCGTCCGCGGCGCTGATCATGAGCGAGGAGAAGGCGAACGCGCTCGGCCTGACGCCCAGGGCGCGGTTCCACAGCTTCGCCGTCACCGGCAGCGACCCGTTGCTGATGCTCACCGGAGTCGTGCCGGCCACGCAGAAGATCCTCGCCCGGTCGGGGCTGTCCCTCGACGACATCGACGCCTACGAGGTGAACGAGGCGTTCGCCCCGGTGCCGCTCGTGTGGCAGCACGAGCTCAACGCCGACCCGGAGAAGCTCAACCCGCGCGGCGGCGCGATCGCGCTCGGCCACCCGCTCGGCGCGTCGGGCACGCGGCTGCTCGGCACCCTCGTCGGCCAGCTCGAGGCGAGCGGCGGCCGGTACGGGCTGCAGACCATGTGCGAGGGCGGCGGCATGGCCAACGCCACGATCATCGAACGCCTGTAGCGCCCGCCCGGTTCCCCCCGGCGGCGGCATGCGCCTTCGTCGACCTCCCGGGTGCGAACCCTCTACGGTGGCACGACGCGCAGGAACCGAGCGAGGTGGAGGACATCGTGGCTGGACCGCTGAGCGGGCTGAAGGTCGTCGAGATGGCGGGCATCGGGCCCGCCCCGCACGCGGCGATGGTCCTCGCGGATCTCGGCGCGGACGTGGTGCGCGTCGAGCGGCCGTCGGGCTCGCTCGACCTCGCGGGCGGCAAGCCGGACCACCTGATGCGGGGCCGCCGCTCGGTGGCCGCGGACCTCAAGACCGACGAGGGGCGCGGGCTCGTGCTGCGGCTGGCCGCGAAGGCCGACGTGCTCATCGAGGGCTTTCGTCCGGGGGTGGCCGAGCGGCTCGGCATCGGCCCCGCCGACTGCCACGCCGTGAACCCGCGCCTCGTCTACGGCCGCATGACGGGCTGGGGTCAGGACGGGCCGCTGGCGCAGCGGGCCGGGCACGACATCAACTACATCAGCCTCACCGGCATCCTCCACACGATCGGACGGCACGACGAGCCGCCGGTGCCGCCGCTGAATCTGGTCGGCGACTTCGGCGGCGGGTCGATGTTCCTGCTCACCGGCGTGCTCTCGGCGCTGTGGGAACGGGAACGCTCGGGCGAGGGCCAGGTGGTGGACGCCGCGATGGTCGACGGCGCGAGCGTGCTGTCGCAGATGGTGTGGGCGATGCGCGGCATCGGCGTCTGGAGCGACGAGCGGGCGAGCAACCTGCTCGACGGCACGGCGCCGTTCTACGACACGTACGTGTGCGCCGACGGCCGGTACATCGCGGTCGGCGCACTCGAGAAGCAGTTCTACGCGGCGCTGCTGGAGGGGCTCGGCCTCGACCCCGCCGAGCTGCCCGAGCAGATGGACCGGTCCGGCTGGCCGGTGCTGCGCGCGCGGTTCACGCAGCTCTTCTCCAGCCGGACACGGGACGAATGGGCGGAGGTGTTCGCCGACACCGACGCGTGCGTCACCCCCGTGCTCACCTTCGACGAGGTCGCCGGCCACCCGCACCTCGCCGCGCGCGGGACGCTCACCGAGATCGACGGCATCGTGCAGCCGAAACCCGCGCCGCGGTTCTCGCGCACGGTGCCGGACCAGCCTGCCCCGCCACCGAAACCCGGCACGGACAACGACGCCGTGCTGCGCGACTGGCAGGCGTGACACTGTGGAAAGGGAGCCATGACCGACGTTCTCGTCGAGCAGACCGACGCTGTCCTGCGGATCACCTTCAACCGGCCGGAGAACCTCAACGCGTTCACGGCGGACATGCTGACCCGCGCCGCCGAGGCCGTGGAGGGCGCGGCGAGGGACTCCGGCGTGCGGGTGATCGTGCTGACCGGCGCGGGGCGGGCGTTCAGCGCGGGCGCCGACCTCGCCGGACGGGGCACCGACGACGTGGGCCCCGGCGCCCTGCCGGGGCCGGAGACGATCGACGCCGCCAACCGCCTCACCACGGCGCTACGCCGCGCCCCGAAGCCGGTGCTGGCGGCGGTGAACGGGCCCGCGGCCGGGGTCGGCTGCTCCTTCGCGCTGGCCGCGGACCTCGTGGTGGCGCGAGAGTCGGCGTACTTCCTGCTGGCGTTCGCGAACGCAGGCCTGATGCCGGACGGCGGCGCCACGGCGCTGCTGCCCGCGGCGATCGGGCGGGCGCGCGCGACCCGGATGGCGATGCTCGCGGAGCGGATCCCCGCCGCGCAGGCCGTGGAATGGGGCCTGATCGCGTTCGCGGTGCCGGATGAGGAGTTCGACGCCGAGGTGCAACGCCTCACCACGCAGCTGGCCCAGGGGCCGACGGCGGCCTACGCGCACACGAAGCACGCCTTCAACGCCACCGTGCTCGACCGGCTCCCCCAGGCCCTGGAAGCCGAACGCGAGGGCCAGGGATTGCTGTTCCACACCAACGACTTCGCCGAGGGCGTCGCCGCTTTCCGCGCCAAGCGCAAGCCGAAGTTCTCCGGCACGTAACCCCGCGAGTCGTGCACCCCGGTCCGCGAGTCCCCCACTCCCGACGCCGAGTTCTGCACTCGCGACGCCGAGTTCCGCGTTCCGGTCCGCGAGTCCCCCACTCCGGCGCGCGAGTCCCCCACTCCGGTCCGCGAGTCCCCCACTCCGGCGCGCGAGTCCCCCGCTCCGGTCCGCGAGTCCCCCACGGGATGGCGAGTAGCCCGCTCCAGACGGCACAACTCGCGGGTCCCAAGCGGGCAACTCGCAGGCCCGAACGAGCAACTCGCGGGCCCGAACGGGCAACTCGCAGGCCCGAACGGGGGACTCGCAGGCCCGAACGAGCAACTCGCGGGCCCGAACGAGCAACTCGCAGGCCCGAACGGGCAACTCGCAGGCCCGAACGGGGGACTCGCGGGCAGGAACGGGGGACTCGCGGACCGGCGCGGCGGCGGACGTCAGCGGAGCCGGGCGCGCTGGAGCTTGCCGACCTCGTTGCGCGGTAGGGCGTCCGCGTAATCGATCACGCGGGGTGAGGCGTGGGCACCGATGCGGGAGGTGACCTCCGCGCGGAGCCGCTGCTCCAGCTCCGCCGAGGGCGGCGCCGACGGAGCCCTCACGACGACCGCGCGCACCACCGTCCCGCCGCCCGGACCGGGCGCGGCCACGGCCGCCGCCTCGGCAACGCCAGGAAGCTCGTTGAGCACGCGTTCCACGTCCACCGGGCTCACGTTGTACCCGGACGTGACGATCATGTCGTCCTCCCGCCCCAGGAAGACCCACCTGCCATCGGGTCGCGTCCGGGCGCGGTCCTCCGTCACGAACAGGTCCCCGTGCCAGCGCGCCTCCCACGCCTCTGGCCGGTTCTCGTACCCCGTGCTGAGCTGGTACCTCGGCCGCTCCACGGCGATCAGCCCGCTCTCCCCCTCCGCCACCGGCTCGCCGTCGCGGTCCACCAGGCGCACGGCGAAGCCGGGGATCGGGCCACCGAGCGTGCCGGGCTCGGGTTTGGCACCGTCCGCGAGGTCGGCGAGCACCATGCCGACCTCGCTGAGCCCGTAGCCGTCGCGGATCGGCGGCGCGCCACCCCCGGTCCACCGCGACGCCGTGTCGGCGTCGAGCGGCTCGCCCGCCGCCGCGGCGGCGGACAGCTCACCCGGCACGCCGTACCGCCGCAGCGCGGGCAGCAGCTTGCGGTACGCGCTCGGCGCCGCCGCCACGCATGTGACGCCCTCCTCTCTCATCACCCGCAGCCAGGCCGCCGCGTCGTAGTCACCGCTGTAGACCACCCTCGGCGCCCCGAGAGCCATCGGCGCCACCCCGGTCGAGTAGAGCCCGTAGGCCCAACCCGGATCGGCCGTGGTGAAGAGGAGGTCACCGGGTCCCGCACCGAGCGAGTGCCGCGCGAACGGCAACACCGACAGCAGCGCCCCGTGCGGCATGACGCACGACTTCGGATCGCCGGTGGTGCCGCTCGTGAACAGCAGCGTGGCCGGGTCGGTCGCCGAGGTGGGCGACTCGGGGCCGTCGGGCGCGCTGCGCTCGACCTCGGCCCAGAAGCTGTAGTCGCCGCGCCGCACGCCCGTGCCCCTCGGCCCGGTCACCACCATCACCCCGGGATCACCGTCCATCGTGGACAGTGCCGCGTCGAGCACGTCCCGCCATCGGTGGTCGCACACGATCAGCCCGGCCCGCGAGGACCGCAGGCGGAATGCCAGCGCGTCGGTGCCGAAGCCGCAGAACAGCGGCACGTACACGAGCCCACTGCGCCACGCCGCCAGCGCGACGACGAGGCTCTCCACCTGCCGCGACAACAGGCCCGCGACGCGGTCGCCCTGCCGCAGCCCCGCCCGCGCGAACGCCCGCGCGGCCCTCGACGCGGCCCGGTACAGCTCCCGGTACGTCCAGCGCTCTCCCGACCCGTCGGCGTGCCGGACCACCAGCGCCAGTCTGCCCCGCTGTCCGGTGTACCGCCCGCACGCCTCCTGCGCGGTGTTGAGCCGGTCCGGCGCGGTGGACAGGCCGGCCTCGATCTCGTCCCAGACGCTCCCGGTCACCGGTCACTCCCGGAGTCTCGGTCGGCGGCGAGCAGCGCGCCGAAGGTGACGGCGCACGCGACGACGATGTAGACGGCCAGCACCCAGGAGCCGCCGGCGACACCGAACAGGGCTCCCGCGACGAACGGCGCCGGCCCGCTGGTGACCATCCCGCCGGCCTGGTAGGCCACCGACGCTCCCGTGTAGCGCACCCGCGCGGGGAACAGCTCGGCCAGGAACCCGGCGATCGCCGCGTAGGTGACGGCGTGGCCGACCGTGACCACGAGAATCATCCCGACGAGGATGAGCCACGGCGACGCCGTGTCGAACAGCCAGAAGAACGGGAACGCGATCGCCGCCATGTAGACCGCGCCGGCCAGCAGCACCGTGCGCCTGCCCACGCGGTCGGCGAACGTCGCGACCAACGGCACCGACCCGATGTCGAGCACGCACGCCGCCATGAGGCACAGGAGAATGGTGTCGCGGGAGACGCCGAGCTCCGAGGGGCCGTAGGACAGCACGAACACGGTCACGATGTAGAAGGGGATGTTCGCGGCCGCCTGGGTGCAAAGCCCGATCAGCAGCGACTTGCGGCTCGTGCGCAGCACCTCCCCGAGCGGAAACGCCGAGCGCGACTGGCGCACCCGCTCGAAGTCCGGCGACTCGATCACCTGCAGGCGCACGTACAGGCCGAGCAGCACCAGCAGGATGCTCGCGAGGAACGGCAGCCGCCACGCCCACGCCGTCACCTGCTCGTCGGGCAGTTGCTCGATCGCGAAGAACGCCGAGGCCGACAGCACGAGTCCGGCGGGCACCCCGGCCTGTGGCCAGCTGCCGTAGAACGCCCGGCGCCGGGGTGGCGCGTGCTCGACGGCCATGAGCACCGCGCCGCCCCATTCACCGCCGACCGCGATGCCCTGGACGAAGCGGCAGACCACGAGCAGCGCGGGCGCCGCGAGCCCGATCTGGGCGTAGGTGGGTAACAGTCCGATCGCGACGGTGGCGGCGCCCATCAGCATCAGCGACAGGACGAGCATTCTCTTGCGGCCCAGGCGGTCACCGAAGTGGCCGAACACGACTCCACCGAGCGGACGCGCGAGGAACGCGACGCCGAAGGTCGCGAACGCGGCGAGCGTGCCCGCCGCCGGGCTCAGTGTGGGGAAGAACTGCTCGTTGAACACGAGCGTCGCCGCCGTGCCGAAGAGGAAGAAGTCGTACCACTCGATGGCCGTGCCGATGAAGCTGGCGAACGCGACCTTGGCGGGGTGTACGCGCGGTGGCGCGGTAGTGCGTTGTGTGTCCACGAGGCTCTCCCAACGACAGCGGTGGCGAGGTGCGCTGGCCCCCGTTTTAACACGTGAAACGCAGCCAATCAACCTTTCGTGTACCGATCGGTCCAAGCCGATTGATCGGGAGATACAGAGCACAGATGCATATCCTTGGAACGATCGGTACAGTGCCTTTATGAACGAAACCGCTGACCGCACGGTGCTCGTCACCGGAGGGTCCCGGGGCATCGGCGCCGGAATCACCAGTGAGCTGGTCGCGCGGGGACGGCGGGTCGCGTGCGGCTACCGCGCCAACCGCGAGGCCGCCGAGAAGCTGCGCGCCGACGCCCCAGAACGCGTCCTGCCCGTCCACTACGATCTCGCCGACGCCGGCACGGCGACCACCGTCGTCGACACCGTCCTCGAACACTGGGGCGCGCTCGACGCGCTGATCCTCAACGCCGGTACCTGGAACGGTGGGAAACTGTCCACGATGGACCCGCTCGAGTGGTGGCGGGTCGTCGAGCTGAACATCGGCGGCGTAGCCGCGCTCGCCCGCGCCGCGCTGCCCGCCCTGCGGGCGAGCGACGATCCGAGCATCGTGATCGTCTCGTCGGTGATCGGCGTGATCGGCCACGCCGGCGACACCGCCTACGCCAGCGCGAAGGCGGCGCTCATCGGCTTCGCCAGGTCGCTGGCGAAGGAGACCGGGCGCGACGGCCTGCGGGTCAACGTCCTCGCGCCCGGATTCGTCGACACCGACATGACGGCGGAGGTCTCCGCCAAGGCCCGCGACGGCATCGAGCGCGCCACCGTGCTCGGCCGGTTCGGCACCGTGCCCGAGATCGCCCGCGCCGCCGTGTTCCTCAGCGAGGACGCCACCTACTGCACGGGATCGGTGCTCACCGCCGACGGCGGCTGGTCCATCTGAGTCTCCCCGGAAAGGAGCCCACCATGCACGACGGCCTTCCCGAGCCCGAGTACCAGCGGCTCGCCAAGCAGATCCACCGCGCGATCTGGGACCACCTCGACCCACTCGAACAGCGCATCGAGGACGAGGAACGCATCCCGTACGACCTCGTGCTCCCGGTGCTGCGCGACGCGGGCGCGTTCGGCCTGCTGGTGCCAAGGGAGTACGGCGGCAAGGGGCTGTCCATCCGCCAGTACCTGCCGCTGCTGGCGGAGTTCGCCAAGATCCAGGGCGGAATCCGGGTGATCGTCCACGTGCACAACTCGTTCGCCCACGCGCTGTCGGAGATCGGGAACGACGCGCAGAAGGCCGCGATCCTGCCCGGCGCGGTCACCGGCGAGAAGTCGGTGGCGTTCGCGCTCACCGAGCCCGACCACGGCACCGGGGCCGACCTCGGCACCACCGCGGCCCGCACGGACGACGGCTACGTCCTCAATGGACGCAAGTGGCTGATCACCAACTCCGACCTCGCGAGCCACTTCCTCGTCTTCGCCAAGACCGGTCCGGCCGAGGTGTCGGCACTGCTGGTGGAGCGCGACTCCCCCGGCTTCACCATCGAGCCGCTGCCCGAGACGATGGGCTGCAAGGGTGGCGAGCACGGGGTGCTCACGTTCGAGGGCGTCCGCGTGCCCGCGTCGGCGCTCGTCGGCTCGGAGGGCGAGGGCCAGGAGCACCTCGAACGCGCGCTGGAGATCAGCCGCGTGTTCATCGCGGCCAGTTCGCTCGGCACATCGGAGCGCGCGCTGGAGCTGTCCCTCGCACACGCCCGCTCACGCGTCACGTTCGGCAAGCCGATCGGGCAGCGACAGGCCGTGCAGCGCTACCTCGCCGAGATGGGCACCGACATCTACGCCCTGCGGGGCATGCTCGCCGACGCCGCCCGCAAATGGGACGAGGGCAGGCGCATCCCGGCCGAGTCGGCGATGGTCAAGCAGTTCGGGCTGGAGGCTGTGGGCCGGGTCACCGACCGCGCGCTGCTGGTGCACGGCGGGATCGGCTACACCCGCAGGCATCCCGTCGAGCGCCTTTACCGTGACGCGCGCCTGAACTGGCTGGAGGAGGGCCCGCCCACCGTGCAGTACCTGGTCGCGGCACGCGAGTTGCTGAGCGGCTACTCCTTCACCGGCGGCCCCACCCGTTAGGCTCTGCGCGTGAGCACCACGACCTACGCCGGCAACCGCGAACGGATCGTGGGCATCGCAGCCGAGTTGTTCGCCCGCAACAGCTACCACGGCACCGGTATCGCTGAGCTCTCCAAGGCGGCCGGGCTGGGCCGCGGCGCGCTCTACCACTACATCGGGAGCAAGGAGACGCTGCTCTACGAGATCAGCAAGACCCAGGTCGACCGCATGAACGCGCACGCGGAGGCGCTGCTGGGCTCCGGGCTGGAGACCGAGGACCTGTTGCGCGGCATGGCCAAGGGGCTGCTGTGCAACATCGCCGAGCACCGGTCCGAATGGGCCGTGTTCTTCCGCGAGTACACGGCGCTCACCGGGGAGAACCGCGACCGCGTGGTCGCGGCCCGCGAGCGCTACGAGGGGTACTGGCGGCAGGCGCTCGACCGCGGGGTCGCCGACGGCGTGCTGCGCCCGGTGCCCCGGCTGCTGGTGAAGGGCATTCTCGGGATGCTGAACTACACGTACCTGTGGTTCGAGCCGGATGGCGAGGTCGGTACCGACGAGCTGGCGGACGCGTTCCTCGACGCCCTGCTCGACGGGATCCGAACGGCCTAGTGCCCTCCGCCGGAAGTCTGTTGCGGGGGCACTAGCTCGAGGCCTCCGCGGTGGCCGCGCTCCTCGCTGGCAGGATGGCCGACATGCCCGGTGCCGACATCTCGAGGCGGCAGCTGCTCGCCATGGCCGCACTGACCGTGCTCGCGATCGCCCTGTTCGTCATGATGCTCGTGGCGTTCGAGCCGACGCCGGTGCTGTGGGCGTTCAGCGGGCTGATGCTCCTCAGCGCGGCGGCGTTCTGGGTGGGTTACGCGGTGCAGCGACGGCGGTAGCCCGCCGGGTGGCGGCGAGGGTGCCCAGCAGGGCCAGCGCCTGCTCACTGGGGCTTCCCGGCTCGGCCTGGTAGACGATCAGCTCCTGGCCGGGCGCGTCCCGCACGTCGAAGGCCTGGTAGGTCAGCGAGAGCGGGCCGACCTCGGGGTGCAGCAGCTCCTTGGCCTCACGCGTCTTGCCGCGTACGTCGTGGGCGGCCCACAGCGCCGAGAACTCGTCGCTGTGCTCGCGCAGCCGCGCCACCAGCTCGGCCAGGCGTGGGTCGTGCGGATCGTGGCCCCCGGCGACGCGCAGGTTGGCGACCGCGGCCTCCGCCGCCTGGTGCCAGGCCGCGTAGAACGACCGGCCCGCGGGGTCCACGAAGATCATGCGCAGCAGGTTGTCCGCCCGGTCGAACGGCGAGAACAGGGCCTGTGCGAGCGCGTTGAGTGCGAGCACGTCCAGTGTCCGGTTGACCACGAACGCCGGGCAGGTCGTGAAGGTGTCCATGAGCTGGAGCAGCGCCGGACCGACGCGCTCCCGCCCGCGAGTGCGGCCGGTGCCGGGGCCGGCTCCGGCCAGCCGGTAGAGGTGCTCGCGGGCGTCGTCGGCGAGGTCCAGCGCGCGGCTCAGCGCGTCGAGCACCTGCGCGGAGGGGTTGCGCTCCCGGCCCTGTTCCAGCCGCGTGTAGTAGTCGGCGCTGACCCCGGCGAGCACGGCGATCTCCTCGCGCCGCAGCCCGGCCACCCGCCGCTGCCCGGACTCGCGCAGGCCGACGTCCTCCGGGCGCAGCCGCGCGCGCCGGGCGCGGAGGAACTCTCCGAGCTCGTTACCAGCCATACGGCCACTCTACGAAGGTCACTCGGCCCGCGCCTGGGTGTGACGCACCCGGGAACACGGCGCACTGGCCCGGTCCCGGCGCGCGGCCGAGGGTGAAGGCATGAACGACAACGACCACGTGACCGGGATGTGGGTGACCGCCGACGGCCACATCCGCCAGGAGCTGCGCCCCGACGGGCGCTACGACGAGGCCAGGGGAAGCCGCGTCAGCGCCTACACCGGCAGCTACACGGTCACCGGCGACCACATCGACTACGTCGACGACAGCGGGTTCACCGCCACCGGCGACGTCCGCGACGGAGTCCTCTACCACGAGCACCTCGTGCTCTACCGCGAGCGCTGAAGGGACCAGACCATGACCAACGACCGCAAGATCGTGCTCGTCACCGGGGCGAGCAGCGGTATCGGCGAGGCGACCGCCCGGCTGCTCGCGGCCTCGGGACACCACGTCGTGCTCGGCGCCCGCCGCACCGACCGGCTGCGCACCCTCGTCAAGGAGATCCGCGACGCGGGCGGCACCGCCCAGGAGCATCCGCTCGACGTCACGGACGCCGCGGCCGTGCGCTCGTTCGTCGACACCGCCGTCGCCGAGCACGGCAGGATCGACGTGCTGGTCAACAACGCGGGCGTGATGCCGCTGTCGAAGCTGGAGGCGGGCCGGGTCCACGAGTGGGACCGGATGATCGACGTGAACGTGCGCGGCGTGCTGCACGGCATCGCCGCCGCGCTGCCGGTGATGCGGCGGCAAGGGCATGGGCAGTTCGTCAACGTCGCCTCGATCGGCGCCCACGAGGTCTCCCCCACCGCGGCGGTGTACTGCGCCACGAAGTACGCGGTGTGGGCCATCTCCGAGGGCCTGCGACAGGAGGCCGGAGCGGACATCCGGGTGAGCGTGATCTCGCCGGGCGTCACCGAGTCGGAGCTCGCGGAGAGCATCGCCGACCCGGTGGGCCGCGAGGAGATGAAGGTTTACCGGGCCCACGCGATCCCGGCGTCGGCGGTCGCGGAGGCCATCGGGTTCGCGATCGGCCGGCCCGCCACCGTGGACGTCAACGAGATCGTCGTGAGGCCCACGGCCCAGGTGTGACGGGATCCATGCCGACTTGACAAACCGGGTTGCCGAACCTGGGATGCAAGGCATGGACAACAGCGGGCTCCTCGACGAGGTCGGCCCCCGGCTGCGGCGGCTGCGCACCGAGCGCGGTGTCACCCTCACCGAACTGGCCGGGGTCACCGGCATCTCGACGAGCACCCTGTCCCGCCTGGAGAGCGGGCAGCGCAGGCCGAGCCTGGAGCTGCTGCTGCCGATCACCCAGGCGTACCGGGTCCCGCTCGACGAGCTGGTCGGCGCCCCGGCCGTGGGCGACCCGCGCGTGCGGCCGGTGCCGATCCGGCGGAACGGGATGACGGCCCTGCCGCTGACCAACTACCCCGGGCCGTTGCAGGCGTTCAAGCTGATCGTCCCGCACCGCGGCGAGGAGCCGGACCCGAGGACGCACGAGGGCTACGAGTGGCTCTACGTGCTGTCGGGGCGGCTGCGGCTCGTGCTCGGCGAGCACGACGTGACCCTCAAACCCGGCGAGGCCGCCGAGTTCGACACCCGCGTGCCGCACTGGTTCGGCAGCGCCCGGCCCGAGCCGGTGGAGCTGCTGAGCCTGTTCGGCAAGCAGGGCGAGCAGATGCACGTCAGGGCCAGGCCGAAGGGTGGCTGAGGCGGCACCGCTTCGGCGCCCGGCAGGCCGACCGCGGCGGTTGGACAGTGGAGGCGGTGGACGCGGTGGACGGGGTCGTGCACCTGCGGACCTTCCTTGTGTGCTGCGGTGATCCGCGTCAGGTGATGGCCGGTGTCGCGCCCTCGCGCACCGGAAGCCCGGCCGCGGCCCAGGCGCGGAAGCCGCCGACGAGGTCCGTGGCGCCGGGCAGGCCAAGCCGCCGCAGGTCGCGCGCGGCGAGGCTCGAGGCGTAGCCCTCGTTGCACAGCACGACCACGGTCGTCTCCTCGGTGATCCCGGGGATGCGGTGTTCGCTCCGCGGGTCGAGCCGCCATTCCAGCACGATCCGCTCGATGGGCACGGAGCCCGGGATCTCGCCCTCGGCCTCCCGGTTGTGGCGCGGGCGGATGTCGGCCAGCAACGCGCCCTCGGCCTGCAGCCGCGCCGCCTCGTGCGGCTCGACCCGGGCCAGCTCCGCCCGCGCCTCGGCCAGGAACGTCTCGATGCTCATGGTCCCTCTTCCCCGGTGCGGGCCAGCAACTCCCCGAACGGCATGGTCGACGCGGGCAATGGCGGGATCTCCGCCGGGATGTCGTGCAGGCTCGCGTACTGGCGAGTGGGCACCAGCGGAGGCGAGTAGGCGTGGACGCTCGCCGCCGGGACGGCACCGTCGTTGCGGACCCGGTGCGCGTGGCCGGCGCCGAACCCGACCGCCGCGCCGGTGGCCCGGCTCGCGCGGCGCAGCGGCCCGCCCGGGTAGCGGTAGGTCTCGTCCAGCGTTCCCGTCAGCACGGTGAACGAGCCGGCCGCGCCGCCGTGGTCGTGCGGCTCGGTGCACTGCCCCGGCAGCCAGGACAGCAGCCACAGCTCCACCCCGCGGGTCAGCGCCAGCCGCGCCCACCAGCGCCGCTCGGGCACGTAGCGCAGCAGCCCGGTCAGCGGCCCGGCCAGCTCCCGGGCCGTGGTGGCGGTCAGGTCCCTCAACTCGTCCGGGGTCCACAGTGGACGATCTGGGTGCAGCCGCTCCGCGGGTAGCCACCCGGCGAGCTCGGGGTGGACGTCGACCTCCGCCGTCGTCGCGGTCATACGAATTCCGCTCTCCATTTCGATCGGTTTACCTGGGTCCCCGAATACGCCGCGATGATGGCACGGCCGGATTGTCGCGCGCAGCCGTTCCCAGGGCACGGGAAATGTTCTCACCCAAACGTGGTTGTTTCTTTCCGAACAAAAAAGAACTGATCAGCGAGGTGCCTGTTCCCCCGCGTCGACGGCGAAGGGCAGGACGTTGCCGCCCGGCGGCCGGGTGCAGGTAGCGTGGGGAGTGAACGCCGAGGGCGGGTTCTGGGCGCGGTTGAAGTCCAGCACGGCGCGGCCCGCGCGCGGCCTCGGCACCGACAGGGTCCGCCACGGCGCGGTGAGCGATCCGCTCGTGGCGTCGCTGAACGAGACGGTGAGAGCGCTGCCCCTGCCCGCGGTGGCCGCCAGCGAGTACTCGGTGCCCCCGTGGTCGAAGCGCAGCTCACCGACGATCTCCTGCCTGCGCCGCAGGCCGGGCTGCGCGGTACCGGCGGCCACCACGTGCGTCGGCGAGTACAGCACGAACCGGGCGCGCACGGCCCACGCCGGGTCGGGGCTGAACACCGGGACTCCGGTGAACGCGCGCAGTGCGGGCGAACGGGGGTCACGCACACGGAGGCCGTAGCGGCCGTCCATGCGCAGCAGCTCCAGCCGCAGGTCCCCGGCGGTGGCGAACAGCGCCGAGCCCGCCTCGCGGACGCTGAGCCGCGTGGTGCCGTCGAGCAGCCGGCCTTCCACGACAAGCCCCTCGCCCCCGGTCGCGGTCACCCGCGCCGCCCTCGGGGTCGCGCTCCACACCCCGGGGATGCCCTCGAATGTCCGCGCTCGCTCGTCGAGCCAGTGCAGGGCGGCGAGGCTGAGCCAGCCGTAGTCGTCGCGCAGTTCCCGTTCCCTGGACTCGTGCCAGCCGGTCCATTCACCGACGAAAGCACTTTCGATCGTTGTCGTCGTCATCATTCGCTTTCCGCGCCGGGCGAATTGATTTCGCCGTGAACGTATTCTGCGGCGCCGTTTACGGTTCACCGGTCACCGACGGCGACAATGCACGCGAATAGCGAATCTGGGCAACGGTGTCCGGAGTGTGGACACCGTTGCCGGGAAGGGGTGTTCTGCTACTGCCAGCCGAGCGTGGCGACGAGCTGTTCGTCCAGAATGGACGACATGGTCTCCATGTAGGCGGCGGTGACGTGGTTGTCGTCGAGGTAGACGAGCACGTTGCCGATCACGGGCGGGCACACGTCCGGCGTGCAGAAGTAGTCGCTGAAGTCGAGGAAGTGGACGTTCGGCGGCAGGTCGGTGAGCGCGGTGTAGGGCGGGTCCGGCGCGAGCACCTCGGAACGCGGCGTGCTGCACTCGGGTGCGGCCGCGCCACGCTGCTCGACGCAGTCCGACGGGGAGGAGTCGTAGCGCGGGTTGTCGCGCACCGCCACCACGGGGATCCCGGCGTCGGCGACCCGCCGCCACTGCGCGACGTAGCCGGGCGGGGTCCACTCGGTGAGCCCCACGCGGACGTCGCGCGTGCCCATGGTGAAGACGGCGTCGGGGCGCAGCGCGATGATCTCGTCGGCCACCGCCGCGTTCCACTCCATGCACGTCAGGTCGCCCGGCGCGCCCTCGGAGTCGGTCGAGAACGGGCAGCCGCCCTTGCCCATCGAGATGATCTGCCAGTTCCGTTCGCGCGCGATGGGCCGCAGCGCGGCGTTGTACTGCTGCGAGTGCGAGTCGCCTGCGACCACGATCCGGCGCGACGGCTCGCCCATCGTCGAGGTGGCGCACACGACGAGCTCGGGATGACGGTCGGACTCGTCGCACTCGTGTTCCTCGAAGAACGCGAACTGGTCGGGCAGCGCCGCGAACGGCGGCATCAGCGGGACCTGCTGCCCCGCCGGAGCCGCGGACCCACCCGCCAGCGCCTTGGCCCCCGGGTAGGCGGGATCGTCGGGCACGAACGTGAACGCGGACCGCTGCTGGCTCACGAACTGCCAGCCACCGGCGGCCACGAGCACGGGCACGAGCGCGGCGGCCCCGAACCGGTAGGCGCCCCACCGCGTGTACGTCCCGAACTTCGCGTCCCGCACCGGGTTCTCCACGAGGTGGTACGTGAGCGCGGCCAGCACGAGTGAGACGCCGATCACGAGCGCGCCGCCGCGCAGGCCGACCTCCTCCTGGTCGCGGGCGGCCAGATAGAACAGCAGGATGGGCCAGTGCCACAGGTACAGCGCGTAGCTGAGGTTGCCGAGGTAGGCGAGCGGCCGGACCGACAGGAAGCGGTCGGCGCCCACGGGGCTGCCGGTGGTGCCCGCGACGAGTACGAGCGCGGCGGCGAGCGTCGGCCACAACGCGGCGTAGCCGGGGAAGACGGTGCCGACCTGGAGGACCAGACCACAGGCGACCAGGGCCGCGACGCCGAGCCAGCCCAGCACCCACCGGACCGCGACCGGCAGGACTATGACGTCGATCACCAGCGCGAGCAGGCCGCCCAGCGCGAACTCCCAGACGCGGGTGAGCGACATGAAGTACGCGAACGGCTGGTCCACCGCGGTGAGCCACACCGAGTAGGCCAGCGACACCGCGAAGACGATGCCCAGCGCTCCGGCCAGCGAGCGGCGCAGGCTCCAGCCCGCGCGCCGGGCCACCAACACGACGAGCGCCACCAGCACCGGCCAGACCAGGTAGAACTGCCCCTGGATCGACAGCGACCAGAAGTGCTGCACCACGCTGGCCTGGTCGTGCTGGGCGAAGTAGTCGGCGGAGTCGGCGGCCAGCTGCCAGTTCTCGACGAACAGCGCGGCGGCAACCACCTCGCGGATGGTCTGGAACCACCGGCCCTCGGGTAGCAGCAGGTAGCCCAGCACGACGGTGGCGAGCAGCACCGTCATCGCCGCGGGGAAGAGCCGCTTGATCATGCGACCCCACATCGGCTGGAAGGCGATGCGGCCGCGCACGCTCGCGCGGTAGAGCTGGCCCGTGATCAGGAAGCCCGAGACGAGGAAGAAAACGTCTACGCCGCCGGAGATCCGGCCGAGCCAGACGTGGTAGATGACGACGAGTACCGCGGCCAAGGCCCGCAGACCCTGTAGCTCCGGGCGAAAACGTGTCTGCCCGGTCACCCGCTCGAAGCCCTTTTCCCTTCCGCTCAGCACTCCGTGCACGGTACAGGCGCCGATCAGCGAGCCGACAGGGAGCCCGTTCCTTTCAGGACCGCACAAACCCCACCACAGCCGCGAGTCGTGCGCTCCCGACGCCGAATCGTGCGTTTCCGGCGCGGCTTGCCGGGGTGATGCACAGCTGCGCGACCGGACTCCGCCCCGGCGGGCTCCCTTCGCGTGAACGAGTCGTGGCCCGGGTTCCTGAGCGACTACCGCCTGCGGTGCCGCGCGCGCGACACCGCAGGCGGTAGTTGCATGACGTGCGGGTGGATGTCGCCGACCGCCTCGCGCATGTGCTCGATGTCGTCGTCGTTCGTCCCGGACAGCCCACGCCGAACGCGCAACTCACCGTCCGGAGCGCGCAACTCACCGTCCGGAGCGCGCAACTCGCGAGTCCGGGAAGGTTCCGTTCGCGCGCCTCAGCCCTTCGCGGGCACGATCCGGCCGGCGACCTCGCCGAAGCCGATCCGGCCACCGTCGGCGCCGGGCGCCGTGGCCGAGATCACCACCTCGTCGCCGTCCTGGAGGAAGGTGCGCTGCTCGCCTGCCACCTCGACGGGCTCCTTGCCGCCCCAGGTCAGCTCGATGAACGCGCCGCGCTGCTCCTTGGCGGGGCCCGAGATCGTGCCGGACGCGTAGAGGTCACCGGTGCGGCTGGTGGCGCCGTTGACGGTCATGTGCGCGAGCATCTGCGCGGGAGACCAGTACATCTCCCGGTACGGCGGGCGCGTGACCTCCTGGCCGTTCCAGACGACGGAGAGGTCGATGTCCAGGCCCCACGGCTCGCTCTCCCGCAGGTACGGCAACGGCTCGGGGTCCTGCGCGGGCGTGGGCACGCGCGCGGCCTCCAGCGCCAGGATCGGCACCACCCACGGCGAGATCGACGTCGCGAAGCTCTTGCCGAGGAACGGACCCAGTGGCACGTACTCCCACGCCTGGATGTCGCGCGCGGACCAGTCGTTGACGAGCACGGCGCCGAACACGCGGTCGGCGAACTCGTCGCACGGCACGGCCGAGCCCAGCTCGGAGCCGGTGCCCACGATGAAGCCCAGCTCGGCCTCGATGTCGAGCCTGCGGCACTCACCGAAGGTCGGCGCGTCCTCGTCCGGCGCCTTGCGCTGCCCACTCGGCCGCACGATGTCGGTGCCCGAGACCACGACGGTGCCCGCGCGGCCGTGGTAGCCGACCGGCAGGTGCTTCCAGTTCGGCATGAGCGGCTCCGCGTTGGGGCGGAACAGCCTGCCCAGGTTCGACGCGTGGTGCTCCGAGGCGTAGAAGTCGACGTAGTCCGCGACCTCGACGGGCAGGTGCAGGGTCACCTCGCTCACCGGGTGCACGGCGGCGTCCGGCACGTCACCGGACACCAGCTCGGTGATCCGCCGCCGCACCTCCTCCCACCGCGCGCGGCCCTGCGCCATGAACGCGTTGAGCGAGGGCCGGGCGAACACGTCGTCGCCGAGCGTGGTGGAGAGGTCCACCACCGAGTCGGCCACCCGTACGCCCACGCGGGGTTCGGTGCCCGGCGTCGAGAACACGCCGTAGGGCAGGTTGGCGAGCCCGAAGGGTGAGCCCTCCGGGATGTCGATCCTGGTCACGCGTTGACTCCTTCTCCGCTCGCCAGCGCGGAGGGAACCAGGTCCAGCTCCACGAGCTCCGCGAGCGGCTCGGTGATACTGCAGGTGCCGAAGGACACGAAGGCCCGCCGCGCGGAGGCCGCCCCGGCCTCGCCGAGGCCGCGGACCCCGGCTGCGACCGCGCCGCCGTCCCGCTCGGCGAGCAGGCCGCGCAGCGCGGCCTCGTCGGCGCCGCGAACGGCCGCGTCGGTGGCCAGCAGCAGGTTGAGGAACCCGTGCTGCTCGAAGCCGGTCTCCGGATCGGTGTTGCGCAGCGCGTGGTGCAGCCCGGCCGTGGCCTTGAACGGCACGCCAGCCGCGACGACGGCCGCGATCGCCGAGGCCAGCTCGGCCTCGTCCGGGTAGAGCTCGGCGCGCACTCCCCCGGTGCGGAACTTGGCGCGATCGCCGCGCCGCGCGAGCGCCGCGATCACCTCGGCGCGGCGCTCGTCGCGGGGCACCTCGACGTACACGGTCACGTGCTCGGCCCCCGCGCGGGCGCGGTCCAGCGCGGCGAAGAAGTCCGCCACGCCCATCCCCGGCGGCACGGCGACCTCGAAGGCGGCGAGATCGGCCTGCAGCGTGCTCACGGTCGCGAGTGCGGACGCGATCTGCGCGGGGCCCTCCGGCGCGGTCACCGACAGCTCGACCCGCTCGCCCGGCGGCAGCAGCGGGCCGAGCTTCGCGAGCGCGGGCTCGGCGAGCACCAGCGGACCCACCAGCTCGCCGTAGGCGGAGGCCCGGTGCCGCACGTGGGCGGGCACCGCGTCCACCAGCGGGGCGAGCCCGGGCGGGAACACCGCCGCGTCGTCGCACAGGCCGCGGGCAAAGGCGGGCAGCCCGCTCGACGAGGTCACGGCTTCGGCCCCCGCCCCGCCCACGTCCAGGCGTAGCCGGTGTCCTCGCAGGCGAGTGCGCCCTCGCCGAGTTCGAGCGGGCGGAACGTGTCGACCATGACGGCGAGCTCGTCGAAGAACTCGGCGCCGATGCTGCGCTCGTAGGCGCCGGGCTGCGGGCCGTGCGCGTAGCCGCCCGGGTGCACGGAGATCGAGCCCTGGCCGATGCCGGAGCCCTTGCGGGCCTCGTAGTCGCCGCCGCAGTAGAACATGATCTCGTCGGAGTCCACATTGGAGTGGTAGTACGGAACCGGGATGGACAGCGGGTGGTAGTCCACCTTGCGCGGCACGAAGTTGCACACCACGAAGTTGTTGCCCTCGAACACCTGGTGCGCGGGCGGCGGCTGGTGCACGCGCCCGGTGATGGGCTCGTAGTCGTGGATGCTGAACGTGTACGGGTACAGGCAGCCGTCCCAGCCCACCACGTCGAACGGGTGCGTCGGGTAGACCATGCGCGTGCCCACGATCGCGCCGCCGGCGCGGTGTTTGACGAGCACCTCGACGTCGGCGCCCTCGCCGTGCACCAGCTCGGTGGGGCCGTGCAGGTCACGCTCGCAGTAGGGGGAGTGCTCCAGCAGCTGGCCGTAGCGCGAGAGGTAGCGCTTCGGCGGCGCGACGTGGCTGTTGGCCTCGATCGCGTAGGCGCGCAGCGGGCCCTCGCCGTGCGGCAGCCAGCGGTGCGTGGTGGACGTCGGGATGATCACGTAGTCGCCTGGCTTCGCCTCCAGCGTGCCGAACACGGTCTCCACCGTGGCCTGGCCGGATTCGATGTAGACGATCTCGTCGCCCACCGCGTTGCGGTAGAGCGGGGAGTCCTGTGTGGACACCACGTAGGAGATGCGCACGTCACCGTTACCGAGGATGAGCCTGCGGCCGGTGACCACGTCGGTCTCGGCCCATACCTCCTTGGGGAACAGCTCGTGCAGCTTGAGGTGCCTCGGCTTGAGCGGGTGGTTCGGCGTGGTCGTCTGGTCGGGCAGCTCCCAGACCTGCGAGTCGACGATCGCCGAGGGCAGGCCGCGGTGGTAGAGCAGCGACGAGTCCGACGAGAAGCCCTCCTCGCCCATCAGCTCCTCGTAGTAGAGGCCGCCCTCGTCGGTGCGGTGCTGGGTGTGGCGTTTCGGGGGCACGGTGCCGACCTGGCGGTAGTACGCCATGACTGCCTCCTCGCTGTCGGTCGTGGGCAGGAATCAGAAACCGTCCTGCCCATATAGTTCACGCATTTACTACCTCGCGTCAAGAGGTGGCCGTCAGTTGCGGCCGCGGACGTCGAACTGGTCCCGGTTGCTGACGAGCTTGTCCAGCAGCATGACGAGGATCCGCTGCTCGGCCTCGGTGAGCACGCTGGCCCACTCGTACTCGCGCTCGTTCTGCTCGCGGAAGAGCTCCACCATCTCCTCGGTGCCACGCTCGGTGAGCGACAGCAGCACCGAGCGTCCGTCGTGCTCGCCAGGGGTCCGGGCGAGCAGGCCGTCGGCGACGAGCGTCTTGGCGAGGTTCGACACGGCCGCCCTGCTCATGCCCGTGAGCTCGGCGGCCTTCTTGGCCTCCAGCGGCCCGGCCAGCCACGTGACGAACAGCAGCCGGAACCCGGACCACGACCGGCCGCGCGGCCGGTGGACCGACGCCTCGAGGTCGTAGGTGACGATGTTGGAGGCCCGGTTGAGGGTCAGCAGCAGCTCGGTGGCGAGCTGATGCCGGAATCCGTACTCGGTGGCGAGCCTGCGGTTGGCGAGCTCGACGAACGACCAGAAGTCCAGTTCGCCGTGCTCGCCGTCCGCCGTCATGGCCTCACCTTAACGTCGCCCATCGAGTAGTACACATTGAAACTACTTTACGGCAGCAGTGGGAGCATCCGCGACATCCGCGACGCGGCGGTCCCGCGGCACCTTGACGAACGCGAGCATCGCCGCGCACACCAGCAGGCAGCCGATCGGGAAGTACAGGCCCGCCGAGACGTTGTCGACGGTCGCGCTCTTGCCGATCACGTACGGGCCGAAGAATCCGCCCAGCGCGGCGATGGAGTTGATCGCGGCCAGCCCCACCGCCGTGTGCTCCTTCGACAGCACCCGCGACGCCATCGCCCAGTACGGGGCCATGTAGCCGAGCACACCGATGCCGACCATCGACAGGCAGCTCAGCGCGATCGCCGGCGAGTGCCGGAACTGGATGGTGCCGAACAGGCCGAGCGCCGCGAGCACCATCAGCGCGATGACGTGGCCCTTCCGCTCGCCGGTCCGGTCGGAGTTGCGGGCCACCAGCAGCATGCCCAGCGCGCCGACGAGGAACGGAATCGCGCCGAGCAGGCCGATGTTGGTCGCCGAGTACGACGGGTCCATCTGCTTGACGATCTGCGGCAAAAAGAACGTGAACCCGTACAGGCCGCACGCGGCGAACAGGTTGGCCACGGCCAGGTAGAGCACCTTGCGGTCCTTCATCACGCGCAGCTGCCCCAGGAAGGTCTCCTTCTCCTCGGGCCGGTACTCCCTGGCGATCTCGCCCTCCAGCCAGTCGCTCTCCTCCTTGCTGAGGAAGCGCGCCGTGCTCGGCACGTTCGGGAGGTAGAACAGCACGAGCACGCCGATGAGGACCGCGGGCGCGCCCTGCAGCACGAACACCCAGCGCCAGCTCGACAGGTCGAGCCAGTGCACGTGGTCCAGGATGAACCCGCCGGTGAGGCTGCCGAGGATCATCGCCACCGGCTGCGCCAGCGCGAGCGCCGCGATCGCGCGGCCGCGCTCCTTCGACCGGAACCACAGGGTCAGGTACAACAGCAGGCCAGGGAACAGGCCGGCCTCGGCGACACCAAGGACGATGCGGGCGATGTAGAGCTGCGTGACGTCGTGCACGAAGCCCGTCACCACGGTGACGATGCCCCACGAGATCGCGATCCGCGCGAGCCACAGCCGCGCGCCGACCCGCTTCATGATCATGTTGCTGGGGACCTCGAACACCACGTAGGCGAGGAAGAAGATCGCCGACGCGACACCGAACGTGGCCGCGGTGAGGCCGAGCTCGTGTTCCATGCCGAGCTGGGCGTAGCTGATGTTCGCCCGGTCCATGTAGTTGAACACGTACAACAGTCCGACGAGCGGCAGGATCCGCACCGACACCTTCCGGACGGTGCGGGCTCCCAGCTCGCCGCCCCCGGCGGCCGTGATGGGGTTGGGCATGCGTTCTCTTCTTTCTCAGCGTTGAGTCGTGGCTGCGTTGCGGCCGGCGATCCGGCCCATGGTGAGCGCGCCCGCGACGGCGTTGCCGCCGCCGACGTAGCGCTGCCCGAGCACGCCCGCGCCGGCCTCACCGGCGGCGAACAGCCCTGGGATGACCTCGCCCCGCTCGTCCAGCACCGCGGCGCCGGCGTTGATCTCCAGTCCCGCGTGCGTGCAGACCAGCTCGGCCGGGAGCACGCGCGCGGCGTAGAACGGGGCTTCGTCGATGGGCTCCGGGTTCTGCCGCGAGCCCTTGTTGGCCAGCGTGCGGTGCCGCTGGAAGTCGTCGTCACGCCCGTGCGGCAGCTGGTCGTTCCACCGCCGCACGGTGGCCTCGAGCGTCTCGCCCGGCACGCCGATCTCGGCTGCGAGACCGGCGAGCGTTGCCGCCCGCACGGTACGTCCCGCGTCGGCCTCGGCGGCCACGTGGTCGGCGTCCCAGTGCACGTAGCCGGGCGGCAGCGAGCGCCGCGCCCGCTCGTCGAAGACGGCCCACACCGACCCGCCGTGTGCCTCGATGATGCCGGTGGACACGGCGTACGAGGCGTCCTCGTCCATGAACCGGCGCCCGCTCGCGTCGACGTACACGCGCGACTTCGGCGGGAAACCCGACTGCCAGTGGTGCAGCCGCTGGAAGTACGCAGTCGGCAGCATGAGGCCCCAGCCGTCGCCGGCCACCGACGCGCCCACGGCCTCAGCGAAGCGCAGGTGGTCGCCCCTGCTTCCCTCGGCGGCCACGACGAACAGGTCCTCGCCCGCGCGCAGCGCGGCCGGATAGTAGCGGGCCAGCAGCTCGCGGTCATGGGCGAACCCGCCGCTGGCCACCACCACGGCGCCCGCGCGCACCCCGAGGTCGTCGGCGACGACGCCGCACACGCGGCCGTCCTCGGTGAGCAGGCGCTGCACACGGGTGTTCAGCACCACCTCGACCCCGCGGTCGCGGGCGGCCTTGGCGAGCACCTGCACGAGCCCGTAGCCCTGGTCCTTGGGCACGTGCCCGCGCCAGACGTCCTCCACGCCCGCCTGGCACAGGCCCGGCATGTGCGCGTTGGCCGATACCTTGGCCGGGACCTCGACCCCGAGACCGATGAGCCACTCCAGGGTCGGGCCCGCGTGCTCGCAGAACGCCGAGATGAGCCCCGGGGCGAGCAGCCACTGGTTGAGGTCCATGTAGTGCTGGAAGAACCGCTCCGGGGTGTCCTCAATGCCGAGGGCGGCCTGCACGCTCGTACCCGCGGCGGTGAACAGCCCCGCCGAGAGCTGGGTCGAGCCGCCCAGCTCGCGCTCAGACTCGAAGAGCAGCACCGAGGCACCCTCCTCGGCGGCCGTGACCGCGGCGGCGAGCCCCGCTCCGCCGCCGCCGATCACGATCACGTCGAACCCGTCGCCGGTCACAGCCGTCCTCCCGCCTCGCTGGTGATCCGGTGGTAGAGGCCGTTCGACACCAGGCCGCCGTCCACGGTCAGCTCGCTGCCGGTGAGATAGGTGGAGCGGTCGGAGAGGAGGAACAGCACGGCGTCGGTGATCTCCTCCGGCGTGCCCACGCGGCCTGTCGGGATGCTGCGCACGGCGGACTCCACGAAGCCGCCGGAGCCTTCCAGCAGCGCGGTACCGACCAGCCCGGGGTGGACGGAGTTGACCCGGATGCCCCACGTGGCGAAGTTGCCCGCGGCCGATTTGGACAGTCCGGTGAGGCCCCACTTGCTGGAGGAGTACGCGGGCGAGAAGTAGCCGATCTGGCCGGAGATCGAGGAGATGTTGACGATCGAGCCGCCGCCGGAGTCACGCATGAGCCCCGCGACGGCCTTCATTCCGTAGAACGGGCCGTAGAGGTTGACGCGCAGCACGAGGTCCAGATCTCGTCGCCGGTGTCGAGGAACTCCAGCCGCCGGGAGATGCCGGCGTTGTTGACGAGCCCGCCGAGCGTGCCCCGCTCTGACTCGATCTCGGAGACCACGCGCGCCCACGCCGGCGCGTCGGTGACGTCGAGCGCGTGCACCGACGCCGAGCCGCCCGCGTCACGGATGCGCTCCGCCACGGGTGCCGCGTCGGCGACGTCGGCGAGGCACACGTGCACGCCGCGCTCCCCCAGCGCCAGTGCGTGGCTGGCGCCCATGCCCGATGCCGCGCCGGTCACGAGCACCACCGAGGGGTAGCCGATCTCCTCAGACATGCCGCGAACCGCCGTCGACGGCGATGCTGTGCCCGGTCACGTAGCGGGCGCTGTCGGAGAGCAGGAACAGCAGCGGGCCCACGACCTCCTCGGGAGAACCGAGGCGGTGCAGGGGAACCGTGTCTAGCGCGTGCCGCAGCGCGGCCGGGTCCTCCCGCACCCAGCGGGTCATCTCGGTGTCGATGTAGCCGGGCGCGATGGCGTTCACGCGGATGCCCTTGTCGCCCAGCTCCACCGCGAGCGACTCGGTGAGGTGCGCGACGGCGGCCTTGGACGTGCAGTAGGCGCCGCGGCCCCGGCGCACGCGGATCGCCGACACCGAAGACATGTTCACGATCGCACCGCCGGGGCCCAGGTGCCGGGCCGCCGCCTGCGCTCCGAAGAGGACACCCTCGACGTTGACCGACAGCGTGGCGTTGATCTGTTCCGGCGTGATCTCCTCGACGAGCGCGAACGGGAAGATGCCGGCGTTGTTGACCCAGAAGTCCAGCCGCCCGAAGCGTTCCAGCGCGAGCCGGGCGAGCGCCTCGTGCTCGGCGGCCCTGGTGACGTCCACGCCCGCGCCCACGACCGTGCCCGGCTGCTCGTGCGACGCCAGCGTGGCGAGCGACGCGTTCAGCTCATCCGCCGTGGCGGTCATCTGCTCGGCGTTGAGGTCACCGCCGACGACGTGGACGCCACGGGCCGCCAGTGCCGCGGTGAAGCGGGAGCCCATCCCCCGTGCCGCGCCGGTGACCACCGCGACCTTGCCCGGGAACTCCGGGTAGACGGCGGTCATCGGCGTGTGCAGCACGCGCCCTTCTCCGGTGGGCTCGGCAGCGCTGGTCATGCGTGGGTGCTCCTTGAGTGTCGTGGGGTTCTCGGTGGGCGCAGTGAAGGCCACCTTCACTGCGGCTGGTCGTCGCGGCGGACGACGCGGCGCCGGATGCGCCAGCCGTCGCCACACTGCACGAGGTCGTCGGTGATCGTCGTCTGGCGCACGAGCCGGGACGGTTCGCCGCGCGGGGTGGTGACGATCTGCAGGTAGGCCTGCACGGTCGCGTGCCGCTCCCCCGCCGAGCGGACGAACAGGTTGGTGAGCACGTGCCGGGTCACCTCGCCGCGGGCACGGGCGTCGGCCGCGAAGCGCTCCGCGAAGGCCGTGAGCGCGTCCGTGCCGGTGACCGGTGCGGGGTAACTGGGCGAGACGAACTCGCCGTCCGTAGTGAAGGTCAGCGCCCAGTCGCGCGCGTGGCCCTCGTCGATGAGGTGGCTCTGCTCGCCGTAGAGCTGCTGGACGGCGGCGAGCGTCTCGGGAGCCACGACGCTGGGTGACACGGGGAACCTCCGGTGCTGGGCACTGCCGGGCGGGTGGTGCCGCGCCGATTGGCGTGCTATTATCGCATGCAGCGTGCGATGTACGGAAACAGTAGGTTGGCCGCACGCGCCCTGTCAACGCCTGTTCATGCCCGCCCACGTCTGCCCAGGGGGAAGCCTCGTGTCCGCTGAGTCCGTGCCGCTCGACTCGGGAATGTCGAAGACGCTGCACAACGGGCTGCAGATCCTGGAGCTGCTCGTCCAGCACCCGCAGGGTCTCTCGCTCACCGACATCGCCGAGGGCATCGGCGTGCACCGCACGGTGGCCCACCGGCTCGTCCGCACGCTGGAGGCCCACCAGCTGTGCCGGCGTGACCGGTTCAAGCGGATCTCGCTCGCCGCGGGGCTGGTCCGGCTGGCCGAGCCGGTGGAGCAGGACCTGCGCACGCTGGCGAGGCCGCTGCTCGAGGAGCTGACCGACGCCACACAGGCGACGTCGCACCTCGTCGTCCGCGAGGGCCGGGATCGCGTGCGGATGCTGATGATCGTGGAGCCGAGGCAGGCGCGGATGCACGTGTCGTTCCGCGTGGGCCAGGTCGATCCGATAGACCGCGGCTCGGCCGGGCTCGCGCTGCTCGCGGCCGAGCCGCCGGTGGCGGGCGAGCGGGAGGAGATCGCACTCGCGCGCAAGCGCGGGTACGCCGTGTCCTACGGCGAGATCGCCTCGTCGGTCATCGGCATCACGGCGGTGGTGCCCCACCACGGCACCACGCAGGCCGGGCTCGGACTGTCCCTGTTCGAGGCACCCGACGAGGAGCGGCTGGGCGGGCTGGTGGTCGACGCCGCCCGCAGGCTCGGCGACCTACTGCGGTAGCGCGGCGCGGTAGGCGTTCACCGAGTCGGTGAGTTCGCGCAGCGTGGTGCGCAGCTCGTCCAGCCCGGCTCCGTCCAGGCCCATCGCGTCGCCGACCAGGCCGGGCAGCGGCACGGCCTTCGCGCGCAGGTCGTCGCCCTTCGCGGTGAGCGTGACCAGCACCGAGCGCTCGTCGTCGCTTCGCCGCTCCCTGCGCACCAGCTCCAGCTTCTCCAGCCGCTTGAGCAGTGGGGACAGCGTGCCCGAATCGAGTTGCAGGGCACGCCCGAGGTCCTTCACGGTCAGCTCGTCGCGCTCCCAGAGCGCGAGCAGCACGAGGTACTGCGGGTAGGTGAGGCCGAGGTCGTCGAGCAGCGGCCGGTACAGCGCGGTCACGGCGCGCGAGGCCGCGTAGAGCGCGAAGCAGACCTGGTCGTCGAGCACCGGTCCGGCCGGCTGTTCCGCCATGACACACCCTCCCTCCGGGCAGCCCCCCGATCCTTCCCCGGCAGCACCTGGCACGCAACCCGGCTGTGACAGATCCCATTTAGCGAAATTAAGTTGCGCACAACTCAGTTATGCCCGATGAGCCTGGGGAGCCTCCCCGGCCGGACAGCACAGGAGCCAGCGATGACCGCCAACCCGCACGACCTCGCTCTCGAACCCGCCACCCAGGCCTTCGCCGAGGCCACCGACAACCCGCCGTACCTGTACGAGCTCGCCCCCGAGGAGGGCCGCAAGACGGTCGACGAGGTCCAGGCGGGAGACATCGCCAAGCCCGGCACCGAACTGGAGGACCTCACCATCCCCGGCGGGCCGACCGGCGAGGTGCGCGTCAGGATCGTCCGCCCTCGGGGCGTCTCCGGCCCGCTCCCCGTGATCGTCTACCTGCATGGCGCGGGCTGGGTCTTCGGCAACGCGCACACCCACGACCGGCTCATCCGCGAGCTGGCCGCCGGAACCGGTGCCGCCGTGGTCTTTCCGGAGTACGACCGTTCCCCCGAGGCGCGCTACCCCGTGGCTGTCGAGCAGAACTACGCCACCGCGGTGTGGGTCGCCCGGCACGGCGCCGAGCGCGGCCTCGACCCGGCACGCATCGCGATCGCGGGTGACTCCGTGGGCGGCAACATGACCGCCGCCGTCACCCTGCTCGCGAAGCGGCGCGGCGACGTCGAGTTCCGGCAGCAGGTGCTCTTCTACCCGGTGACCGACGCGAACTTCGACACCGGCTCCTACGAGCAGTTCGCCACGGGCTACTTCCTCTCGCGCGAGGGCATGAGGTGGTTCTGGGACCAGTACACGACCGACGCCGCGCAGCGCGCCGAGATCACCGCCTCGCCGCTGCGGGCGAGCCTCGACGAGCTCGCCGGGCTGCCGCCCGCGCTCGTGATCACCGCCGAGGCCGACGTGCTCCGCGACGAGGGCGAGGCCTACGCCGCGAAGCTGCGCAGGGCGGGCGTCCCGGTCGTGGCCACGCGGTACCAGGGCGTGATCCACGACTTCGTGATGCTCAACGCCCTGCGCGAGACACACGCCGCCGGGGCAGCGATCGGCCAGGCGGTCGCGACCCTGAAGGCCGCGCTCGCCTGACCGCGGTGGGCAGGACCGGGCCGGCCGGGCCGGCCCGGTCCTCGCGCGTCAGCCCTTCCAGCTCAGCGCTTCCTGCTTCACGGCGTCCACGTCGAAGTCGTTGTAGCGGTCGGCGAGGCTGTAGTCGACGAGGCCGCTCGCCTCCAGGTCCACGGCCTTGTCGACCATGCCGTAGCGGGCGAGCTCGTCGACCGTGTGCTGCATCGCGGCCGCGTCCTGCACGCCGTACTCGCCCGACGGCCCGGGGCCGCCCGTGACGTCGAGCCGCATGCCGAGGATGCGCACCGCCTGCTCACGCGCCACCTTCTCGTCGGTCGCGGCCGGTTTGGACTGCGGGAACTCCGCCCAGTGCATCGCGATCGCCGCCTCGGGGTTCTCCTGTGCGAACACCATCGCCTTGAAGAACGCGCGCACCATGCCGACCACGCGCTCCGGCTCGTTCTCGATGCTCTGCTTGCGCACCACGAGCGCCGAGGTGCCGGTGAGGTCGTTGAGCGGGGTCTCCAGCTCGCGCAGCGGCGTGCCCAGCAGGTCGCCGATCACGACGTTGGGCCCGTCGTAGCCCGCGTAGGCCTGGACCTCGCCGCCGCGCAACGCCTCCGCGGCCTGCGCCCCATAGCCGACGGGCAGGTACTCCACATCTGCCTCGGGGTCCATACCTGCCTGCGCGAGCACGCCCTTGGCGTAGAGGTTGCTGATCGAGGTGAGCGTGCTCGACCCGATCGTCTTGCCCTTCAGGTCACCCACCGTCCTGATCGGACTGTCCTCAGGCACGGCCACGCGGAAGATGTTGCCGTTGGTGAAGCCCACCACCGCGAGCCCGTCGTCCTTGCCCGCGGCCGACGCCACCGCGTTCATCGACGCGTACGTCATGAACGACTGCCCGGTGGCGACCGACTGCACGGCCGACAGGGCCGTGTCGACGGGCTGGATGGTGACGTCGAGCTTCTCGTCCTCGAAGTAGCCCGCCCGCAGCGGCACCGACGTGTACGACGCGGTGGTGGCGGTGAGGGACTTGTCGGCGACGGCGAAGATCAGGCTGTCGCCGCCCTGCGCGCCGGTGGTGCCGCAGCCGGCGAGCGTGACGGCGGTCAGCGCGGCGGTGGCGAGGCCGAGTAACCGCCTGCGCGGGATGTTGCTGGTCATCGGATCTCCTCGGGGTATGGGGACGGGGAGGGTCAGCGGTTGCGGCGCACGAGGCGCTCGAGGATCGTGAGGGCGCCGTAGAGCGCCAGGCCGAAGACGGACAACACGATGAGCGTGGCGTAGGTCGCGGCCACCTCACCGGTGGTGGTGAACTGCTGGATGGCGTAGCCGATGCCGGTGCGGGACGCCACGAACTCACCGACGATGGCGCCGATCAGCGCGAGCACGGCCGCGCTGTTGAGCGCCGGGAAGATGAACGCGAGCGCGTTGGGAATGCGCAGGTAGCGCAGTTCCTGCCACTTGCTCGCCCGCAGCGACCGGAAGAGGTTCACCTCGTCGTCACTGACCTCGGTGAGGCCCGCGATCGTGTTGGTGAGCACCGGGAAGAACGCCAGCAGCGCGGCCAGCACCACCTTCGGCGCGAGGTCGTAACCGAAGATCGCGACGATCAGCGGGGCGATGGCGACCTTCGGAAAGGTCTGCGAGATGAGGATGTACGGGTAGACGGCGTTGCGCACGATCGGCGAGAACGCGAACGCGGACCCCACCACGAGAGCGGCGACCACGGCGAGCACGAAGCCGAACAGGGTCTCCTGCACCGTGGCCGACAGATGAGGCCACAGGCTGCCGTCGGCGATCATCTGCCCGAGCGCCGCCAGCACGTCGCCGGGCGGGGCGAGCAGCAGCGGCGATACCGCGCCGGACGTGGCGAGCACGTGCCACGTGGTGACGATGGCGACGAAGATCAGCACGGCGAGCGCCGCCGACTTCGGACCGGCGCCGCCGCGCGGGCGGGGTGGTTTGGCCGTCTCGTCCGCGACGCTGGAGGCGAGCTGGGTGGCCATCAGTGTTCTCCCTTCCGCTCCCCGAGGCGCGCGTCGTCGAGCACCGCGCGCACGTGCCGGATCGCCTCGTAGAACTCGGGGGTGTTGCGCAACGCGCGCTCGCGCGGGCGCGGCAGCTCCACCGGGATGTTGGCGTGGACGCGGCCGGGCCGCGCGCTCATCACCACGACGCGGTCGGAAAGGAACACCGCCTCCGAGATGCTGTGGGTGACGAACACGACCGTCTTGGGCTCGTGCTGCCACACCCGCAGCAGCTCGTCGTTGAGGTCCTCGCGGGTGAACTCGTCGAGCGCGCCGAACGGCTCGTCCATGAGCAGCAGCGACGGCTGGGTGATCAGCGAGCGCGCGATCGCGACCCGCTGCTCCATGCCGCCGGAGAGCTCCTTGGGGTGGTGCTTCTCGAACCCGGCGAGCCCCATCAGGCCCAGCAGGTCCACCGCCCTCGCCTCGCCCTCGGCGTTCCGCGTGCCGTCGATGTCCAGCGGCAGGCAGATGTTGTCGAGCACATTGCGCCAGCGCAGCAGCGTGGGCTTCTGGAAAGCGACCCCGATCTGCGGCAACGGCTCGGTGACCGTGGCCCCGTCGATGGAGACCGTGCCGGTGGACGGTGTCAGCAGCCCGGCGATCATCTTGAGCAGCGTCGACTTGCCACAGCCGCTCGGGCCGATCAGCGAGACGAACTGGCCCGCCTCGATCTCCAGGTCCACATCGGACAACGCATGGACGAGCTTGCCCTTGCCCTCGAACGTCTTGGTCACGGCGCGAGCCGTGATGGCGGACGGCGCGGCGGTGGCGCGCGCGGGCCCGTCCGCCAGTGTGCGGGTGGCCATCGGATCACTCCTCTCGGCTGGGCTGGTCTGTGCCGCCACCGGGCAGCACCTCGGCGTAGAAGCGCAACCAGTTGCCGCCCATCACGGCGGCGACCGACGACTCGTCGAACCCGTGGCGGCGCAGTGCCTCCTCCTTGGCGGGGAACGCGCGGGTGTCGGGGAACCACGGCAGCGGCGGCTGCTTGCCCGGGTTGCTCGCGGAGCCGGCGCCGTACTGCGGCTGCATGCTCCAGCGTCCCTGCCGCATCCACTGCAGGTGCTCGAAGGTCACCTTGCGGCCGAGGTCGGTGCCGATGCCGACGTGCTCGATGCCGATGAGGTCCACGGTCCGGGCGACCATCTCGGCCCACTTGTCGATGCTCTCGGCATAAGGGCCGGAGATGTTGCGGTAACCGGAGACTCCGAGCACGCCACCACGCGCGGCCAGTCCTTTGAGGACTTCGTCGGACTTGTTGCGGCGGTGAGGCACGAGCGACGCCGCGTTGGCGTGGGTGACGGCCACGGGCTTGGCCGAGTGCTCGATGGCCTCGATGCTGGTGCGGTCCCCCACGTGCGAGAGGTCGATGGCCATGCCCACGCGGTTCATCTCGGCCACGACCTCCCGGCCGAAGCGGGTGAGGCCGCTGTCGGGGTCGTCGTAGCAGCTGGCGCCGATGTCGTTCTGGATGTTGTAGGTCAGCTGCGCGACGCGCACGCCGAGGTCGGCGAACAGCTCCACGAACCGGATCCGGCCCGCGAGGAACGCGCTGTTCTGGAACCCGAGCAGGATCGCCGTCCTGCCCCCGGCCGCGATCCGCTCCACGTCGGCGGCGGTGCGCGCGATGGCGATCAGGTCGGCGTTCTCCCGCTCCAGCTGACGCCATGCGGCCAGGGAGTCCATCGATTCCAGCGCGTCGCCCCAGTATCCGCACGTCACCGTCACGCAGGCGAGCCCGCCCTCACGCAGTTCGGTGAACACCTCGCGGTCGAACTCGCTGCATTCGAGTCCGTCAACGTAATGCACTTGGTTCTCCTGTCGCTTCAGGACGCGGCCTCGGCCACGTAGTCGGGATCGGTCTCGGTGAGCCCCTCGCCGCCGGTGAGGAGGGCGGCCCCGGCGTGGTTGCGGGACAACGGCGTGTCGACGGTCAGCGCCTCGTTGGACCGGTGGTAGAGGCGCCACCACAGCGCGGCCGGGACGGTGAGCCCGTGCAGTGCGGCATCGAGCAGGTGCTCGCCGCCCGCCATGGCCGCACGCGAGCCTGCCGGGACCGCGGCGGTGGCTTTCGTAGCCGCCAGCACCCGGACGCCGCCCGTACCGCTCACGCGCACCCTGGCGCCGAGCCGCGCGCCGAGTGGCTCGGCGGCTCGCAGGAGCTCGGCATCGGCCAGATCCGTCACGGTCACCGTCGCGGCATCGTGCTCGCTCACCGTCGCGACGGCCAGGTCGAGCAGGGCGGGCACGGCGAACGGCGCCGGGATTCCCCGTGCTGCCACGCTGATCCGGGGCCCGTCCTCCCCGGTGATCTCCGGGGTCGCCCAGCCGCCGGGGGCGCGCCCGTCGAGGAAGGCGAGACCTTCCAGCCCGAGCGACTCGTCGGCGACGACGGCCTCCCTCACCGCGGCCCACGCGCCCTTGGGGACGCCGAGCAGCATCACGATCCGTTCGGTGACCAGGCGGGTCTCGCGCAGGCTCACCCGCAGCGTCTCCGCGCTCATCGAGCACCGCCCTTTCCGGAGAGCACCTCGTTGACCTCCTCGGCCCGCCGCAGCAGTGCGGTCGTGGCCTTCTCGACGTCGAGCCTGCTCGCCGGGCCCGCCAGGCTGAGCGCGCCGACGCAGCCGCCGTGCACGTCGAAGACGGGCGCGGCGATGCCGGTGACGCCGTCGAGCCAGCGACCACTGGAGGTCGCGTAGCCCGCCTCGCGGATCGCCGCGAGGTCCTCGGCGGCGGGCACCTCGACACCGCGGTTGCGCAGGTCGTCGAGCTGACGCTCGGTGGCCCACGCCATGAGCACCTTCCCGGAAGCGCTGCGGCCCAGCGGCATCTGCGCCTCGGCGCGCAGGTCGACCTGCAGCGTGCGGCCGGGCTCGAGCCGCTGGATGATCGTGGCGGTGTCGCGTTCGAGAATCGCTAGCGAGACGGCCTCGCGGATCTCCTCGACGAGCCGTTCCATCGCGGGCAGCACGCGGTCGGCGAGTCCGGCCTGCCGCAGCGCCGACTGCCCGACCCACGCGGCGCGCAGGGTCAGCCGGTAGGCACCCTCGTCGGTCTGCTCCATCCACCCCGCGGCGGTCAGGGTCACCAGCTGCTGGTGCACGGCGGCCCGAGACCAGCCCAGCTCCCTGGCCAGCTCGGAAACGCGCACCGAGCGCTCCGCCTGCGCGACCGTCTCGAGCACGCCGAGGCTCTTCAGCGTGGTGGACAACGGCTGGGTGCGTGGCTTGCTCTCCTCGCTCACGCGCGGTCTCCTCCGTTCCGCCCGGCACCGGGCTCGGCCGGCCACCACCACACGCTCTCGTCGCCGCGCGCGATGTCCTCGCGCGTGGGAGCGCCCTGGAAGATCAGGCCGCGCAGTGTCCGGTTGAGATAGTCCTTTGTCCGGTCCAAACCGTACAGTGCGCCGTTCATGAGCCGGATCAGCCTCGCTGGCACGAACTCCACGTCCAGTGCGTCCACATAGGGCTGTGCGTAGGGGTTGCCGCGCAACGCCTGGAAGCGCTCGATAGCGGCGAGCTGCTCGGGGTTGTCGAAGAGGAACCGTCCTACCCGGACCCGCGGATCATACGTGTCCAGCTGCGCGCGCAGCGCCCGCGCGAGCCCCGGCACGTCCACGGAGAGGTCGAACCCGCCGGGCACCTCCTCGCGGGGGCCTGACCTGGGCTCCTCCGACGACCGCGACTTGTACCAGATGCGCCTGCGGTCGTGCTCGCCCGCGATGGGCAGCTCCAGCGCCCAGCGGTACTCCTCTTCGAGCAGGCGGCGCAGCTCGCCGATGGTCATCCCGGGCTCGCGCACCAGCTGCTCGTCCACGAGCAGCTCCTCGGTGAGCCGCGTGCACTCCTGCGGCACGAACTCGATCAGCAGCGCGTCGAGCGTCTCCTCGGTCTCCGCGGTGACCGTCCCGGCGATCTCCCCGCGCAGCTGCTCGAAAGCGGGCACCTCGGGACCCGCGAACCGTTCCCCGGCCTTCAGCCGGGTGACGAGGCCTCGGACCTTCTCCAGCTCCGCGGCGACGTGCTCGCTGGCCGGAAAGACGTTGTAGCTCATGGGATCCTGGCGCCGGTAGGTGATCGCGCGGTCCAGCAGCCCGAGCAGCGTGTCCCAGCGTCCGTCGGCTTCGGACGGATCGAGTCTGCGCGCCGCGAGCAGCGCGCGTTCGCGCAGGGTGAGCCAACGGTCGACGAGCCGGGGGTGGTTGGCGACGAAGAGCACGAGCCCGAGCGCGGAGCCGTTGCCGAGCCCCAGGTAGCGACGGTACTCGGTCGCGAGGGGCACCGCACGCGACGACACGCCCCGCGCGAGGCGTTCGCACAGGTCGGCGCTGAACTCTCGCATGAGGTAGGCCGTGAGCATCTGCGCGTGGTAGGGCACGCGCAACGGGTGACGGTCGCCGTAGGAGATGAAGGTGCGGGTGCCGAACGTGCCGTTCGCGTCGAGACCGGTGTTGCGCATGAGGTAACCGATCCCCCGCAGCACGTCCGGGTCGGGCTGCCGGCCGTCGGCCAGCGCGCGGACGCTGTGCTCGAACGCCCTCAGGCTCCGGTTGGAGCGGCACCAGACGAGCGTGCCCGGCGCGGCGCGGCCGGCGTAGAGCTTCGGCAGCTCACGGCGGGTCTGCTCGATGCGCGCCTCGTCGGCCTCGCCCTCCCACAGGGCGCCGACCATGTCCCAGCTCTGGCCGATGATGCGCGGGGTGCGGTCGACCATCCTCGGCTCGGAACTGAAGGCGGCGAAGGAGAACACGTCGCTTCCGGTGTCCACCCGGTACACCGCGACGCCGTCGCCGGCGTCGGACACGTCCATCGTGGACAGTTCGATGTTCCAGCGTTCCCGGGTCATCTTCTCGATCAGTGACCGGCTCGCACTGAGCCGGGTCGGCTGCATGGCCGCCAGTCGCCGCGGATCCATCAGCTCGGCGGGATCGCGGAACGCGAGCCCCTCCGCCGTGGCCGCGGGGGCGGGTCTGCCGGCAGTACGCATCCACCCAACCTTCGCTTCGATGTGTGTCATGAATATCTTGACAGCGTTCGCTTTTACATGACACTATGTGCTCGCGGTTCCCCGCACAAGAGTTCCCGCGCAGTTGATCTGCTCGTAACCGATGCGCGAGTCGCGCACTCAGGACCGCGAGTTGCGCACTCAGGACCGCGAGTTGCGCACTCAGGACCGCGAGTTGCGCGTTCGCGGCGGCGCGCCGGGAGCGGCGGGGCTACGGGAACAGGGAACCCGCGGTCGCGAACGCGGAACTCACCGTCGGGAATGCAGAACTCGCGGTCGGGAACGCGGAACTCGCGAGCCGGAGCGCAGGACTCGCGCGGCGCGTCAGCGGCGGCGGCGCGGCGTCAGCCGGACGCCCGGGAGCCCGGGCGCGGGAATGCGCGCGTCACCGTGGCCGGCCACACGGCCGAACCGGGACGTGTCGCCGGCCTCCCAGCCGGCGCGGGCCTCGGCGATCTCGTCGTGGCCGCGGCCGACGAAGTTCCACCACATCACGAGCTCGTCGGGAAAGGGCTCGCCGCCGAGCAGCACCGCCCGGGCGCCACGCGCCGAGGACACCGGCAGCGACGTGCGCCCGGTACCGAGGTACAGCAACGGACCCACCGCGAGCGGGGTGTCCGCGACCACCGCCTCCCCCTGCACCAGGAGCACCGCGTATTCGAAGTCCGGGCGCAGCGGCACCTCCGCCCCGGCGCCCGGCTCCACCGTGAGCTCGGCGCCGACGATCGGCGTGTACACCGTCGCCGGCGAAACCGCCTCCCCCAGCGAGCCGACCAGCACCGTCGCCCGCAGCCCGCCGTTCTCGTACGACGGCAGCGACACGTGCTGCTCGAACGCGGGCGCGACGCCGGTGCTCTCCCTCGGCAGCGCGACCCACAGCTGCAGGCCGTGCAGCATCGGCTCGGAGCCGAGCGAGAACTCCGAGTGCGCCACCCCTCGCCCGCCGGTCATGAGGTTGAGCTGACCTGGCCGCACCACCACGTCGCTGCCAATGCTGTCGCGGTGCCGTATCTCGCCCGCGATCGGCCAGGTGACCGTCTGCAGCCCGATGTGCGGATGCGGCAGCACGCGCATGTCGGAACGTGCGGGACCGAACTGGTCGAGGAAGCACCAGGTGCCGACGGTCGGCAGTGCCCGCTGCGGCAGGACCCGGTCGACCTGCATCCCCCGCACACCACCGAGCGGCACCGTCCTCGCCCGCAGCAGCTCGGTCACCGCGCCGTGTTCCGCCGTGCGGCACGGCGTCACCTCCGGGCTGGCTTCGAGGTTACTCATCGGCCTTGCCGTTGCCGCGCCAGTGGACGTGCTCCTCGTACCGGTCGGAGTTCTTGCGCACGTAGCTCGCGATGAACGGGCACACCGGCACGATCACCCGGCCCCGCGCCACGGCGTCGTCGAGCGCACCGGCGGCGAGCACCTTCCCGAGCCCCTGCCCCGCGAAGGCGTCGTCCACCTCGGTGTGCAGGTACACCGTGCGCTCGCGCTGTTCGCGGTACTCGGAGAAGCCGGCGAGCCGCTCGCCCGACCACACCTCGTAGCGGCTGCGCTCGTCGTTGCGGACCACCCGCGGCTGGGTCACCTGCTCGGTCATGTGCCTCATCCTTCCCGCGTCGCCTGTCCCTGCAACACGCTAGCCACCCGGGATCTTCCCCGCGAGCGGCGGCGGACGGCGGAGGCCGGGCTCAGACGAGGGGGCGGCCGGTGCGCAGCCTGCGCCGCAGGTCCCAGAGGTAGGCGTTGTAGGGGAACTCGCGCAGGGGCCTGGGCAGGGGCCTGATGACCCGCGCGATGGTCCGCATGAGCCGGTCCCAGCGGCGTTGCTGGCGCGGCGTCCAGGTCAGCCGCATCTCGTCGCGGAACCGCTGCGGCAGGAAGCCCGTGGTGACGAACCGGTTGAACGGCCCGAGCAGCAGGCTCACGATGCGCGGCATGAAGCGCAGGGTCGCGATGCCGTAGAGGTACTCGCGCACGGTGTCGTCGATGTGGACCTGCTCGAGCGAGGAGTTCCAGTACTCCTCGAACGCGGCCCGGTCGGCGGGCCACATGTCCTCGCGAACCTGCAGCGTGGTGCCCAGCGGCGCGGCGGCGCGGTAGACCGCCTCCAGCTCGCCGGGCTCCAGCCTGCCCGCGAAGACGTGGTAGACGTCCTCGAAACCCTTGTAAAGGCAGGCGGCCACCCAGAGCTGCAGGCGAGGGTCCATCGCGCTGTACTTCACCGGGCTGTCCTTGGTCGAGCGCACCTGCATGTGCTGCTTGTCGACCGCACGCCGGTAGGCCAGCCGCTCCTCCTCGGTGCCCAGCGTGGCCACGGCGAGGTAGGTCAGCGTGGTCCGCGTCCGCTTGACCGGGTGCTTGAAGACGTTGCCGTCGTCGACTCTGCTCTCCACCACGCCGTACCCGACCCCGGGTCGCGCCAGCTGCATGATGATGTTCGCCGCACCGGCCATCAGCCCCGCACCGATGACCATGTCGTCACGGACTTCCAGCATCGTCTCCGGCTTGTTCGCGGTGGTGTCCATCGGCGACCCCTTCATCTGCTCACGGCCGTTAGCAGATATGCAACCGCGTTCTCCCCGGAGGTGTCAAGATGGTCGGCATGGACTCCACACCTCTGCGGACCTATGGCGGTGTCACGGGCAGTGACCGGCAAGCCGAGCGCAGGGCCCAGCTCATCGAAGCGGGTCTGGAGCTGCTCGGCGCGCGCGACGGCGAGCAGAACCTCAGCGTGCGCGGGGTCTGCAGGCAGGCCGGACTCGCGGCGAGGTACTTCTACGAGAGCTTCCCCGATCGCGACGCGTTCGCGGTCGCGGTCTACGACCACGTGGTGGAGAACATCGCGGCGACCACCCTGGAGGCGGTCAACGCGGCTCCGCGGGACGCGCGCGCGAAGATCCGGGCCGGGCTGGGCACGCTCGTGCGGACAGTCGCCGAGGACCCGCGGCGCGGGCGGCTGCTGTTCTCCCCCGCGCTGAGCGGCACCGTCCTCGGCGAGCGCCGCGTCGAGTCGACCCGCCTGTTCGTGCGGCTGCTCGGCCTGCAGGCGCGCGAGTTCTACGGCGTGCACACCAGCACGCAGATCGAGATCACCGCCGAGCTGCTGGTCGGCGGCCTCGCCCAGACCCTTACGTCGTGGCTGGACGGCACGCTCTCGGCGAGCCAGGAGGAGATCGTCGAGTACTGCGGCGAGATCTTCCGCACGGTCGCGGAGCACACCGATCTCGATGCGTCGGCTGCGGACTGATCCGGCCGGAACGCACAACTCGCCGTCCTGAGTGCAGGACTCGCCGTCCTGAGCGCGCAACTCGCCGTCCTGAGCGGGGGACTCGCGGGCTGGAGCGGGGACTCGCGACGGCATCAGCCCTTGCCCGGGTGCTTGGTGCCGCACGCACGGCACACGCGCGCCTGCTCGTCGGCGTAGAACGCCTCGAACACCGGCGGCAGGTCGGCCACGATGTCGCGCACCTGCAGCTCGACCTCGTACACGAGCGCAGAGCAGTTCGGGCAGTACCACTGGAACTTCTCCAGCGTGCCCTCCTTGCGGATGCGCTCGATGACGATACCGATGGAGCCGGCCTCGGGCCGCTGCGGCGAATGGGGCACGTTCGGGGGCAGCACCCACATCTCGCCCTCGCGGATGTGCACGGGCTCCACGCCGTTCTCGGTGACGATGTCGACGTGGATGTTCCCCTTGATCTGGTAGAAGAACTCCTCGTACGGGTCGACGTGGAAGTCGGTGCGCGCGTTGGGCCCGCCAACCACCATCACGATGAAGTCCTGCGACCCCGGGAACAGCTGCTTGTTGCCGACCGGCGGTTTCAGCAGCGCCTGGTTCTGCTCGAGCCAGCCGGGAAAGTGGACGGGAGCGGTGATGCCGGTCGTCTCGGTCATGTCGTCCTCCTACTCCATTGTGGACCGCGGCAGCACGGCCACGGCGGACATCTCGATCAGCAGGTGCGGATGCGGCAGCTGGTGCACCGCGACGGTGGTCCTGGCGGGCCCGTTCTCGTCGAAGAACTCGCCGTAGACGGCGTTGTAGCCGCCGAAGTCGTTCATCGAGACCAGATAGGTCGTGACCGACACCAGGTCCTCCAGCCCGGCGCCGACCTCGGCGAGCACATCGCGGAGGTTGCCGATGACGGCGCGGGTCTGCTCGCGGATGTCGAGCGCGGTGGTGCCCAGCTCGTCCACGTCGGCGCCCGCGATGGTGTTGTCGGCCCTGCGGCTGCTGGTGCCGGAGAGGAACGCGAACCCGTTCGCGACCTTCACGTGCGGGTACCGGCCGCGGGGCCTTGCCTTGCCCGCGACCGTGCGCGCGGCGCGGGTGCCGCCGTTGCCGTCCATGGGTCCCCTTTCAGCCGAGGTCGACGCAGACGTTGGTGGTCTCGGTGTAGAAGTCCAGCGAGCGCAGCCCGCCCTCGCGCCCGATGCCGGAGGCCTTGGTGCCGCCGAAAGGGCTGCGCAGGTCACGCAGGAACCACGTGTTGACCCACACCAGCCCGACGTCGAGCGCGGACCCGGCGCGGTGGGCCCTGCCGACGTCGCGGGTCCACACCGCCGCGGCGAGGCCGTAGTCGCTGTCGTTGGCCAGCGCATAGGCCTCGTCCTCGTCGTCGAAGGGCGCCACGTGGCACACCGGGCCGAAGATCTCCTCGCGGTTGGTCCTGGTGTGCTCGCCGAGCCCGGTGAGCACGGTCGGGCGCACGTACGCGCCGCCGTCGCGGGCGTCACCGAACACCGGGTGGTCGCCGCCCGCGTGCACCTCGGCGCCCTCGTCGCGGGCGAGCCGGTAGTAGCCGAGCACCTTCTCCCGGTGGTCCCTGGAGATCAGCGGCATCGTGGTGAGCCCGGGGTCCGTGGGCCAGCCGAACACGGCTTCCCTCGCGCGGGCGGCGAGCCGCTCGGTGAACTCCTCGAACACGGGGCGCTGCACGTAGAGCCGCTCGGTGCACAGGCACACCTGGCCGCCGTTGGTGAACGCCGAGCGGACGGTGCCGGCCACGGCGGCGTCGAGGTCGGCGTCGGCGAACACGATGCCCGCGTTCTTGCCGCCCAGCTCGAACGACACGGCCTTGACGCCGTCGGCGGCCGAGCGGCCGATCGTGGAGCCCGTGGCGGACTCGCCGGTGAACGTGATCGCGTCGACACCGGGGTGCCGCACGAGGTACTCCCCCGCCGAATCCGGCCCGAATCCGTGCACGAGGTTGAACACGCCCGGCGGCAACCCGGCGTCGCGCACGATCTCCGCGAGCACCGCCGCGGAGGACGGCGTCTCCTCGGAGGGTTTCACCACCACGGTGTCGCCACACGCGAGCGCGGGAGCGACCTTCCACGTGAGCAGCAGCAGCGGCAGATTCCACGGCACGATCACGGCGACCACACCGACCGGTTTGCGCACGGCGTAGTTGAGGGCCCGGCCGCCGCCCGCGGTGCCGGTGAGGAACGACTCCCCCGCCGCCGCGCTGACGATGTCGGCGAACGCGCGGAAGTTCGCCGCCGCGCGCGGGACGTCGAGCGTGCGGGCCTGATCCACGGGCTTGCCGGTGTCGGCCACCTCCGCCGCCACGAGGTCGTCGAAGCGGCGCTCGGCCTCGTCGGCGACGCGGCGCAGCACCGCCGCACGCTCCAGCTCCGTGGTGCGCGCCCACGGCCCGCGCAGCGCCTGCCTCGCCGCCGCGACCGCATCGTCCACATCGGACTCACCGGCCTCGGCGACCCGGCACAGCATCTCGCCGGTGACGGGGCTGAGTTTGGGGAAGTCCTTGGCGGAGCCGGTGAACTCCCCGTCGATGAAGTGCCGCAGCGTGTCAGTCACGATCGCCTCCGGAGTGCGGTCACGGCGCCCGCGAGGCCGAGCGCGCCGGCCACCGCTGCGCCGAGCAGACGGTGTTGGGTGCGTACCCGGCGGCACACCGCCGAGTACGGGACGGTCGAGAACGACACGAGCTCGTAGCGGGAAGCGTAGCGTCCCGGCAGTGCCCGCTCCAGAGCGTGCTCGACGCGCTTGCCGAGTTTGAACAGCGGCGAGGCGACCTTGTCGCGCATCTCGACGAAGTTGGCCAATGCCATCTCCGCGATCGCCTCGGTGTCGGCGCGGCGTTCCCGGTCGAAGAGCGGCAGCGCCGCGCTCCAGTCGCCGCCGGTGTCGTCGAGGCACCGTTCGAGCACCACGACATCCTCGAACGCGCAGTTGGCACCCTGCCCGTAGAACGGCACGATGGCGTGCGCGGCGTCGCCGATCAGGCACACCCGGCCACTCGCGTGCCACGGCGCGCAGCGCACGGTGCCGAGCAGTCCGACGGGATTCTCGCGGTACTCGGTGACCAGGTGCGGCAGCAGCGGCACGACATCGGGGTAGTGCGCGGTGAAGTACCGCTCAACGGCGGCAGGGCTGCTCAGCGAGGCGAACGACTCGGTGCCGCTGGTGGGCCAGAACAGCGTGCACGTGAACGAGCGGTCCGGGTTGGGCAGCGCGATCATCATCGAGCGGCCCCTCGGCCAGATGTGCAGGGCGCCCGGATCGAGCGCGAACTCGCCGCCCACGGCCGGGATGGTGAGCTCCTTGTAGCCGTAGTCGAGGAAGTCGAGCGTCTCGGCGGTCGCGGCGTGGCGCAGCAGCTCGCCACGCACGGCCGAGCCGGCCCCGTCGGCGCCGAGCACCACGGCGGCACCGGCGCGTAGCGGCCCGTCGGGCGTATCGAACGTCAATGCGCCCGTGGCGGGGTCGAGCCCGGTCAGCCAGTGCTCGAATCGCACCTCCACCTCCGGCAGCGCCTGCGCGGCGTCGAGCAGGACGTTGTTGAGCGCGCCGCGGCTGATCGAGTTGATCGCCCGCCGGCCCTCGGCGCTGTAGGGCTGGAAGTCCAGTACGCCGTCAGCGGAGTGGACCATCCGGCCGCGCATGGGGAGTGCGTCGGCGAGCACCTTCCCGTCGAGCCCGACCCGGCGCAGGGCGTCGATGCCCCGTTCGGACAGCGCGAGGTTGATGGATCGCCCGCGTTCGGCCCCGGTCAGCCGAGGGTCGGGGCGACGCTCGTAGAGCACCACACGCTCGCCCCGGCGCGCGAGGTACCCGGCGAGCAGGCAGCCCGTCAGCCCCGCGCCGACGATCGCGACGTCTCCGCTCGCCGTCATGGTTCCTCCGCGACGAGCCGGGCGCGCGCGCCGGTGACCACGCCGCACTCCAGGCGCGTCCGCCGGGACGGCTCGTCAGCGCCCACCCGCTCGGCGCGCGGCGATGGCCGGGCGCCGAGCCGGAGCGGCTCCCGCGGGGCGAGCGGGCGGGTCGCGGTGACGGCGTCGAGCAGCCCGGCCAGGTACCCGGTCGGCCGCAAGCCGCGCGCCCGGAGCGCTGGCATGCCGATCTGCTCGAAGGTCGAGAGCGACGTCCGCACCGGACCCGTCGCGAGGATCGGCGGGCCGGAAACCCGCCACGCCTCCGCGGTGGCCACCGGGTGGCCCTCGCGGGCGAGCGGGTCGAGCACCTCCCCGCAATGGCCCAGGCGCGCGACGATGGCGTCCGGGTCGAGGCCGTGGGAGCGGGCCTGTCTGCGCACGGCGTGGCTGTCGAGGTCCCCCAGCAGCTCGGCCCTGGTCGCGGCGGGCCGCAGGCCCAGCGGGTTGCCCGCGAGAAAGGCGGCCTCGGGGTACTCGCCGCCCTGCGCGGTCGGGGCCGGGAACGGGTCGGCCGCGTCCCGGCGCGGCGTCCCGGCCCCGGTGTCGTCGAGCGTCGTCGTCATCGCCGTCAGCCCATCAGCGTCGTTGCCGTCGCCTCCATAGTGCGCGCGTCGGAGCCCGGATGGTGATACCCCTGGCCGGCGAAGTTCCGGCTGTCCCGCTGTGACCCGACGGGTCGAGCTCAAGACCGCTTCGAGGCGTGAGCGCCTTCTGCCTACGATTCGACGGCCGCGCGGGTCGCGACCACCCGGTCGATGAAGCCGTATCCCCGTGCCTCGCTCGCGGTGAACCACCGGTCGCGGTCGGAGTCGGCGACGATCCGCTCGACGGGCTGCCCGGTGTGGGTGGCGATGAGCCCGGCCAGCTCGCGCTTGCTCGCGCGCAGCATCTCCGCCTGGATGCGGATGTCGGACTCGGTCCCACCGACCCCGGCGGAGGGCTGGTGCATGAGGATCTGGCAGTGCGGAAGGGCGTGCCGTTTGCCGGGGGTGCCCGCCGAGAGGAGGAACTGACCCATCGAGGCGGCGAGGCCGAGCCCGAACGTCGCCACGTCGCAGCGGACGAGCTCCATGGTGTCGAAGATGGCCATCCCGGCCGGCACCGAACCGCCGGGCGAGTTGATGTAGAGGGAGATGTCGGCCTCCGGGTCGTCGGCGGCGAGCAGCAGCAGCTGCGCCGTGACGCGGTTGGCCACGTCGTCGTCCACCTCCTGCCCGAGCACGATGATCCGCTGTCGCAGGAGCCGGTCGTAGACCGCGTCGGAGAGCGTCGCCGGAGATTGGTGTGCCTGTGTCATGCCGCGGACGCTAGAGCAGTGAGCCGATCGTCCACAGTGCATGGACACCGGATTCGCTTGCGGCGAAACGGCTTCCTGGGACTTTCGCCGACGGCGTAATGCTCAGCGCCGTCGGCGCCACCACCGTTCGCGCCGTGACCGCTCCTCCGCCTCCGGCGCCGAGGGCGCGGCCGGAGGCGGAGTCCGCGCGGCCTGCCAGCCTGCGACGATCTCGTCGGCGTCCACGGGCGCGACGTGCACGCGCGGACCCGTGCCCGCGCGCAGCCAGTCCACGATGCGCCGGTTCAGCGCGCTGACCGCCTCGCGCACGGCCTCCTCCGAGCGCAGGGACGCGACCGTCTCCGGCAGCCGCTCGGCCTCCTTGCGCAGTTGCAGCGGGGTGGGCAGCAACGCGTCCGAGGGCAGGCCCTCGCGCCGCAGGTAGTCCCGCAGCCACCACTGCTCCTCGACGGGCCGGTCGCGTCCGGGCAGCGGTTTGCCCGCTCCCGGCAGGTCGTCGAACTCGCCCCGTTCCTGCGCTTCCCGGATCTGCTTCTCTACCCACGACTCGAAGCTGACGCCGGGCGGCTTGCGTTCCGTCATGTCCGCACCTCGGTCTCGCCGGTCCCGTTATGATACATCGGTATCACAAAGGAGGCGAGTATGCCGAGGACCGTCGACCACGCTCAGCGGCGTGCCACGATCGCCGAGGCGCTGGTCCGGCTCGCGGCGCGCGAGGGCCTGCACGCCGTGACGATGCGGGCGGTGGCGGCCGAGGCAGGGGTGTCGCTGCGGCTCGTGCAGTACTACTTCGAGACCAAGGCCGCCCTGCTGCACGCGACGCTGCTGCACCTGGAGGAGGCGAGCCACGCACGGTGGCGGGAACGCCTCGCCGGCCTATCCGGCCCCGTGCCCGCGCGGCGGTTCGTCGAGGCCCTGCTCGCCGAGGCGCTGCCGACCGACGAGCGCAGCCGCGCGTTCCACCTGGTCTGGACGTCGTACGCGGTGCTCGCGATGACCGAGCCGGACCTGGCCGCGCAGCCGTTCGTCGCCGGGCCGAGGCGGCTCGAACAACAGCTGACGGCGACACTGCGCGAGGCGGCCGGAGAGCTGGCCGAGGACACGGATCCCGCGGCGGAGGCCGCGCGCCTGCTGGCGCTGACCCACGGGCTGGGCACCAGCGTGCTCGTCGGCCAGCGAACGGCGGCCTCAGCGGAGGCGGTGCTGCGCTACCACGTGGACCGCCTCTTCACCCATCGGGACCACGCCTGACGGTCCGCGCGAGAGTTCCAGTCACATCGCCGCCGTGGCACCATCGACAGTGAACGACCCGGCTGGAGGAACCGGTGGCTGACGGCGAGTTCTCCGCGTACGGCCTGTCGCACTGGCTGGTCCTCGCCGTGTTCGCGGCGGGGGCCGCGGCGTTGGTCCTCGCCGGCCGCAGGCAGCGCGGCACCCCGGCGGAACGCCGCCTGAGCCGTGCCTTCGCCGTCGCCGTGGTGGCCGCGGTGCTGGTGGTGCAGACCTACTCGGTGATCACCGTCCGCGAGGTGGTGAACTGGATCCCGCTGCACCTGTCCGACCTCGCGGGCCCGGTCGCCGCCTACGCGCTGTGGACCCGCAGGCCATGGCCGTGCGCGCTGACGTACTTCTGGTGCCTGACCTTGAGCACGCAGGCCCTGTTCTTCCCCGTGCTGACCGGGCCGGACTTCCCGTCACGCACGTTCGTGGCGTTCTGGGGAGTGCATCTGCTCGTCATCTGGGCCGCGGTCTACCTCACCTGGGGCGTGGGCCGGGTTCCGGACTGGCGCGGCTACTGGTTCTCCGTCACCGTCACGGCGGGATGGGCCGCGGTCGCCATGGTGTTCAACGCGTTCGCGGGTACCAACTACGGCTACCTGAACCGCGCACCCGAGTCGGTGTCGCTCGTGGACGTGCTCGGCCCGTGGCCGTGGTACGTGCTCTCGATCGTCGTACTCGTGCTCGGGGTGTGGGCGCTCATGACGTGGCCGTGGACGCGAGGCGCCCGCCAGCACGCCGCCGCGACACGCGCGTAGCACCGCCCGCGAGTCGTGCGTTCGCGTGACGCCGGAGTGTTCCCGTCGTCCACACCGGACGAAAAAGGCAGGGGTCTCGTCGACTCCCTGCCACTCTCAACATATAGCGCACCCAGGGTCTTGCGGCAAGACCCGGTCCGTGGCGCAGAATCTCCGGCCGACAGGCGATCGCAGGGACAATCAGGGGGCCACATGTACGACGTGATCATCGCCGGAGGCGGGCCGACCGGCCTGATGCTGGCCGGTGAGCTGCGGCTGCGGGGCGTGCACGTGCTCGTGCTCGACAAGGAGACGGAACCGACCCCCGTGGTCCGCGCACTCGGCCTGCACGTGCGCAGCATCGAGGTGCTGGCCCAGCGAGGGCTGCTGGAACGGTTCCTCGCCCGCGGCACGCGGTACCCGGTCGGAGGGTTCTTCGCCGGCATCGACAAGCCCTCGCCCGAACGGCTGGACACCGCGCACGGCTACGTGCTCGGCCTCCCGCAAACGGTCACCGATCGCCTGCTGGAGGAGTACGCAACCGAGGTCGGTGCCGAGATCCGGCGCGGTTGCGAGCTGACCGGGCTGAGCCAGGACGACGAAGGGGTGACCGCGGAGCTGGCGGACGGCACGCGGCTGCGCTCGCGTTACCTCGTCGGCTGCGACGGAGGCCGCAGCACGGTGCGGAAGCTGCTCGGGGTCGGCTTTCCCGGTGAGCCGGCCAGGGTCGAGACGCTGCTGGGTGAGCTGGAGGTGGGCGTGCCGCCGGAGACGGTGGCGGAAGTGGTGGCCGAGGTCCGCAGGACCCAGAAGCGGTTCGGTGTCGGACCGCTCGGGAACGGGGCGTACCGCGTCGTCGTGCCCGCCGAGGGGGTGGCCGAGGACCGCTCGGTCCCGCCGACACTCGACGAGGTGAGGCACCAGCTGAGGGCGATCGCCGGCACCGACTTCGGCGTGCACTCGCCGCGCTGGCTGTCCCGCTTCGGCGACGCCACGCGGCAGGCCGAGCGCTACCGGACCGGCCGGGCGTTCCTGGCGGGCGACGCCGCGCACATCCATCCACCGGTCGGCGGGCAGGGCCTCAACCTCGGCCTCCAGGACGCGTTCAACCTCGGCTGGAAGCTGGCCGCAGCGGTGGCAGGCTGGGCGCCGGAAGGGCTGCTCGACAGTTACCACGCCGAACGGCACCCGGTGGCCGAGGACGTCCTCGACAACACCCGCGCGCAGATGGAGCTGATGTCCACCGCGCCCGGCCCACAGGCCGTGCGCAGACTGGTGGCGGAGCTGATGGACTTCGAGGAGGTGAACCGGCACCTGATCGAGAAGATCACCGCGATCGGCGTTCGCTACGACTTCGGCGAGGGACACGAGCTGCTCGGCGGGCGGCTGCGGGACGTGGAACTGAAGCGGGGCCGCCTCTACGAGCTGATGCACGGTGGTCGGGGGCTGCTGCTCGACCAGACCGGCCGGCTCTCGGTGGCCGGCTGGGCGGACCGCGTCGACCACGTCGTCGACGTCAGCGAGGAGCTGAACGCACCGGCCGTGCTCCTGCGGCCCGACGGCCACGTGGCCTGGGCCGGAGAGGACCAGCAGGACCTGCTCGACCACCTGCCGAGGTGGTTCGGCGCCGCAGCCTGAGGCCGGTCCGCGCCACGGCGCTCACCCCGCCGTGGC